>JADKJZ010000002.1 GCA_016720805.1 Gemmatimonadota bacterium | reverse complement strand
ATCATCCATCACCCCTCACCCCGAATAACACTCCACCTGCGCCATCTCCGCCTTCCGATACAGCATGCTCAGCGACACCTTCAGGTTTTGCGACTCCATGTGCCACTCCCACCAGAGGCCCGACGCCGTCTTGCCAGGCGCCTTGACCGCGTCGACCAGGTTGCCGTAGGAGGCGCCTTCGGTCTCGCGCTTGCACTTGAGCGGCTGAAAGGTGAGGCCGTCATTCTTCAGCGCCTGCTCGATCATCTCCCGCGTCAGGAAGAAGCCGCCCTTGCCCGCGTGGGCCGGTGACCTCCATGGAATCGAGCGCGATCGACATCCCCGTCAAGCCGATTGCGGAGCCGCGCAGGGTGATTTGCATCCAGAGTGCGACGCTGTCGCCCAGGGTGCCGAGGAAACGGCCTTCGCGAGCCTGCGTGGTGCCGGCCTTGATCAGGCCCGCATCGGCTACCGCAACGGCGGCCGGGGTGGCCCAGCGAATCGGGAGGGCGCTGCCGGTGGCCCACGGCAGGGCGGTGGTCCGAATACCGGAGTCGACGAGGAAGGCGGTGAGGACTGCGCTCAACTTCACTTTCGCTGGCGGGGTACGTTGCTGCGCCGGGAGCGCGGTCACGCCGAGCGCGAGGGCCGCAAGGACGACGTTCAGGAGGAGGCGGCGCATGAGAGCCTCGGAAGCGAAGGGGGCGACCATCCCGATGCGGGAGGCCGCCCCAAGAGTACCTCGCGATGAGCGACTCGGCTATCTGGTCTTGAACGTGAACAACCGCTCCGCGAGCGGCA
The DNA here is from genome assembly GCA_016720805.1 of Gemmatimonadota bacterium. Taxonomy (NCBI): domain Bacteria; kingdom Pseudomonadati; phylum Gemmatimonadota; species Gemmatimonadota bacterium. The sequence continues at coordinate 309,294 of JADKJZ010000002.1, read as the reverse complement.
CGCCGTCACGGCTCCGGAAGCCGGCGCCGAAGAAGAGCATCTGATAGCTCGTGGCCGGCTGCAGCCCGACCTTCAGCGTCAGGACAGTACCCGTGCTGTCCCAGGACCGACCCACCACCTTCGGCATTGCCGCCTGACCGAGGGGGCCGTAGTTGATCGAGAGGCCGCGGCCCATTGGCCGGTCGAACCGCACCGTGATCAACGAATCGGTCGGATCGACCTCCGCGGCACCGTGGGTCGGCGTGAAGGCGACAATCTTCGGCCGGCTCGCCTCGAGCCGCGCAACGGTCGCCCTGATGTCACGTGCGGCAGCGCCGAAGACCCCTGCCAACTGCGGGACGAACTGCTCGAGTTTCTGGTAGGTCGCGCGCGATGCCTCATAGGCGGCAAGCGCCGAATCAAGGGCGCCGATCCAGAGGAAGCCAATCGACGCCTGTGCCTGGAGCTCGACCGTGGCGGCCGAGTCTCCCTGCGTGGCGCGGAGGTAACGCACGACAGCGGCGCGGACCAACGACTCGTTGACGATCGTTTCCCAGTCGCCATAGGCGCGCGCCGCCATCATCGCGCGGACCGTCGAGTCGGCCAGCAGCTGCAGTCCGGCCCCGCGAAACGCCTCGCGATGACGCGCCACCATCGGATTCACAAAGGAATGGTTGAACTCGTGAATCACCGTCGGCAGTCCACCCGCGTGCATGACCGGCAACCCGGCGCTGTCGACCCGCGACATTCCGAGGATGGCGTAGCGCTCCTCGGGGCCATTTGTCGGGAGGACGCGCGGACCGTAGTTGCCGCCGCCATTGCACATCCCGGGGACGGCCATGAAGCGCGCCGTTGGGGCCTCGCCGAAGAAGGCGGTGAACCAGGGCCACTCCACCTGCCCCCCCATGAAGCGCTGCATCCGTGCCGTGGCGCTGTCGTACAGGGCACGATGCGCTGCGAAGAACTCCGCGAACTTGCTCTCCTCGGCGAACTGCCGCAGGGCCGCTATGAACTGCCGTGCGTGGGGGCCGGCCCATCGCCGATCACTGAGTCCCTCGCCGTTCGCGCCAATGACAACACGCTCCGCGAGGGTCGGCGGATCAGTCAGGGCAATCGCCAGAAACGGTACCGCGTCGAAGCCGATGCCGTGCGTGGCCCGCATCGATGCCGCCAGCTTGAGCGCAGGGTGCTCACGAAACGGAGCAAAGTGCCGATCAATGTCGGCGGCGTACCCCGGGAGCTGACACTGGTTGTATTCCTCGGCACCGATCAGCCGGAAGGCGATTGTCGTCAACTCGATACGAGGGTCCACTCGGACCGTCGGGACCTGGGCGGGCAGGTCGGTCAGGTGCAGCAACCCGAGGAACAGCAGGGAGCGGAGTCGAATCATGGCACGGCATCCGGGCAAACAGGTCAGAAGGACAGTTCCGGAAGCTCAGACGCCGGAACTGGCGAAAGGGATGCATCAACCTGAAACGCCAACCTCCCTCTGCGGGAATCGGGGTGTCAGTAGGTCGTAGGTCGTAGGTCGTGGGTCGTAGGTCCCCCTCACCCCTCACCCCCCCTCCCCTTACCATTCACCGTTCACCGTTCACCACGAGCCCTCCCTTCCGCATGCGCCTCCCCAGCATTGGCGTCGCCGTCATCATCGAGCGTCAGGGCCGCGTCCTCCTCGGCCTGCGGCGCTCCACGTCGCATGGCGACGGCTGCTGGCAATTCCCGGGTGGGCATCTGGAGGACGGCGAGTCGGTGGAGGAATGCGCCGCACGTGAAGCATTGGAGGAGACCGGGCTCGTCATCACGGGTCCCGTGCTCGGGCCGTGGACCAACGATCGCTTCGAGGCCGAGGGGAAGCACTATGTCACGCTGTACGTGATCGCGGAGGCATCGGGCGGGGAGCCCATGGTGCTGGAGCCGACCAAGTGCGCCGAGTGGCGGTGGTACGACTGGGGGGCGCTGCCGGAGCCGCTCTTCCTGCCGATCCGGAACCTGCTGGCGGGGGGATTCCGCCATCGGGGCTAGGGGCCGCGTAGATTCGGGGGATACCCCTCCCCTTCGCTGGAGCGTCTCATGCGCCTCGCGCTTCTGGTAGCTGCCGCCGCGATCGTGTCGCCGATCTCCCTCTCGGCACAAGCGCCGAAGACCCTCACGATCACGCGGGACCTGCTGGTGCCGCCGAGCGATGCCGATCTGTCGGGCAGCGGAGTCGTCGCAGTCTCCCCGAAAGGCCAGATTCTGGTGGCCCAAATGGACGACAACCTGATCAAGGTGTTCGGCCCCGGCGGCGCGACGAGTACCATCGGCCAGAAAGGGAGCGGACCCGGCGAGTTCCAGCGAGTGACCCGGGTCGGCTTCATGGGCGACACGCTCTGGGCCCTCGACCCAGTCCTGATGCGCGTCAACATCTACGGCCCCGACTTCAAGTATGTCCGGACCTTCCCCCAGCCGATGTCGGCCACGAGTGGCGCCGCGAGTCGCCCGGTGAGCTACTTCATCCAGGCCGTGCTGCCGGGCGGTGACTTGCGCGCAATCGCCTCCCTCCGAGCGACGGCCCCGAAGCCGAGCTGGGCCACGGATGTCGACTCCGGCGCCACACTGCTTGTTCGCATCTCGCCGGCGGGCGAGTACAAGCGCCGCCTGCTGGTCGCCGCGCGCTCGAAGTGCCAGGTCTCGTACACCTTCAGCAAGGGGCAGTGGCACCACGATGATCCCGTTCTGCCCGGAGCGTGTGTCCACCGACTGGAACGGATCGATTGGCGTCGCGTCGGTCGACGTCGAGGAGGGTGCGGGCAAGACGAAGAGCTACCGAGTCAGCGTGGTCGATGAGCAGGGCGTCACGCGATTCGCACGATCGTTTCCGTTCACGCCTTTGACGATCAGCAAGCCCGCGATGGACAGCATGCTTGCACGGCGGAAGGAATCGCAAAAGGGAATGCCTGCTCCGATGGTGGCGGCGATGCCAAAGGTGACACCATATCCGACGTATCCGCCGATCCGCCGTGTCGTGCTCGGCCGTGACTACTCCGTCTGGCTCGAGGAGCGAATCGCAGGGCCCGAACATCGGTGGCTGGTCCTCGACCCGAAGGGTGCGACAGTTGGCGCCGTCATGCTGCCACCCGAAGTGGAGCTGCAGGTCGCGGAACTCGGCACCATCTGGGGCCTGACGAAAGACGCCGACGACGTGCAGGGCGTCGTCCGCTATCGGGTGGGGCGATGATCGCCCGGCTCGCGGTGGCGGCCTGCACCCTGGCCCTGCCACTCAGGGCCATCGCAAGCGCCCAAGGCCCTCACGATCACGCGGGACCTGCTCATTCCGCCCGAGGAGGCGGATCTCGCTTCGGTGCAGCCTGGTCGCGTTATCACCTCGCGGCCAGATCGTGGTGCCCCAGCGGAAGCAGAAGCTCCTCAAGGCCTTCGGGCCAAACGGTGGTGTCTCCACGATCGGTCGCAGCGGGGGCGGACCGGGAGAGTTCCAGAATCCGACCCGGATCGGATTCGTCGGAGACTCCCTCTGGGCCCTGGATCCGAGCCTTTCCCGGGTGAGCATCTTCGGTCCCGACTTCAAGTACGTCAGGGGATTTCCCGAGCCCTTGTCGCTGGGGCTGGGGCGAAATGACTTGCCGATCGCCTATTCCACCCAGGCCGTGTTGCCTGGAGGCGACCTCCGTGCAGTCGCGTCCTTTCGCCCCACCAGTCCCCGCCCAAGCTGGGCGGCCGGCCTGGACTCGGGCGCTGCCCTCATCGTGCGCATCGCACCAAGCGGCGAGTTCAAGACGCGGTTGCTTGCGCGGCCCCTCGACAAGTGCATCGTCGAATATCGCTACGCGAAAGGCAGCGGCACGACCGGCATTCCCTTTTGTCCTTCGCCACTTGCAACGGATTGGGACGGCGGCACAGGCGTCGCGTCGGTCGATGTCGAGGTGAGCGAGGGAAAGGCGGCGCGCTATCGTGTCACCGTGGTCGACGACCAGGGCGTGACCCGGTTCTCGCGCTCGATCGGGTACGTGCCTGTTCCGGCCACGAAGGGGCAGCAGACAGCCTGGCCGCGATCCGGGCGATGATCATCAAGGACTCGCCGCCGGCCGCGGTCGCCGCGATGCCGAATCCGAAACCCTACCCGAACTTCCCGCCGATCCGGAGGGTCATCCTCGGCCGCGACTACTCCGTCTGGCTCGAGGAGCGCACCCTCGGGCCCGGGCATCGGTGGCTGGTCCTCGATCCGAAGGGCGTGACCGTCGGCGTGGTCACCGTGCCGAGCGAAATCACGCTGCGCGCGGCCGAGCTCGGCACCATCTGGGGCACGATCACCGACGCCGACGACCTGCAGGGTGTCGTCCGCTATCGAGTGGGGCGCTAGCTTTCGCGGCGATGCCACGCCTTGCCTTCTTCACCTTCGCCATCCTCCGCGCCCCGCGGCAGCATCCCGATTCGGCATCGTTCCTTGCCGCGATCGACCCGACCAACGCAGCCGCAGAACGCGCCGAGGGATTCCTCGACCAGTCACGCGTCGACCCCGACACCGGCCGCCACAGTTGGGGCGAACCGGTGCTGCCGTCGTTCGTCGCGCCCGACGACGCGCCCCAGGTGACCCGGTCGCTCTCGCTCTGGCAGGACCTCGAGACGGTGTTCGCCTACGCCTACGGCGGCCAGCACGCTGAATCACTGCGCCAACGAAAGGCGTGGTTCCGCCCGCCGGAATGGCCATCCTACGTGGCGTGGTGGGTCGACGACGCGCACCAGCCGACCTGGGCCGAGGCGGTGGAGAGGCTGGAGCAATTGCACACGATGGGCTCGACGCCGGAAGCGTTCACCTTCAAGCAGCCGTTTGATGCGGAAGGGAGGCCGACGGAGGTGGAGCGGCATCGGGTGAAGAGGATCGTTGAGAAGAATGGTGAGGGGTGAGGGGTGAGGAGTGAGGGGACCCAGTCATCCCGAGCGACGCGAGGGACCTGCGTATTCGCGACCACGCAGATCCCTCGCGTTGTTCGGGATGACAGAACCCCTCACCCCTCACCTTCACTTCACGGCTGCGCCGCCTTCGGCCACACATTGTCCGTCACATCCCGATCGGGGAAGCGGCCGAACGGATCGAGCGTGATCTTCTCGATCGCGCGCCCACCGAAGGAGAGCACCGCGTTGAAGTTGCGACGACCGTCGAACCAGATGCTCACCGGATAGGTGACGATCGCCGTGACCGAGTCAGTCATGGTGACGCCCGGCATCGGCCGGATTGCCCTTCGGGGCGAACTGCACCTTCAGCACCACTGGTGAGGGCATTGCGCCGTCCTGGCACCGTCACCGTCGTCTTGAGTCCCGTGGTGACGACCTTCTGGATCGAGCCCTGGACTGCGTCCGTGGTGAAGAGCCACGAGTACCAGAACCAGCCGAGCTCCGGCGCGCGGTTCTTGAGCGCGTCGCTCATGAAGTTGGCGTAGTCCCACGGCGAGGGATGCTTGAAGCGCCACGCCTTGGCGTACTCGCTCATCGCCCGCTGCACCGCACTGTCACCGACCACGCCCCCAAGCATCGAGAGCATGAGCGGCGCCTTGCCGTATGCCTGGAAGGAGTACTGGGGCCCGCCGTAGTTGGCGTCCCACATCAGCGGCGCCTCGCGTTCGTCGCCGCTGGTCCGGCCATAGTTCTGGCCGGCGCCATCGAGCCGCGCGGGCTGTCCGCGGCTGTCGGCGCTCGAGAGCTGGTTCATGTACTGATTGAAGCCCTCGTCCATGAAGCCGTACCAGGTCTCGTTGACGCCCACCATCATCGGCCACCACTGGTGGCCCGTCTCGTGGTCAGCCGCACCGACACCCGAGAAGATCGTCATCGGATATTCCATGCCGCCGTCGGGGCCATCGAGCATCGTGAGAATCGGGAAGGCGTAGGGCATCCAGAGCTTCGAGTAGAACTCGAGCGCGTGCCGGTTGACTGCGCCGCCGCGCGCGTAGGCGGTGGCGTGCCCGGGGAGGTACATCCCATAGACCGGGATCGGCCCCTTGCCGGGAATCGTCGCGCGGGTCGCGTCCCAGACGAACTGGTTCGACGTCCCCAGAGCAAAGTCGCCCACGGTGTCCGCGACGAAGCGCCACGACGAGCCGATCGCCCGCGACCGTCGCCTTGCCGGCGCCGAAGTCGGCGGGCCCGACGATGATCCGGGTCGAATCGGATTCGAGCACGTGGGAGAGCCGCTCGCGGACGGCTGGCGTGAGGACCTGCTCCGGGTTCTGCAGCAGTCCGGTCGCGCCGACCACCCATCCCGCCGGGACATCGATCGTCACGTCGAAGTGGCCGAAGTTGTTGTAGAACTCGGAGGGGCCGAGATAGGGATCGGTGTCCCAGCCGCGCAGGTCGTCGTACATCGCGAGCCGCGGGTACCACTGCGCCACCTGGAAGAGCGAGTCACCCCACGAGCCCATGCGGAGGCCGCGCCCCAGCCACCAGCGGCACCCGGAAATTCCAGTCCGCTTCGATCGTCGCCGAGGCCCCGCGGCGATCGGCGTCGGGAGTCGTCATCTGGCAACGGTCTGGGTTGAGTCCGTTGACGAAGATCCGCGTCGGCGCCGGGCACCCCCTGCGCCTCGCCCGCCGGCACCACGCCCGCCGGCCGGCGGCGTCAGGTCGACGGCAGTGCCATTCACCACCAGCCGCGTCACCTTCATCCCGTCGGTGAGCGACGGCATTGCCTCGGCGCGCGGCACGTTGGGCGCGAAGATGTTCTGGTCGAGCCGGAGCACGACCTGGCGCATCGGCGTGTCGCTGGTGTTCTGGAAGGCGAGCGTCTCGGTGCCGGTCAGGATGCCGGTCGCGGGGTCGAGTCGCGCCGAGATCCGATAGTCGGTGCGGAGCTGCCAGTAGTTCGGCCCGGTCGGCCGGTCGAATCGCGCTCCGGCGGTGAAGGCACGCCGGATCATGTTGGTAAGCGGAATCTCGCGGTGGATCGGGCGAGGAGCGGCGTCTGGGCGGACATCGCCAGCGGCATCGCGCCGAACGCAAGCGCCAGCGTCGAGACACGGCGCGCAATCGGAAATCGCATGGGGCCTCCGGAGCGGGGTCATTCCCGCACTGAGATATACTCATGGCGCCGCCAAAGGTTGGGCCCATAACGACCACCCCGCTCGGCATTCGACGGATTGCGCGGTACATTCGACGACAATGCCGCGGCCTGACCCTTCGCAGCGCTCGGGCGGGCGGCGCGGCTGACCTGTTCGCCGTTCGCTGTTCGCCGTTCACCTCGGCGTCGAGGACTACTCGCGCTGGCGCTCGATCGACAACGCCAAGCTCTCGGCCGATGGCAAGTGGCTCGCCTACGGCGTCCGCTTCACCAACGTGGTGACGCCCGACGCCAAGCCGGTGCTCCACCTGAAGAACCTGACGACGAACAGCGAGATCGAGATCGCCGACGCAACGCAGCCGGTCTTCTCGGCCGACGCGAAGTGGATCGCGTATCAGGTCGAGCCACCGGCGAAGAAGCCGGCGGCGCGCGGGAGTGCGGGCGACACCGTCACGACGCCGCCAGCACCGGCGCCGATTCCAGCCCCGGTGCCGGGTGCGCCCCCGGTGGCGCCAGCCCCAGGCGCCGGCGGGCGCGCCGGCGCGGCCGCGCCGACGCTGCCCCGACGCTGGGAGTTGCGCGAACTCGCCACCGGCACCGTCCGCGTCTGGCAAGAGGTGCAGAGCGTCACCTTCTCGCCGACGTCGAGCCACTTGGTGCTGCGTCGTCGCCCGCCGACGCCAGCCGCCGGGGCAGCCCCCGCCGGTGGCGCCAACGCGGCGCGCGGCGTCGACGTGATCGTGCACGATCTGGCCACCGGCCGATCGCAGTTTCTCGGGAGCGTCGGCGAGCTGGCCTACAACAAGGGGGGCACCCAGCTCGCGTACACCGTGGATGCCGCGGTGCGCGACGGCAATGGCGTCTTCCTGCTCGACCTCGCCACCAGCCGCACCGAGCCGCTGGACAACGATTCGCTCCGCTACAGCCGGCTGACCTGGAACGATGCCGGTACCGGCCTCGCGGTGCTCAAGGGACGCGAAGTCGAGAAGATGCGGGAGCGGAACAACCGCCTCCTGGTCTTCGGCAACCTCGCGGCGACCCGCACCCCCGCCGTGCTCGACCCGGCCACGACCGCAGGCTTCCCCAAGGGCTTCGTGGTGTCGGAGCGCGCCGCGCTGGATTGGAGCGACGACGGCCAGCGTGTCTATCTCGGCATCATGCCGCAGACGCCCGCCCCGGATACCGCGAAGAAGAAGAGCACCGACTCGATTGCCGACGTCGATGTCTGGCGCACCCAGGACGAGCGCATCCAGTCGCAGCAGATGAACGAAGTGGACCGGGAGCGCAACCGCACCTTCACGCAGGCCTTTGCCCACCCGGGCCGGTACATCACCCTCACCGACTCGAGCATGCGCGAGCTCGAACTGCCCGAGGCCGGCACCTGGGCGGTCGGGAGCGATCCACGACCCTACATCTCCGACTACAAGCGCCCCGCGGCAGACTTCTACCGCGTGAACCTGCAGACGGGCGAACGCACCAAGTTCCTCACCGGCCAACTCACGGGGCCGTACGTCGAGGGCATTGCGCCCGACGGACGGACCTTCCTGTCCTGGCAGAACGGTGCCTGGCAGGGCTACGATCTCGCCGCCGGAACGATGCGCCCACTCACCGTCGGCGCGGCCCGCTTCACCAACATGGAATGGGATTACCCCGGCACGCGCCCGCCGTACGGGGTCGTCGGTTATGCCAAGGACGGCAGTGGCGCGATCATCAGCGAGCGCTTTGATCTCTGGCTGGTTCCGTTTGCGGCCGGGGTCGCGCCGAAGAACCTGACGACCGGTGTCGGCGCGGCCCGTCAGATCGTGCTGCGACCGATCCGCACCGAGCCGATCGACTCGTCGGTCGTCCGGGCCTCGCGCGCCGCCCGCGAATGGGACCTGAGCAAGCCGCTCACCCTCTCCGCTTACGGCGAGTTCACCAAGCAGGCCGGCTTCTTCCGTCTGGCCGATGGCAAGGTGCAGCAGCTTGTCTTCGACGACGCCTCCTACAGCACGCCGGTGCGTGCCGCGGGGGCCGAGCGCTTCCTCTACACCCGGCAGACCTTCCGCGACTTCCCCGACCTGCTGCTCGCCGATGGCTCGTTTGCATCACCCGCGCGCCAGACCGACATCAATCCCCAGCAGGGCGAGTACCGCTGGGGGAAGCGGGTGCTGTTCGACTACACCACCCGACGCGGCGACAAGCTGCAGGGCATCCTGGCGTTGCCGGATGACTACGTCGCGGGCCAGAAGCTCCCGATGCTGGTGACCTTCTACGAGAAGAACTCGCAGACGATGCACCGTTACCCGTCGCCGTCGTTCATCACCGGCATGGGCGGGATGCCGATCGAGGCGGTGAGCCGCGGCTATGCCACGATGCTCCCCGACGTCTTCTTCCACACCGGGACGTCGCACAGCGACATGCTCGACGCGGTCGAGGCGGCGACGAAGAAGGTGATTGCGATGGGCTACGTCGACCCGAAGCGCATCGGCGTGCACGGCCACAGCTACGGTGGCGAGGGCGCGGCGTTCATCGGGACCCGCTCCCGCCTCTTCGCAGCGGTGGGGATGGGCGCTGGCGTGACCGATCTCTTCACGGACTTCAGCCAGAGCTGGGGGTGGAGCTACCAGGTCACCGGTGGCAGCGGCGCCAACGGCAACAACTACTACATGCTCGGCCAGGGCCGCTGGGGCTTCTCGCCGTGGGACGATCCGGCGCGCTACCACTTCGAGTCGGCGATCACCCACGTGCGCGAGGTGACCGCGCCGTTCCTGATCATGCACGGCGCGGCCGACCCGACCGTCTCGTTCACCGAGGGGATGAACTTCTACAACGCGCTGCGCTTCAACGGCAAGAACGCCGTGATGCTCGCCTACCCGGGCGAGGGCCACGGGCTCAGCGGGCTGGCCAACCGGAAGGACCTGACCATCCGCTACTTCCAGTACTTTGACCACTACCTGCGCGGCACGCCGGCGCCGAAGTGGCTGACCGACGGCGTCCCCTACATCGCGAAGGAGACGCTGAAGGAACCGAAGTAACCGCGGCGCCTCCTCCGGCCTCGGCGCGCTCAACCGAGGCCGGGGAGATAGCGCTCGCGAAAGAGGCGCAAGTGATATCGACATGCCCGGGAATCATGGTGAGCGCTGCCAGCGCGGTGACGGGATTGTCGCTGGCGACGCCTCGCCCTGCCAGCCCCTGTGACGGCATTGCCCGGAGCAGCGCGATCGTCGCGTCGCGCACCGCACGCCACTCGGCCACCACGTCGGGCAGCGGGCGCTGCTGGTACTCGCCGTGCGGCATCCAGGCGTCCTGGTCGAAGCCCGGCAATGGCGCCGCGTCGCCGCGCGAGAGGCGGTGGCCCGGTAGGCGAAGACCCGCTCGGTGTCGGTCAGGTGCCCGATGACTTCCTCGGATGGTCCACTTCCCCGGGGCGTAGGCATGCCCGGCACCCGTCTCGCTGATCGGCGCCATCAGGGCGAGCAGCTCGTCGCGCTGGGCCGTCAGGATGGCGACGAGATCGCCGGCGGGGACGAGCTCGATATAGCGTTGGTAGTAGGCAGCGTAGTCGGCGGTGGTGGGGCGTTCGAGGACGGGCACGGGCATGACGGTCACTCCGAGGGTGTGAGGGAGAGGCCGTGTAATCTCTCGTCTTCCTCGCCCCGTCGCCAGCGTGCCCCGTCAGGGTCGATCCGGCGCTATGATTCGGCACCGGTGTCCCCCCCGCCCCTGCACCGGCGTTGCCTTCCACTGGCGCGGCGCCTGCCGCCCGCCGGGAGCACGGGACCGATGCGCCACCGCAGCTGGGCCGAACCTTGGAAGATCAAGGTTGTCGAGCCGATCCGCATGACCACCCGCGCCGAGCGGGAACGCCACATCCGTGACGCCGGCTACAACACCTTCCTGCTTCGCTCCGAGGACGTCTACATCGACCTCCTCACCGATTCCGGCACCAGTGCGATGTCCGATCGCCAGTGGGCCGGGATGATGATGGGAGATGAAGCCTACGCCGGCTCGCGCAACTTCTATCACCTGGAGAAGGCGGTCCGCGACACCTACGGCTACGAGGAGCTGATCCCCACGCACCAGGGGCGTGGGGCGGAGCACCTCCTCTCGAAGCTGCTGATCAAGCCGGGTGACCACGTCCCCGGCAACATGTACTTCACCACCACCCGGCTTCACCAGGAGCTGGCCGGGGCGACCTTCCACGATGTCATCATCGATGAGGCGCATGATCCCGCCTCGCCGCACCCGTTCAAGGGCGACGTCGATCTCGTCAAGCTTGACCGCCTCGTACAGGAGGTCGGCGCCGAGCGGGTCCCCTACATCTGCGTGGCCGTGACGGTGAACCTGGCCGGCGGACAGCCGGTGAGCCTTGCCAACCTGCGCGAGGTCTCGGCCTACTGCCACGCGCGCGGGATCAAGGTGATGCTCGACGCCACGCGTGCGGTGGAGAATGCGTGGTTCATCCAGCAGCGCGAGCCCGGCCTCCGCGATCGCGACCCGGCACTCGCCGCGAAGGCGCAGAACCTGGTCGTGGTCTACGAAGGACTCCACACCTACGGCGGCCTCGCCGGGCGCGACCTCGAGGCGATGGCGATCGGCATCGGCGAATCGGTGGAAGAGGACTACATCCGCAGCCGGATCGGGCAGGTGTACTACCTGGGCGAGCGGTTGCAGGAGGCCGGCGTACCGATCGTCACGCCGATCGGCGGGCATGCGGTCTTCCTCGACGCGGCGGCAATGCTGCCGCACGTGCCGCGGAGCGAGTTCCCGGCGCAGGCGCTCGCGGCGGCGCTCTATGTCGAGGGAGGCGTGCGGGCGATGGCGCGCGGCGCCGTCTCTGCCGGGCGCGATCCGGTGACCGGCGAGAATCGCTATCCCCAGCTCGAGTTGGTCCGGCTGACCATCCCACGCCGGGTCTACACCCAGGCCCACATGGACGTGGTAACCGAGAGCGTGATCGCCCTGTACGAGGACCGGGAGCGGGTGCACGGCCTCGAGTTCTGCTACGAGCCGGAGTACCTCCGCTTCTTCCAGGCGCGTTTCGAACCGGTGGGGGCGCCGAAGGTGCTCGATGCCTCGCGGGGCACCGGCAACGAACTTGAACCGGGCTTCGTGCTGCCGTCGGCCCACTGACTGCAGGTGGGACGCTATCTTCCGTGCTCCCGCCGGTTCAGGAGCACGCCATGACCGCCCGCCGCTCGCTCGTCCTGTTGGTCCCGCTGTTCGTGTTGGTGGCCATCGCGTGGCCGTCCTTCAGCACCACGCTGTCCGACTGGTGGTGGTTCAAGGAAGTGGGCTACGAGGTGATCTTCACCAAGGAGATCGTCGCGCGCCTGGCGCTCTTCCTCGTGGTGGGCGGCCTCACCACGGCCATCGTCTATGGCAGCCTGCGGGTGGTGCGCCGCGGCCTCCATCCGCTCCCGTTCGCGGTGCAGCTCGGACCGAACTTCCCGCCGATCAACCTGTCGGCCCTCCTCCGGCGCGTGTCGCTCCCCCTGGCCCTCTTCCTCGGCTTCCTCTTCGGCAGCAGCGGCGCGTCGGCCTGGGAGACGGCCCTGCTGGCGCTCAACCGGACGCCGTTCGGCAGCGTCGATCCGGTCTTCCAGCGCGACATCTCCTATTACGTCTTCCTGCTCCCCGCCATCAGCGGGGTCCTGTCGATCCTGGTCGGCCTGACGATCGTCACGCTGTTGCTGCTCTTCCCTGCCTACCTGCTTCGCGGCGACATCACCTTAGCGCCGCCACGCGCGGTCGGGATGCGGGTCGAGGCATCACGCCACGTCGGAACGGTGCTCGGGATGCTCTTCGTGCTCTGGGCGCTGCAGCTCTGGTTCGTCGACGCGCCGGGGCTGCTCTACTCCACCACCGGCCCGCTGGTCGGCGCCAGCTACACCGATTTGCACGCGTCGCTCCCGGCAATTCGCCTGGCCGCCGCCTGATCCGGGTGCTGGGCGGCTGGATGCTCCTCGCCATCGTCACCCGCGTCCTCTTTCCGCTCGCCATCCAGAAGTTGATCGTGGCGCCGACCGAACTGACCCGGGAGGCACCCTACCTGCAGTCCCACATTGCCGCGACGCGCGCGGCGTGGGGCATCGACTCGGTCGAGTCGAGTGAGCTCGCCGAGGGCGGCACGCTGTCGCTGGCCGATTTGCAGCGGAACGCCCCGACCATCGACAACGTCCGGCTCTGGGACCGGGACCCGCTGCTGCAGACCTTCGGGCAGCTACCGGTCCTCTTCATCAAGGACCTGCCACCGGCATCGAGCGTCTCGCTGAAGATCACCCGTCCGCAGATCTACTTCGGCGAGATGAACTACGACTTTGCCGTCGTCGGCACGGCGCAACGGGAATTCGACCACCCCGCCGGCGAGGACAATGTCTACGCGGCCTATGCCGGCACCGGCGGCGTGCCGATCGGCTCCTTCTGGCGGCGCCTCGTGCTGGCCTCACGCTTTCAGACCTCGAAGCTGCTGCTCTCCGGTGACATCACCAACGCCTCGCGGATCCTCTACTTGCGGAACATCAAGCAACGCGTCGAGAAGGCGCTGCCCTTCCTCTCGCTCGACCGCGACCCGTACATGGTGGTGGCCGACGATGGGCACCTGCGGTGGATTCTCGACGCCTACCGACCACCACCCGCTATCCCTATTCGCAGCGCCTGTCGAACGGCACCAACTACATGCGCAACAGCGTGAAGGTGGTCCTCGATGCGTATGACGGCTCGATGCACGCCTATGTCACGGCACCAACGGATCCGTTGATCCAGACCTGGAGTCGCATCTTCCCCGGGATCCTGCTGCCGATGGAGCAGATGCCCGCGGACATCCGCGCCCACATCCGCTACCCCGATGATCTCTATCGGATGCAGACCGCCCTGTACGCGACCTACCACATGGATTCGCCCGATGCGTTCTATCATCGCGAGGACCAGTGGGCCGTGCCGGAGATGGAGGAGGGGTCGAGTGGCGCGGTACCCTTCATGCGCCACATCGTGATGCGCTTGCCGGGGGAGGAGAAGGCGGAGTTCATCTACATGGCGCCGTTCACGCCGCGCGGGAAGGACAACCTCGCGGCATGGATGGTCGCCCGCAACGACGGCGCCGCTACGGCAAGCTCCGGGCGTACAGCTTCTCGCGGCAGAGCACCGGTCTTCGGGCCGACCCAGATCCGAGAACCGCATCAACCAGGACACCGAGGTCTCGCGCCAGGTCTCGCTCTGGGACCAGGGCGGCTCCGAGGTGATCCGCGGCGAGCTGCTCGTGATCCCGATCGAGGCGTCGCTGCTCTACGTGCAGCCGCTCTACCTGCAGGCGTCGGGGGGCAAGATCCCGGAGCTGAAGCGGGTCGTGGTGGCGTACCAGACGCAGGTGGTGATGGACGAATCGCTGGATGGCGCGCTGAACACGCTCTTCGGCGGCAGCGGGTCGCAGCGGATCACCTCGGACACGCCGGCGCCGCTGGCCGGGGCACCGGTGACCACCGCGCCACCCGCGCCGACCACAGCGGCGCTCCTCGCCGAGGCCCAGCGCCACTACCGACGCGGCGATGACCGCGCAACGCGAGGGAACTGGGCCAAGTACGGCGAGGAGATCAAGGCGTTGGGGCAGGTGTTGGCGCAGTTGCGGCGCTGATCCCGGGGTCGCGCGGGCCGATCCCGATTGCCCGCGGCGCTGATGCCGGATCGCGCAGGCCGATCCCGGACCTTCGTAGGGGCGACGCAGCGCGTCGCCCTTCCACACGGCGGGCGCCTGCGCGTCAGGGCGCGCCCCGCGTGTTGTTGCTCCGATCCGTGTCCGGCATCGCGCCGCGCGGATCGATGGTCGCGCGCGTCACCCGCTTCGTGCCCGGGACGCGGTAGGTGAAGCGCTGACCGAGGTTCCACATCTCGACCGGAAGGCGGACGGTGGAGGTGGTGCCGTCGCTGAAGGTCAGCGCCAGCTCGGCCGGCATCGTCATCGTGCCGCGGTTGCTCAGGTGGACGTTCGAGCCACCATCGGGGCGGGCCGTGATCGAGTCCACGGCCTGATCGAGGCGCGCCGTGGTGTAGACCCAATCGCGCCAGAACCAGTCGAGCTCCATCCCCGACGCGTCACGCATGATCCGGAAGAAGTCGGTCGGCGTCGGATGCTTGAAGGCCCAGGCGCGGATGTACTCGCGGAAGGCGGCCTCGAAGCGTTCGCGGCCGAGGACCTCATCGCGGAGCAGCGAGAGCATCAGCGCCGGCTTCTGGTAGCCGGTCCAGAAGAGGTCGCGCACCGACGTGGCTTGGTGATCAGCGGCTGCTCCTCCCCCGGCGTCGTGTGGAGTGCGGCCAGATGCAGCGGGTGGACCTCGATCGAGTCGCCATACGCGGTGCCGCGGAAGTAGTTGGCGCTGTTGGCGAGGTCGATGAAGGTGTTGAAGCCCTCGTCCATCCAGGGGTAAAGTCGCTCGTTCGAGCCGACGATCATCGGGAACCACTGGTGCCCGAACTCGTGCGCCAGGACCCTGCAGTTCCTCCCGGGTCGGCGAGTTCGGCACGAAGGTGAGCATCGGGTACTCCATTCCCTCGATCGGCCCCTCGACGGTCGTCGCGTGTGACCAGGGATAGCGATACCACTTCTCGCTGAAATGCTTGATCGCCTCGCGCGACATCCGGTTCGCCTCGGTCCACGCCTCGGCGCGCGGCCGATAGAGCGTCTCGATCAGGATGCCGTCGTAGCCACTGGCATCCCAGCGGAAGTCGGGGCCGGAGACGAAGGCAAAATCGCGCACGTTCTTCGCGCTGAAGCGCCAGGTCAGCGTGCCCTGGGCCGTCGGCCGCGTCGCCGCCGGATTGCCCGCCTCGGTCCGGGTCACGATCGCGATCGCCGTATCGGAGCGCCTGGCCAGCGCGAGCCTGGCCCGCTGGGTGGCGGTGAGCACCTGCAACGGATTCAGGAGATCGCCGGTCGCCGCGACGAGGTGCGTCGCCGGCACCGTGAGGGAGACGTCGAAGTTGCCGTATTCGAGGTAAAACTCCCCGGCGCCGATGTAGGGTTCGTGATTCCAACCGCGCACGTCATCGTACACCACCATCCGCGGATACCACTGGGCGATCTCGTAGAGCGCGCCATCGTGCCCCATGCGGCCGGCACCTTGGGTCGGCACCTTGAAGCGCCATACCGCCTCGAGATCGAGCGAATCCCCCGGGGCGAGCGGCTTGGGCAGCTCGACTCGCATCGTGGTGCCAGACCGACTCCGGTTCACCTCCTTGCCCCGCAGCGTCATCGTCTCGAGGCGCCCGCCGCCTGCAAAGCCCTGGCAGGAGAAATCGAAGGTGGAGCCGAGGAAGACCAGGGGAGGCTGATTGAGGAGATTGGTGACACTGGCAGGGTCGCAGATGTTCTGCTCGACGAAGAGCCAGAGATAGGGCAGCGCATCGGGGGAGTGGTTGACGTAGTGGATCGTCTCGCGGCCGCTGATCTCGTTCGCGACCGGGTCCAGCGTCGCCCGAATGCGGTAGTCCACCCGCTGCTGCCAGTACCGCGGCCCCGGCCGCCCCGACCCGCCGCGATACTCGTTCGGCGCCGGCAGGTTCAGCGGTCGGAAGGGGGAGGAGTCGGCCACCGCGAGGCCGGACTGGGCCACCAGCGGCGCGGCGGCGGCGAGCAGCAGCGCGGCCGAAAGCGAGAGGGAACGCATGCGGAAGCTCCACGACGATGAGGGACTCCGAGAAGAGGAGGCAAAGGATAGCTGGTGACCAGTGAACGGGGGCAGGGCCAGCGGTTACGGGGACGGGTTACGGGCTGCGGGGTACAGGTCACGGTCGACTTCACCCTCCCGGTCACCAGTTCACCCCGGTCACTGGCTTTCGCCGTATCTTCAACCATCCCCCGCCCCACCCGGAGATCGTCCCGTGCGCGCTTCCGCGTCCCGCCTCACGCTCGTGGCCTGTTCGCTGTTCGCCCTGCCCTCGCTGCTCCCCGCACAATCCCCCGACCCGGCCGCCGCCATGCATTGGCGCTCGATCGGGCCGGTGCGCGCCGGGCGGGGCCGTTCGATGGTCGGCGTGCCGACGCAGCCAATGTCTTCTACGCCGGCTTCGACAACGGCGGGGTCTGGCGGACCACCGACTTCGGCTCGACCTGGCAGCCGCTCTTCGATCGCGAATCGACCGGCTCGATCGGGGCGATCGCGGTGGCGCCGTCGAACCCGAACATCCTCTACGTCGGCACCGGCGCCGGGATCATCCGTCCCGACCTCGCCGTGGGTGACGGGATGTATCGCTCCAACGACGCCGGCAAGAGCTGGACGCATCTCGGCCTGCGCGAGAGCCAGATGATCGCCTGGGTCGAGGTCGATCCAAAGAATCCTGAACGCCTCTTCGTCGCCGCCCTCGGCCACCCGTACGGCCCGAACGCGGAGCGCGGCATCTTCCGCTCGACGGACGGCGGCGCCTCGTTCCAGAAGGTCCTCTACAAGGACGAATACACCAGCGCGAACGACGTGCGCATCGACCCGACCGACCCGAACATCGTGTACGCGGCGCTCTGGCAGCAGCAACAGCAGTTCATCGAAGGGCGCGACTTCAGCGGCCCAGGCGGCGGGATCTTCAAGTCGACCGATGGCGGCACGACGTGGCGCCAGTTGACGGAAGGGCTTCCCACGGTGGGGCAGGCCAACCTGGCGATGGCGCCGAGCAACCACCTGGTCCTCTACGCCACAGTGGCGCCAGCGGCCGGGCCAGCGCCCGTGACGGCTGGCGGCCCGGCGGTGGCCGGGGGGCGGCGCGGGCGCGATCACGCTGTTCAAGTCGGTCGACGGCGGGGAACATTGGTTCCCGGCCCAGCGCGACCCGAACGCCCCGGCCGGTAGCCGCGGTCCCGGCCGCCGACCCGCGCCCACTCGGCCGCATCGGCGGCGGCGACCTGCCGACCATCACCGTCGATCCGACCATCGACACCGTTGTCTACAGCGCCTCGACCGTCTTCTGGCGCACCGAGGACGGCGGCCGCACCTGGGCCGCAGTGCGCGGCGCGCGCCCGGCGGCGATGACTATCAGCGCAGCTGGATCAACCCGCTCAATCCGAACATCATCGGCGTCGTCGCCGATCAGGGCGCCGTGATCTCCGGCAACCGCGGACAGAGCTGGTCCAACTGGTACACCCAGTCGACGGCGGCGATGTATCACGTCACCGCCGACAACGCCTATCCGTACCGGCTCTGCGGCGGGCAGCAGGACTCCGGGTCGCCGTGCGTCGCCACCTGGCCGCCCGATGGCATCATCACCTTCCACGACTGGCACCCGGTCAACATCCAGGAATACGGCATCGCCGCGCCCGATCCGCGGAACCCGGACATCGTCTTCGGCAGCTCGCGCAGCAACGTGTCGCGGTACGATCGCAAGACCGGGCAGACCACCAACGTCGGCCCCGACATGACCGGCTTCAACCGCAACGTGCGGACGATGCCGCTGCTGTTCTCGCCGGTGAATCCTGACGCGCTCTTCTACGCATCGAATGCGGTCTGGAAGACGCTCGACCGCGGGCATAGCTGGACGCGGATCTCGCCCGATCTTTCTCGCCAGAGTTGGGAAGTCCCTGCCACCGCCGGCAAGTATGCCAGCACCGTGACGCCAGCCCCGCTCGGCACCATCACCGCGCTCTCTGCCTCGCCGCGCTCCGTGGCGATCCTCTGGGCCGGCACCGATGACGGCCTGATCCAGGTGACCATGAATGGCGGGACGACGTGGACGAATGTCACGCCGCCAGCCATCAAGCCATGGACCCGGATCTTCAACATCGAAGCGGGCCACTTCGACAACCTCACTGCCTATGCGGCGGCCAACACCCTGCGGATCGACGACCTGAATCCGCACTTCTGGCGCACGCATGACGGTGGCAAGACGTGGCAGGAGATCAACACCGGGATCGCCCCGGGCGCGGTGGTCAACTCGATCCGCGAGGATCCCCGGGTGAAGGGGCTGCTCTACGGTGCCACCGACACGCAGGTGTGGGTGTCGTTCGACGACGGCGATCACTGGCAGTCGCTGCGACAGGAGATGCCGGCGATCTCGGTGCGCGACCTGCAGGTGAAGGACGACGCCTCGTGCCAGTGCGCCGACCTCATCGCCGGCACGCACGGTCGTGGCTTCTGGATTCTCGACAACCTCACGCCGCTGCGCGAGGCCGCCGCCCTGCGTCAGGCGGCCGCGACCCAGTCGGCGCACCTCGTCAAGCCGATGACGGCGGTGCGGCTTCGCAACTTCATCAACGACCCGACGCCTTGGCCGCCGGAAGTGCCCGCCGGCGAGAGTGGCCCGGTCGGCGCGGTACTCGACTATTTCCTGCCGAAGGCTGCGAGCGGTCCCGTGACGCTGGAGATCCTCGACGCGACCGGTGCCGTGGTGCGGACCTACGCCAGCACCGACCCCGTCCTGAACCCTGATCCGGTGCGCGACCCGGCGGCCTACGTGGCGCTCTGCCAGCGCACACCGAACGCGCAGCACTGCGCCTTCCCACTCTACTGGCCAGCCGCCTCGACGGCGCTCTCGGCCGAGGCTGGCATGCACCGCTGGCTCTGGGACATGCACTATGATCCGATCGTGCCGGGTGGTGGTGGGATCGACCGGTGCGGTGCCTGGGCGGATGATGACCGTCGTGGGCGCACCGTGGGCACCGCCAGGGCGGTACGTCGCTCGGCTCACCGTCGACGGCGCGCAATTCACCCAGCCGTTCACCCTCCGGCTCGACCCCGTGTCACCACCCCGGCGCCGGCCCTGACGCAGCTCTTCACGATGACGCGCACGCTGCGCAGCAAGGCCGTCGCCGCCCGCGCCGCGTGGACCGAGGCGCGTGCCCTCTCCGCCTCGCTGGCCCAGGCGGGCACGCCGGCGGCCCGCGCCTGAAGGGCAGGTCGACTCGCTCGCGCCGGCGCCGGTGGTGGCGGCGCCGCTGGCGGACGGGGTGGTGGCGGACGCGGTGGCGCGGGTGCCGGTGCCACCCCGCCGACCACGCTCGACGGCGTGAGCAATGCGCTGCATGCTGCCGCGCTGGCCATGCAGGGCGCCGACGTGGCGCCGACGGCCAACCAGCTCGCCTCCGCCGCCAAGGCGGAGCAGGCGTATGTCGCGATCATGGCGCGCTGGACGGCGCTGAAAGCGGTGGCCCCGAAGCGATGAGTCAGGGCCCTTGGGAGACGCCGCGACTCCTGCTGCGGCACTTCACGCTGGACGACGGCGAGTTCGTGCTGCGCTTGCTGAACGAGCCGTCGTTCCACGAGTACATCGGCGACAAGGGGGTGCGCACCCTCGAAGGGGCGCACGGCTACCTCAGCAGCGGACCGATCGCCAGCAGCTACGCGACGCACGGCCACGGGCTGAACCTGGTCGTGCTGCGCGAGACGGCCGCGCCAATCGGGATGTGCGGACTCCTCAAGCGCGACACGCTCGAGGCGCCCGACATCGGCTATGCCTTCGTGCCGGAGGCGTGGGGCGTCGGCTATGCGCTGGAAGCCGCGAGCGCGATCCTCGAATCGGCGTGGCGAGACTTTGGCGATGCCCGCGTGCTGGCCATCACCAACGCGCAGAACGACCCTTCGCAGCGCCTTCTCCTCAAGCTGGGTTTCGTGGAGGAGGCGCCGCGGGTCTTGCAGGAGGGCGCGCCGCCGGTCCGGACCTTCGGCATCAACCGTCCGACCGACTGACCCGCGCGCAGGTCAGTCGGTCGTGCCCAGGACCCGCTCGATGCGCCGGTCCGGCACGAGCCAGATCAGCGCCACCACCACGTAGAGGGCGATCGCCGCCCAGACGCTCGCGAACGAGAGCGCGATCGCCGCGACGTAGCAGCCCACCGAGACCTTCCCCTTCCCGTCATCGCCGATCGCCTTCGCCAGCACCGAGTCACGGCCGTGCAGCCGGACGATCGCCTGCTGCAGGATCGTGTAGGCAATCGCCGCCATCAGCAGGATGCCGCCGTAGAGCGCCGTCGTGGCGGGGGCCAGGTGTGCCTCGCCCAGCCACGCCGTGCCGAACGGGACCAACGACAACCAAAAGAGCAGGTGGAGGTTGGCCCAGAGGATGGTGCCATTCACGTGCTTCGTGGCCTGCAGCATGTGATGGTGGTTGTTCCAGTAGATGCCGAGGTAGATGAACGAGAGGACGTAGGAGAGGATCACGGGCAGGAGCGGCGTGAGCGCGGCGAGGGTCGCCTCGTGGGGCGGCCGCAGCTCGAGGACCATGATGGTGATGATGATGGCGATCACGCCGTCGCTGAAGGCCTCCAGGCGCTTGGTATCCACTAGGCGATGCCCTGCTTGATCGCCTTGCCGATCAGGTCGGCGAAGACGTCGATCTCGTCGGGCGTGGTGTAGACATTCGGCGTCACGCGAATCCCCGAGAACTCGGGATGATTGATCGCCACCGTGACGACGCGATGCTTGTCGAGCAACCAGGCCGACAGCTTGCTGGCGTCGATCCCCTCGACCGAGAGCAGGGCAATCGCGCCCGCCGCGGTTCCCTCGAGCGGCGTGGGGATGCGCACGCGTGGGCTCTCGGCCAGCAGCCGCTTGGCCCAGCGGTCGCGCAGGTAGCGCAGCCGCGCAATCTTCCGCTCGCTGCCGATGCCGCGGTGGAAGGCCAGCGCCGCGGAGATGGCGTTGTGATTGGCGGCGGGGTGCGTGCCGATCTCCTCGTACTTCCGGATGTTGTCGTTCATCGTGGCGGGGGCGGCCATCATCGGCCAGATGCTGCCGATCTTTGCCTTGCGCACATAGAGAAAGCCGGTGCCGATCGGCGCCAACAACCACTTGTGGAGCGAGGTGCCATAGTAGTCGACGTTGAGCGCATCGCGCGTGAACGGGAAGTGCGCGTAGGCATGGGCACCGTCGACGAACACTTCAATTCCCTTCTCGTGCGCCATGTCGATCACCTGTTTCACCGGGAAGATCTGGCCGGTGAGGTTGGTGATGTGCGTCACCTCGATGATCTTCGTGCGCGGCGTGATCGCCTTCCGGAAGACGTCGACGAGATAGTCCGGCGTCGGGTTCTTCACGTCGAACGACACCTGCTTCAGCACGATCCCCTGCCGCCGGACCCGCTGCTCCCAGGTGGTGAGCATCCGGCCGTAGTTCTGGTTGGTGACCAGCACCTCGTCGCCCGGCTGCAGGTCGCGGCCGAGGATCAGCGTCTCGAGCGCCTCCGAGGCGTTGCGGGTGATCGCCATCTCCTCCGGGTCGCAGCCGAAGTCGTGCGCCAGGTCGCGCCGCACGCTCTCGATGCGCGGCTCGAGCACCGCCCACATGTGGTGGACCGGCAGTCCGTTGCTGAAGCGAAGGTCGCGGATCATCGCCTCGAGCACGTGGCTCGGCGTGGGGCAAACGCCGCCGTTGTTCAGGTTCACCATGGTCCGGTCGGCGTCGAAGGCGCGCTGGATCTCGGTCCAGTACGCCTCGTCCTCGGCGGCGGCGAGCGGATCGCCAGAGGTGAGCCGGTCGGTGGCCCGCACGACCTGGCGCATCGCATCGTGGCGAAACATCGGCAGCGCGGCACCGGTGCCCATCAGGGTCCGGACGAAGTGGCGGCGCGAGGACATGGCGGCTCCGGCGAGGGGAGTTAGCGCGCGCC
Source organism: Gemmatimonadota bacterium (assembly GCA_016720805.1). Taxonomy (NCBI): domain Bacteria; kingdom Pseudomonadati; phylum Gemmatimonadota; species Gemmatimonadota bacterium. The sequence goes on along the minus strand of JADKJZ010000002.1, from coordinate 286,703 downwards.
CTTGCGGGGAATCCGCTCGGCGCTGTTGGCGGCGTGCCAGGCATACGATGCCATGATCACGGCGTTCTTCATCAGGTCGTCCGCCTGAATTGTGTCGAAGAAGTCGAGGTTGGTGTGGCCACCCTGCCCCGGGGTCCGGTCCTGGAGGAACTGGAAGCCGGGGAGGCCGATCTCGTCGAAGGCGACGTGGTCGGTGCTGCCGGAGGCTCTGGTTCGACACGGCGGTCATGCCCAGGTCCTTGAACGGCGACATCCACGCGGTGAGCAGCTCGCGCGCGCCCTCGTTCCCCTGCAGCATGATGCCGCGGTACTGCCCCGAACCGTAGTCCTGGTTGAAATAGGCCTGCAACTTCTCGAAGTCCGGCGTGGTGCCGACCTTCGGATCACGCGGATTGCCGAAGTGCTTGAGCACATAGGCGCGCGACCCCCACAATCCCTGCTCCTCGCCGCCCCACAACGCCACGCGAATGGTCCGGCGCGGCTTGGCGCCGATCGCCTTGAGGATGCGCGCCGCCTCGAGCGCCACCGCGACGCCGGAGGTGTTGTCACTCGCATTCGGCGAGGCGTGCCAGGTGTCGAAGTGGGCGCCGATCATCACCACCTCGTCCTTGAGGTCGCTCCCCGGGATTTCGCCGACGATGTTCATCGCCTGCTCGGATTGCTCGCCGATCCGGTTGCGGACCTCGACCTCGACCTTCACCGGAATGCTCCGTTGGAGAATCCGATACATCCGATTGTAGTGCTCGGGAGTGACTGCCACCATCACCGGTGCCGCCAAGTCTCCCTCGCGCGACCACCGGTCCGCGGCGGAGCCGGGGCGCGAGAAGCCGCGCACGGCCCCAAGCCAGCCGCTCTCGCACTGGAAGACCACCGCCACGCCCTCGGCCTTGTAGAAGGCCATCTTCTCGACGGCCGTCAGCACGTCGGGATTCCGGACGGCACGCGGCGCCGGGGCCGGACGCGGCACGATGACCACGCGCTCCAGCGAATCCAGTTCCGCCTCCGTCCGACGCCGCACGCCATTGGTCATCGCCACAAGGTCGATCACCGCGGGAGGCGTGGCGAGAATGGCCATCCCGGCCAGCTTGCCACGGTAGCGCTCGAGGTCCTGCCTCGACTGGAGATCGACGATCATCGCCTGCACGACCTGCTTGCCGTCGGTGCCGGGTGTGTGCGCGAGCGGGTAGCCGACCATCGGCTGATAGTCGGGCTCGAGCATGTGGATCGAGACGTACTCGTTGTCCCAGGCCGCGCCGAAGTTCATGAACGGCTCCGCGGCCACATTGACCAGCCCGATCCGCTCCATCTCCCCGCGCACCCAGAGCTGCGCGCGCTGCATGTCCTTCGAGAGGGTCAGCCGGGCGCCGAGCACGTCGGCCAGGCTACCCCTCGAGGTCCATCACCCGGGAGCGCTGCAACCCCTCGGCGCGGATCTTCGCGACCATCGGCCAGTCCACCGGCCCGCGTGGCCGGAACGCCAGGCAGCGAGCAGGGCGAGCGCAGCAGCCGCCAAGGGCGGGAGCGGGTCAGCGCTGGGGGACCTCGGTTGGGCGATGGTGGGGAGCCAGAAAGGTAACCAGTAAAGTGACCAGTAACCCGGGTAGGGTCACTGGTCACGGTCCTGGTCACGCTTCGCTTCTCGCTTCTCGCTTCTCGCTAGAACCGCCAGGTCACCGCCGCATACGTCTGCACCGACGCCGAAGCCGTTCCGGGACTCGCGGTAGGTGGAGAGCATGATGAGAGCGAGCGGCCCACGGCGACGTCGAGGTCACCACCGGCCCAGGTGAGGCGGGTGGCGGGGAGGCCGGCCGAGGGCATGAGACTGGTTCGGACACCGGCGTTGAGCGAGAGGCGGACGGCCTGCCCGGGGGCGACCTCGACCGCCACGGACGAGAGCCGCCCTTCGGTGATCGCGCCGGTGTACTGGGTGGTGCGGGCACGGAGGCCGAGGCCGAGGGGCGTCAGTTGCGTCGCCGACGCGGAAGCGGTGAAGGCCTGGGACTTCCCTTCCGAGCCCCCGCCACTGGAGCGGATGTCGCTGCTCAACCGGAAATGACGCGAGGGGCGCAGCGAGACTTCGCCCCACTGACCCTGCCGCAGCGCGTCGTCAAAGGCAATCTCGGGATTGACGAAGTCGCGGTAGGGGCGGACGCTGCGGCGCGAGTCGAGGCCGCCCGAGATCGACAGCGCTCGGCTCATGCTCACCTGGGCGGTCAATACGGTGGAGGTGAAGGTCGCGAATGACCCCTCGGCCTGCCGCTTCCAGCCGCGATTGACGTCGATCTCCTCGGCGGCGTAGATCGAGACCACCCGCGTGTTGAGCGTCCCGCGCAGGTACGCGAACTCGCGATCGATTTCGCCACGATTGTAGGAGCCGATGGCGCCGACCGTCGCACTCCACGGCGATGCACTCCCCTGGGCGCTGTGCCGCTGCAACCAGAGCCCGGCCTCGGTGGTCGCCGCCGACGGCGCGAAGCTGCCGCCATCGGGCATGGTGCCAACGAGGCCGCCGCCGCTCCACTTGCTGCCATTCACGTCGAGGGCAACGCCATCGAAGATGCCGATCGGCGAGAGGACGGTCGCGAACTGGCGACCCATGGCGAGTCGGGTTCCGGTCGGCGAGCTCTGCCGGATCAGCGCCGCCTGGTAGACGCGGGTCGCCCCGGCTGGTGCCGAGGTGGCGGATGACGAGCCGCCGGTGACACTGGTGCGCTGCATCCGCACATCGACGGCAAGCCCCATCGATGAACCGCCGATCTGTGCGCCGTCGAGCCGCAAGTCGACCGACGGCTGCCGCAGGTGCTGCCACCAGGCTGATTGATGGTCAGGTAGCGGAGTCCGACCCGCCCGCGCACTGGGGACCGACGAGTCCCCGCACGTGTGACGGGCCGGCTCCCCGCGGCGGTGAGCGTGGTGGGCACCTGTTCCACCACGACGGGGACGAAGGAGACCGAGTCGCCCACCGTGATCGCGCTGCTGCTCCGCGTGACGGCACAGGCGGTGTGGCTCGAGAGACGAAGCTCGCGGAGAGTTCGCCGATGGTCTGCCCGGCGCGCACGACCGTGAAGATCGTCCCTTCCTTGACGCCCTGCTTGCTGCCGACCTCCAGATAAATGGTCGAACCGCTGACGTAGGTCACCGCCGCCCAGCTCCGCGGAGGACCGGGAGGCGGCGTGACCAGGGTCTTCGCGGGCGCGCCAGGCTTCTGCCTGGTGCCCTTGGCGGCGGAGGCCAGGCGTGGGCTTCGGCGGCATTCTTCGGGGTCGTCTTCGCGCCGTGATCTGCGCAGTGAGGCACGCCGAAGGGAGGCCGAGACCGAGGATCACCATCGCCACCACCCTGAAGTGGCTCCGTCGCATTGCTCATGAGCGACCCCGCGGGTGGCAGGAGTAGCAGGCGGTCGCGACGTACTGATACCCGTTTCGGCCGCGGTGCTCGGAGTCGGTGCTCGTGCGCGAATGGCAGCCCGAGCTCATGCAGGTATAGACGGTGTAGTTGCCCGGGGCCGTGTGACAGGTGGCACAGCTCGCCCAACGGCCACGGTGGTGCCCGAGTAGATCAGGAAGTACGGGCCGTCGTGGTCGAACGTCGCACCCTGCCAGCGCGTCGTGGTGTGGCAGGGGTGGCACAGGTCGTCGGGAACGCCGACCCCGGGTGCGACGGATTGGTCGCCGAGGTGCAGTCCTGCTGGTGGCAGGAGATGCACGTCGCCGGCAAGCCGCGATAGACGTTGTTCAGGTGGCACGTGGCGCAGCTGGTCGTGATGTGCGCGCCGGTCAGCGGGAACGCAGTCGTGCCGTGGTTGAAGGTCGCCCTCCCCACCGCGTCGTCGTGTGGCGGACTGTAGGTCGTTGAGAAGCCGGCCGCGGCATGCGGGGGCGTCGTGGTCCGACTGAAGTCCGTCTGGTGGCACGAGATGCAGGTCGTCGGCTTGCCGCGATAGACGCCGTCGGCGTGGCAGCTCGCGCAGCTCACGGCCAGGTGGGCCCGTGAGCGGAATGGTGTGCTGGATTGAACGTCGCCGCCACTGGGTGGTGGTATGGCAAGTGGCAGTCGGTCGAGTAGCCGGCCGCCGCGTGCGCCGGGGTCCGGGTCGCGTCGTAGTTGGTGCGGTGACACGACACGCAGGTGGTCGACTTCCCGGCATAGACGCCATCGGCGTGACAGGACGCGCACGTCGCCGTGAGATGGCCGCCGGTCAGCGGGAACCGCGTGGTGCTGTGGTTGGAGCAGTCGCACCGCCCCACCGTGGTGGTGGCGGACAGTGCAATTTGGTGGAATGGCCTGCCGCAGCGTGCGCCGGCGTCCGCGTGCCGTCATAGTCGGTGCGGTGGCACGAGACGCAGGTCATCGACTTGCCGCGGTAGACGTTGTCGGCGTGGCAGGAAGCGCACGAGGCCGCCTGGTGACCGCCAGTCAGCGGGAACCGCGTAGTCCCGTGGTTGAAGGTCGCGCCCTGCCACCGGGTCGTGGTATGGCAGGTGGTGCAATCGGTTGCGAAACCTGCGGCCGCGTGCGGCGGCGTGGTGGTGCGCGTGAAGTCGGCCTGGTGACACGACAGGCACGCCGTCGACTTGCCCCGATAGACGCCATCGGCGTGACAGGAGGCGCACGTCGCCGTGAGATGGCCACCGGTCAGCGGGAAGCGGGTCGTGCTGTGATTGAAGTTGGCGCCGAGCCACTGCGTCGTCGTGTGGCAGGTGGTGCAGTCGGTCGAGTACCCCGCGGCCGCATGGGCCGGCGTCCGGGTGGCGTCGTAGTTGGTCCGGTGACACGAGATGCACGTCGTCGGCTTGCCCCGATAGACGCCGTCGGCATGGCACGAGGCGCAGGTCGCCGTGAGGTGCCCGCCGGTCAGCGGGAAGCGGGTCGTGTTGTGGTTGAACGTCGCGCCGAGCCACTGGGTCGTGGTGTGGCAGGTGGTACAGTCGGTCGAGTAGCCCGGCCGCCGCGTGGGCCGGGGTGCGCGTGGCGTCATAGTTGGTGCGATGGCACGACACACAACTCTGCGACTTGCCGCGGTAGACGCCATCCGCGTGACACGAGGCGCAGGTGGCGGTGAGGTGGCCGCCCGTCAGCGGAAATTGCGTCGTCGAGTGGTTGAACGTCCCGCCCTGCCACCGGGTGGTGGTATGGCAGGTGGTGCACTCGGTCGAGAACCCGGCGGACGCGTGCGGCGGGGTCCGCGCCTGATCGAAGCTCTGCCGATGGCAGGAGACGCAGGTCATCGACCGGCCGCGGTAGACGCCATCGGCATGGCACGAGGCGCAGGTCACCGCCTGGTGCCCGCCGGTCAGCGGGAAGTGGGTGGTGTTGTGATTGAAGCCGGCACCGAGCCAGGCCGTCGAGTTGTGGCAGCTGGTGCAGTCGGTGGAGTAGCCGGCCGCCACGTGCGGCGGCACGGTCGTGCGGTCGAAGTTCTGCCGGTGACACGACACGCAGGTCATCGCCTTCCCCTTGTACACGCCGTCAGCGTGGCAGGAGGCGCAGGTCAGCGGCTGGTGTCCACCGGTGAGCGGGAAGCGCGTGGTCGTGTGGTTGAACGGTGTCCCGAGCCAGCGGCTGGTCGTGTGGCAGGTCGTGCAATCGGTCGAGAAGCCGGCCGCGCCGTGCGGCGGCGTCTTGGTCTGGTCGAAATTCGGGCGATGGCAGGAAACGCAGCTGGTTGCCTTCCCCTTGAAGACGCCATCGGTATGGCAGGCGGCGCACTGCGTCGCCTGGTGACCACCGGTCAGCGGGAAGGTGGTCGTATTGTGGTCGAAGGTCGCCCCGCGCCATACCGTGGTGGTGTGGCAGGTGGTGCAATCGGTGGAGACACGCCTCACAGGCCGTCGCCACGTGCGCCCCGCGGAGCGGAAAGCGATTCTCCTCGTGCAGGCGGGAGAGCCGCGCCTGGTCGGTGAAGCTGCGCGTGGTATGGCATCGCGCACTCCGGTGCCAAGCTCGCTGCGGTGGACGTCCTGGTGACATGAGGCGCAGGTCGCCTTGGTCTTCGAGAACTCCAAGGTCGTATGGCAGGCGGTACACGTCGCCGTCGCGTGCGCCCCGTCGAGCGGAAAGGTCCGCTCGGCGTGCCGGTACGTGGCTGCGATCCGCACCGGCTTCCACCCCTCGGGACGATGGCAGGTGGCGCAGGCCCCGATCGCGGGACCATGCGGGTTGGCGCCGGACTGCGCCGGGGCGCGGCCAACGAGGAGCGACAGCAGCACCACGGCGGCCGACAGGCCCGCGCAGCAAGACGCGTGTCATTGCACCCCTCCAGCCGGCTTGGCCGTGTGACAGCTTTCGCAGCTCGTGGCGACGGGGCGGTAGATCACCCGTGCGGTTCCACCAACCTGTTCGGTGCGATGACACTTGGCGCAGGAACCGTGGCGTGCGCCCCCTGAGCCGAAAACGCCGATTGCTGTTCATGATCGAAGCGGAGCGCCCGACAAAGCGATCGCTGGTGCTGGCACGCTTCGCACCGGCCCTTGTCGGCCCTCGCGTCGAACTGCGTGCCGTGCGGAGTCTGATGGCAGCTGGCGCAGCTGGTCCCCCTTCGGCACGCCCAGCGCCACCCGTGGCATCGTCCTGGACGCCCCGACGAGCGACGCCCGGCCCGTGGCGACCCCGCTCGACGCCGGCAGTCCGCTGTGACACTCTCGGCAGGGCACCGCGCGATGGGCGCCTTCGAGGGCAAACGAGAACCGCGCATGCGATTCCATCCCGACCGTCGACGGGCGGAACGCCGTCGCCGAGTGGCAGTCGCCGCAGGTGAGGGTCGTGTCACGACGGCGCGTCTCGCCGGCAATGGCGTGCGGATCGGCGTGGCAGGCGGCACAGCGGGTCTCTGGCAGTTTGAACCGGAGGCCGGCGGTACCGAGCGCGGTCGTCTTCGCGAAGGTCGGCAGGCCGCTGCGGGACGCCGAGCGGCAATCCGCGCAGGCAATCGCCGCGTGCCGTCCTCGAGGGCAGCGTCGTCGTGCTGTGCGTGGCCCGATCGTACCGGAGCTCCTTCCAGCCGAGATCGCTGTGGCAGCTCTCGCACGCCGTCCCGGGGAGCTGCGCGCCGTGTGCTCGACGTGGCACGACGTGCAGGTGGCGAAGGCGACCCGCAGGTGCGTCACGCTGGCCGCCGCCGCAGCCCCGGGCGCCTTGGTCGCCTTGTGGCAGGAGGCGCAGGGGACCACGCGATGCTTGCCGCCGAGCGGGTACCGCGCCGTGCCGTGCTGGGCCACGGTGAAGGTCGATGGGGCGAAGCCTTCGACGCGATGGCAGGCGGCGCAGTCGACCACCGCGCCGGCAAGCGTCGCCTCCCCGGCATGCCGGTCGGCATGGCAGGACGTGCAGGTGGTGGAAACCGGTCGTGGCTTCGCCATGTCCCGCCCGTGACATGCGTCGCACCCCACCTGGCGATGCTTGCCAAGGAGTGGGTAGCGAGTCAGCGAGTGGTTGAAGCCGCGACGATCGAGCACATCAAACCCCTGCGTAACGTGACAATCACTGCATTTCGATGACAGCCGTCCCTTGTGAGGGTCGGCATGGCAACTCGCGCATTCGGCGAACGGCAGGGGGCGGTACAGGGGGTTCCGCTTCCCCGTGGCATCCGGTGCAATACGGAGTGTCGGCGCGAGGTGACAGGCGTTGCAGGTCACCTGCTCATGGGCCCCCGTCAAACGATATCGGGAATTCATGTGATCAAATTTCGGGGCCGGATCCCATGCATCGGCGGTGTGGCATTTCTCGCACTTCGGCCCCAGCGACTTCTGGTGCGGGTCGTCCGTGGCGTGGCATGACGCGCAGGCCGTCTCCAGCCCCATCCACCCCGGTGATCCCTTCCGCGGCGAGATCAGCGCCGCCGGATCGGTCCGGTACTTCGCCACGTGACACTTGGCGCAGGCGAGCGGCGCATGCGTTCCCTCCAACGCCCACCCCGCGCCGCGGTGATCGAAGCGGTCGCGGCCGCCGGCCGGCCAGGCGATCATCGCGAATTCGCGACCGGCATGGTCCGGATGGCACGACGCGCAACTCTTCCCCGACGTCTTCGCCTCGCGCGCGTGATACCGCCGCCCCTGCGACACCAGCAGCGTCACTTCCTTGGCAACTCAGACAGAGTCGTGGCATCGCGTCCTTCCGAGGGCCATGGCACTGCGAGCACTTGGTCGCCCCTTCGAGCGCCTGGTGCGCCTTCGCCAGCGCACCCGGCGAGATCTGCGCATCCACTCGTCCCGGCAGCAACAGAACCACCAGCCCAAGCCACCGAAGCCAGCGCAATCAGCTCACCTTCTCGACGTCGCGAGGGATCGGCACGTCCTTCTGCACGATGCGCACGCCGATCTGCTCGAGGAATGCGAACGGCGCATCACCACCGATCCGGATCACCACGTCATCGTTCGGGATGATCATCGCCCCGGCCGGCCCCTCGAGGACCGCCACGTCGGCGCGCACCTCGCGCAGCTGCGTCTGCAGCAGCAAGGTGATCCGCCCGGCCGCCACCGCCCGATCGAGCTTCTCCTGATTGCGCGGCTTGATCCGTGGGAACGACTCACCACGGTAGGAGAGCTGCACCGTGGTGCCATCCTGATTCCCGAGACCCACTGCTGATTCGATCGCGCTGTCGCCGCCACCGACCACCAAGACCCGCCGCCCGGCGAACTGCTCCATCTCGACGATTTCGTAGACGACCTTGCTCAGTTCCTCGCCGACCACGCCGAGCTTCCGCGGTGAGCCACGGCGCCCCATCGCGAGCACCACGCGGCGCGTCCGATAGCGGCCGGCCGACGTCTCGACGTCGAAGAGCGTCCCTTCGGGCGTGACCTTCAGGACGCGCTCACCGGTGCGCACCTGGAGTCCGCTGCTCGCCACGATGCTCTCCCATGCGCGCAGCAGCGACTCCTTGGAGGTATCTGCCACCCAGAGGTTGCCGTAGAGCGGCATCTGGATCGGCTCCGCCAGCAGCAACTTGTGCCGCGGATACTTCCGCACCTTTCCGACAACGCGCCCTGCTCGACCATGACGTACTTGGGCCCGCTGCGGATCGCCTCGACACCGGCGCTGAGGCCGGCCGGACCGCTGCCAACGATCAGCACGTCGACCGCATCGCGTTCGTCGGCCGTCGCCGGTGCCAGCGTCGACGCGATGTGTTCGACCGCCAGTCGGCCCTCGTTCACGGCGTTCTTGATGAGCCCGCGTCCGCCGAGTTCGCCGACGATGTAGAGGCCGGGGAGATTGCTCTCGAAGTTGGCATTGACCAGCGGGACGGAGACCCGGTTCACCGCCGCGCCCGTCGTCACCAGGATGCCACCGACCGGGCAGGCCGCCACGCATTCGCCGTGGCCCTTGCACAGGGCGTCATCCACCACCGCAAGCTTCTTGTGCATGGTGATCGCGCCCGGCTCCGGACAGGCGTCGACGCACGTGCCGCAGCCGACACAGACGTCGGCTCGCACCATCGCCTTCGGCGCCCGCTCCCGGCCGCGAAGTTCACCCTCGACGACCGGCGCCGAGACCAGTTCGTAGGCCTGCTGCGGTGCACCGCACTGACGGCACCGCATCGCCCCGACGTGGAGCGCCGTGCCGCAGCGCGGACAATTCGGCATCATGGCCGACCCGCCACCGGCCTTCGCCGTTGCGCGCAGGTGCATGCGGATGGCGAGCCCGGTGATCAGGACGAAGGCGAGGAGGGTCGCAGCGAGGATTCCGTAGTCGCGGCCTAGTACCGCACCACGCCGACGGCGAGGACGACCACGATGTGGATGATGACCGCAACCATTGCCGTCACCGCGAAGGGACGGTGAGCCACGTGCCAGAACCGGAAGACCCGATGGGTCGCCTCGAGCATGCGCGATTGCTGCTCCAGCGACATCTCCTGCGACGCCAGGCGCACCGCCTCGCCGAGCGCAGCCTTGCTCAGCGGCCGGCCGGCAGGCGCGACACCGGCCCACCGGCGCTGCAGCTCCGAGGTGCGGCGCCACCGCGTGAGATCGTCGGCGAGCAGCCGCATGAAGATCTTGCCGAGGCTCTGTTCTGCCTCCACCGGCGCCCCGACCGCGAGCGTGCGTTCGACCACGTCGACGCCGAGTCCGGTCGTCTCGGCCAGCTCACCGATCAACTCGCGCCGCCGCCCGGCGACTTCCTCGCGTGTCAGCTCGACGCCATTCCGGGCGCGCGGAATCCGGACGTAGAGGTAGCGGCCGATCACACCGCTGGCGACCACCACCATCATCGAGAGGAGCCCGAGTCCGATCACGCCATCGGCGCGCCAGGTCGCATGAATCGCCAACAGGAGGGGCATCGCCAGGGCCGTGGCGACGTGAACATCCATCCATTTGCCGAGCGAGCCGAGGAAGGCGAGGCGCTTGTACTTCTTCCGGAGCGGGTAGAGCCAGAGGAAGATGAAGATCGCCACCGCAATGATCCCGGCGGTCAGGCCGACGGTCCCCGACGGGCGGAGCATGGCGTGCCACGGATGGCGAACCCGCTCGGCCATCGGTTCCAGGTAGTACGGGGCACCGATCAGGTTCACGGCAGCCAACGGCAACGCCACGCCAAAGGTCCAGCCCCAGATCTTCCAACGGCCCCGGCGCGCAGCGTCGGTCGCTGACGGCGTTGGCGTCGGCCGGCCCGCGGTGCTCGGGGGAGCATCGACCGCCGTCGATACTTGAGGCGCCCGGACCAGTTCAGGGTGGCGGGGCATCTCATAGGCGGGGTGGAGTTGACGCGCAGGATCGGTCATGCCTTCCCTCAGGTCGTGCATCGAATCGGCAAGTGGTTCAACGGGGGTCATCCTATCCGGTCGGATACGGATCTTACAACCCGGCAGTATCGGAATCGGTGTGCATTCTTTGTACACTTGTACGTGAAGCAGATTGCGGGCCGGATTCGAGCGTGCCCCGTGAATGATTCAGGTCAATCAGTTGATGCGGCGGAGGCCCATTGCACCATTCATCTTCGACATCCTGTCCCCAGTGCGGCGCATCGGTCCACGGCAGATTCTACGAGAGCTACGGCACGGCGATCGCCGAATCAGCCTGTCGGCAATGCGGCATCGTGGCGCCGCCGGGTGCGATGTTCTGCGCGAATTGTGGGACGAGTTTCGGTGGTGACGCGCAACCGTCGGCCCCCGACACACCGAGCGTGGCCACCCCGCGCGGGACGCGCAGCTGGACCATACCGGCGATGCTCGGGGTCGCGGCGATTGCGGCATTGGGGTGGGCCGCATCGCGTCCGAGTCCAACCGTCACCAGCGGTGAGACCACGTCGCCGAGTGGAGCCGTGGTATCGGATGGCACCCCGCCAGATCTCTCGAAACTCAGTCCCCAAGAGCAATTCCTGCGATTGTCGGATCGAATCCGAGACGTCGGTGCAGTCCGGCGACACCGCCACGGTCGTCCGATTCTTCCCGATGATGGAGCAGGCCTTCACCAATCTCCCGACTGCCGATCGCAACAACGATTTGCGCTTTCATCTCGCCTTGCTGCGTGCGCAGGTCGGTCACTTCCCTGGTGCGGTCGCGCAGGTCGACACGATCGTCGCCAGCGCGGAGAATCATCTCCTGGTCGACTATCTCCGCGCACTCATCGCGGACTATCAGGGGAACGTCGCCGCCGGGCGCGCGGCGCGGCTCGCGTTCCGACAACACTTCGATACCGAGGTCGCGTTGAAGCGCCCCGAGTATCTGGCCCACCGCTCTCTGCTCGACGACTTCCTGAAGACGACGCCGACGAAGTAGCAGGTAATGGCGCGAACGGCTGATCAATAAGTGACCAGCAAAGTGTATTAAAAATCGACACTTTTGGCGGCCTGGCGAGAACCTACTCTCACCAGGCCGTTCGTCGTTCCCTCCGGAGAACTTCGGACCATCCCCTCACCGCCCACCCCGCCGCGGTAGTACCCTTCCTCCATGATCCCTGCCCACGAAGCCCTCGCCCGACTCCGGGCCGGCAATCTCCGCTTCAATACCAGCGTCAGCGGCGGCGCGCCGGTGCTTCATCAGGCCCGCCGAGCGGAGCTGACCGAAGGGCAGGAGCCATTCGCCATCATCCTCGGCTGCGCCGATTCCAGGGTCCCGGCCGAGATCGTCTTCGACCAGGGACTCGGCGATCTCTTTGTGATCCGGGTCGCCGGCAACATCGTCGCCCCCTCGCTGGTAGGGAGCGTCGAGTTCGCGGCCGAGCGGTTTCACACCAGGCTGGTGGTGGTCCTGGGCCATTCCCAGTGCGGAGCGATCGTGGCGACCATCGAGGAACTGCAGCACCCCTCGCCGAGCTCAACCCACTCGCGCAACATCCGGGCGATTGTCGACCTGGTGCGGCCGTCGGTCGAGTCGCTCCTCGACACGCCGCTCGCGCAGGCCCACGACGCCCTGGTGGCCGAAGCGGTCCGCGCCAACATCCGCGCCTCCGCGGACCACTTGCGGCATGGCTCGGAGATCCTGGAGCAGTTGATTCGGGAGGATGGTCTGCTGGTGGTGGGGGCGGAATATTCGCTGGAGACCGGGGTGGTCACCTTTTTCGACGGGATGCCGGGGTGACCGGTCGCCGCTGCGGGGAGCGGCGGCAGGACCGGCGGGTTGCTATCCCTTCCGGCCGCTGGCCGGATCGCCCCGGTCGGCGATGATCCCCGGCTCGCTGCCCATGTGCTCGCCCAGCCACGCCAGCAACTGGCGGTCGATCTCGGCCTCGTCCTGATCCGCCAGCTCCGGCATGACCGTCCAGCGCTTGCCGGCGGCCATCAGCGCCCAGGTGGGGGGCACCTCGGGGTGATTGCGCGACGGATTGGCCCGCTGACCCTCGCAGGTGACGAAATGGTACTCGCGTCCGCCAAGGGTCAGGCGACGCTGCAGGGTCTTGTAGGCGCTCATGCGAACTCACTCGTGCCGGGGACGAAGGACGGCAAAGTGGCCGCAGGGGAAATCTAAGCGGGGGTACCCGGAATCGAGCCTCCGGCGGCGGATTGGCCCTCCACCGCTGGCGCGTTCTTCGGGGCCGGACTTATCGCTGGCTCCGAACCCTCTCCGGCCCGAGGCCTCCAGCTTGGCCGATACCACCTCGAACGACTGCAAACCCACCTCGCCGATCGCTATGCGTTCGGGCGGGAGCTTGGCCGTGGGGGCATGGGCCACGGTCTTCCCGACCCCGCGACATCAAGCACGACCGCAAGGTGGCCGTGAGTCCTCCACCCGGACCTCTCCGCCTCGATCGGCGGCGAGCGCTTCGAGCGCGAGATCCGCAGTGCCGGGCGCCTGCAGCACCCGCATCCTCGGGATGTATGACTCGGGCGTCTCCGACGGGCTGCTCTACTACGTCATGCCGTTCGTCGAGGGGGAGTCGCTGCGCGACCGGCTCGACCGTGAAGGCCAGCTCTCCGTCGAGGATGCGCTGCAGATCACGCTCGAAGTGGCCGACGCCCTCGAGTACGCCCACAAGCAGCAGGTCATCCACCGCGACATCAAGCCGGAGAACGTCCTGCTCAGCGGCGGCCACGCGCTGGTAGCCGACTTCGGCATTGCCCGCGCGGTCGAGGATGGCGCAGCAACTGACGCAGACCGGGATGGCGCTGGGCACGCCGACCTACATGGCCCCCGAACAGGGGATGGGCGAGAAGGTCGGCGTCACCGCGGACATCTACTCGCTCGGCTGCATGCTGTTCGAGATGCTCGCCGGCGAGCCGCCGTTCAGCGGGAAGAACGCCTCGGCGATCCTCGCGAAGCACGTGATGGAGCAGGTGCCGTCGCTCCGGATCATCCGGCAATCGGTACCCGAGGAAGTCGAGTACGCGATCTTCTGCTCGCTGGGGAAGTCGCCGGCCGATCGGCCCCAGAGCGCGGCGGCGTTTGCCGCCCTGCTGGTCGCGGCGCCGATGCCGGCGGGCGCGACGTCGACCCGCATGATGACGATGCGGCACACCACGGCGCGCCGCACCACCAGCGGGATGACGAGCGCTTTCGGGGTCGCCGCTCCGATGCCGGTGCCGCTCTGGAAGCGGCCAATGGTGCTCGGGGTCGCGTTGCTGGTGCTGGCCGGGGGCGGATTCGGTGCGTACAAGCTGACGGCGGGTGGCAAGCCGGTGCCGCTGGCCGACAGCGGCGGGCTGTCCAAGAAGCGGATCGCGGTGCTCTACTTCCAGACTGGCGATTCACTCGCCACGCTCGCCGATGGTTTGACCGAAGCGCTGATCGAGAACCTGAACACCATCCCGGGCCTCGCCGTGATCTCCGCGGGTGGTGTCGGCCAGTATCGCGGCAATGACTCGATCCCGCCCGAGGACATCGGCAAGGCGCTGAATGCGGGGACGCTGGTCAAGGGGACGCTCGACCAGCAGGGCGACAAGATCAGGGTGTCGATCCGCCTGCTCGACGGCAACTCCGGCGTCGATTTCGGCGACCCCAAGAGCTTCATGGTGGATGGCCGCAACTTCGCGGCGGTGCGCGATTCGACCGTGACCGAAGTGGCTACCCTGATCCGTGAGCGCATCGGCGGCGAGGTGCTGCTGAAGGAGCAACGCCGAGCCACGTCGAACAACGATGCGTGGTTGCTCGTGCAGCGGCCGAACGACTCCGGAAGAGCGCGGCGGCCACGAAGGGTGACAGCGCGTTGCTGATCCGCGCCCAGGCCGACACGCTGCTGGCCCAGGCAGAGACCCTCGACCCGAAGTGGCCCGACCCGATCATCGGACGGGCCCGGCTGGCGTACGAGACGTCGCGCCGCAACGCCGATCCACTCGAGGCAAAGGCGCCGATCGACGCGGGCCTCGCGCACATCAACCGGGCGCTGGCGCTGCAGCCGCAGGACCCGAACGCACTGGAGTTGCGCGGCAACCTGCAGTACTGGCGCTATCTGGTGAAGGTTGACGCCGAGAAGGAGAAGCAGTCGGCGTTGCTCACGGCGGCGCGCGCCGACCTCGAGAAGGCGACGGAGCTCAACCCCAATCAGGCCGGGGCGTGGGCGTCGCTCTCACACCTCTACTACGCGATTCCGGAAGTCTCACCAAGGGACATCTACCGGGCTGCCGAGAAGGCGTGGGAGGCCGACGCCTTCCTCAGCAACGCGCAGGTGGTCTTGAACCGGCTCATCCTCGCGTCGTATGACACGGAGGAGTGGACAACTGCCACGCGTTGGTGCGACGAGATGCAGCGCCGCTACCCCGCCTCGTCCCAGGCGCCGCGCTGCAAGCTCTACCTCGAGACGTCGAAGAAGAAGGAGTGGGACGTCCCGCTCGCGTGGAAGCTGGCCGACTCGATCACGGCGATGGCGCCGAAGCCGCAGCAGCAGTTCGAGCGCTTCAAGAGCGACCTGCTGGTGGCGGCGGTGCTCGCGCGCGCCGGCCTCGGCGACAGTGCCAAGCGGGTGGTCGACCGGTCGCGCGGCAACCCGGACATCGACCCCAATCTCGAACTGCCACAGTTCGCGGCCTTCGTCGGCGCGCTCCGCGGCGACACGACGGCTGCCCTGGCCGACCTGAAGACCTATCTGTCCAAGAGCGACGATCGGCGGAAGGCGCTCGTGGCCTACCCGGGGTGGTGGTATCGCCCGATCGCCGAGACTCCCGGTTTCAAGAAGCTGCTCGCCAACTAGCCGGCACCGGCCAGCGGATCCCACGGCGCCCCACCCCCCACCGGGTGGGGCGTTTGGCATCCGGGACCCGGGAAATGCCCGTCGCAACTGGCCCACATGGGTGTAACGCGCGCGCAACACCATTGCGGACTTTTCGACTGTGGCGTATATCAATCGCCATTGGGGGTGGCAGGATGAATCGCCGAGGCGGTACGCTCGGCGTCCATCCCACCGCACTCCCTCCTGATTCCCCCTGGAGGCGTCGTGCTTCGTTCCACCCGGTTGCCGCTGCTCGCGGTGCTGTTGCTTGCCACGGCATGCGGAGACTCCGCCTCGCTGGCCGATCAGGCCACTGGCGCCGTCCCGACGCGCGGCCGCGCGGCGGACGCTGCCGCGTGCACGGCGGACCCCGTGCAGATCCGGGCGCACTGTCGAGCGGCTTCTCGTCGCTCGCCAACAGCTTCACCGCCACGAGCACCTGGAACGCCGTCGTGCAGGCGACGAACGCGAACAATGCGACGCTGGCCAAGGCGAAGGCGTTCGAGTTGGTCGACTTCCTCCTCGCCAACGACGCGAACCAGCAGGTGGCGTTGTCGCCGGCGACCCTCGCCTCGGTGCTGAACCAGATCTTCTGTTACGTCGGCATCGACGCCGGGATCGCGAACCCCAAGGAGACGTGGGTCGTGCACGTCGGCGACCCGATGACCACGCTGCAGACGCTGGACCGCCAGTCCGGAGCCCAGTTCCCGCCGGATGCGGTCGTCGAGAACACCATCGTGACGGCGCGCCGGCTCACTGACCCGAACGCCCTCACGACGCCGCTCGACAAGTACGCGTTCATCTATGAGTGGACGGTGTCGCCTGCCCAGACGCTGAAGCCGGGCACGAAGGCGATCGTCGGCGTCTGCCCGGATCCCGTAGAACTCATCAACGTGCCGGCGAATGAAATCGACTCGCTGCTGGCGCGGCTGGTGCTCGCCCACCAGAAAAACCCGGCCACCTTCGAGGTGCTCCGCGCGTCAACATTCCGCCGGAGATGACGCTCGCGTGCGGGGCGATCACCTCGGCCGCGATCCCGTCGAGCTGGGGTGGTCGACTCCTCGACGCGCTGGCGAGCGTGGTGCGCCCCGCACCGCTCGCCGCTGCCGGTCGCTTCGCGGGCAGCGGCGGCATCGGCGGCGCGACCAGCGAGTTCTCGCCGTTCGAGCCGGTTGACCCGCAGCTCTTCGCCTCGGGCGGCGTCGGCGGGTCGACCAGCGAGTTCGTCCGCGACGCCCTCCTCGTGACCACGATCGATGGCACCGTCGGCACGACCCGCACCGGCGCGGGCCTCCCGACGATCACGGTCAAGACCCGCCAGGGGACGCCGATTCCGGGCGTCACCGCCGCCTGGACGACGGCACCGTCCACCGTGGCGCCCTACAGCGCGAAGCCGGGTAACGCCTCGGTCTGCGGCGCCGACGCCGCCACCAACGCCGCCGGGACTGCGGCCGTCGGCTGCATCAATTTCGGCACGACGTCCGACCTCCGCACCGCCTACACCAAGCTGACTGCGACGCTCACGCCACCGGCCAACCTCGACCCGACTGTGATCGAGTTTGTCCCGGAGGCGCCGAGCTGGCTGATCGCCGCGTATGGGGCAAGCAGCCTCGTCTTCACCCAACCGGCCGCGGGCAATTACAGCGCCGGTGCGTTGATCCCCGCCCGCGTCGAGGTGCGCTCCGACTTGGGCACGATCGTGCCGACCGCGTCGAACCCGGTGACGCTATCGCTGAACAAGAACAGCTTTGACGGCGGTGCCACGACAAAGGTCACCAATGCGGTCAACGGGGTGGCCACCTTCAGCACCACGATCCTGCAGGCGGCCACGGGCTATCGATTCGCTGCCGCTGCGACGCTCGGCGACGCGGGGCTCGTGTCCAGCACCACGGGGAGCAACCTCTTCGATGTCGCGCCCGGTGCCGCGTTGCGGTTTGTGGCGGTCGGCCCCACGGCGTATGGCAAGGTGAACGGCGGTGCGGTCAGCCCGACGCCGACCGTCCGGGTCACCGACCAATTCAACAACCCGCAGGTTGGTGTCCCGGTCTTCTGGACACCAGGCGGCGCCATGGGTGCCACCGTGAACGGCGCGCCGCTGACGGCCACGACCCCCACCGGGGCCGACGGGAGTGCGTCGGTCACCGGGTGCCCTGGCGAAGGGGAGAATCAACTGCGCGCCTCGCTGCAGTCGACGCCGGGGGGCGCGGAGCTCTTCTACACCGCGACGCATTCCTCCGCCTACACGACCATCAACGCCTGCACCCCCGCCGCGTTTCGGGACGACATCGCCGCGTACTACTTCACCATTCCCGGTCCGGTGGGTGCCGGCGGATTGGTGCGTTCCATCGGCCTGTACCTCTCGGCCGAGGCAACGCTGGGCAGAGCGGTCCGATCGCGTACCCAATGACATTGGTGGCCGAGCGGGTGGTGAAGAACGCTACGACGGGTGCGCCCCAGACGCAGTCGTTCAGCGCCTCGGCGATCGCGTTCCTGGGGGGCGAGAGTGAAGGCAACGGCGGTGTCGATCGGCTGGTCACCTTCCAGTTTGACATCGGCCCGCTGCCGAACGCGCAGCTGGTGACGCGAAACCGTCAGCCCGAGCTGGTGCTCCGCTTCCAGCTGCCGAATGGCGGGTATGGTCGGCGCATCAACTTCAACGGCGGCCCCTGCGCGCCGGGCAAGAACTGCTCACCGCCGCCTGGGTGCTCCGCCACGCAGTCCGCATTGCCCTTCCCGAGCGCCTCGATCTTCCGGAAGAGCGTCGCCCTGATCGTGCGCGGCCGGTTTACCACGGACCCGGAAGATCGCCGGCTGGGCCGGGCGCGCTAGGGCGCCGCGCGATACCGATCAGAGTTTCACCACCGACGCGGACCAGCTTGCCTGGTCCGCGTCGCTTTTGTGCATCGCCCCGACGTGCACGATGACGTCGGTCCCGGTCCGCGTGATCGAGAAGCGATCCATGTGGCGGGTGGCGCGGCCGGCGATGAAGGTGCCGTCGGGCTGGTAGCGCGACTTGTGCTTCGGACACTGGAACTCGTGCTTGGCCTCGGTCCACCGCAACGCCGTCCGCTGGTGCGGGCAGGAGAGGTTGAAGGCCCAGACACTGTTCTGCCAGCGGACCAGGATCACCTCGTTCACCTTGTCGATCTGCACGCCGTCGGCGGCCGGTACCGGATAGGTCGGATCTGCCCCGACGCGGCCGCTGGCCGTGACGCGACGCGGCTCCATCGCCGCGGCCACCTCGGCCGGAATGCCAGCCAGGCAGCAGCGCGCCCATCGCGGCCGCGCCGATCTCCTTCAGGAATTCCCGGCGGGGCCGGGTCAATTCGCAGCCTTCGCAGGCGGCGTCATCGTTGTGTTCGCTGCTATCGTTCACGGCAACCTCAGGGCAGGACAATGGTGGAGGACCGACGTCGGTGCAGCGCACTCACGCCGCATTGACCAGCACGACCCCGACGACGGCGGTGCTGATCCAGAGCATCAGCGAGAACCAACTGACCCGGCGCAACGTTCCCCATCGCGCGTCGGTCGGATCGCGCCGGAGCAACCGCTCGGCACGCAACATGACCAGCCCGTTGACCGAGAGGAGCGCGACCAACGCCAGTTTCACCAGAAACGCGGGCGAGGCCGAGAAGGTCTCGACATCGGAAGCCGCAAGCGCCACGCCGCTCGCGAACAGCGCCGCCAATCCGATCTTCACCGGCCGGTGCACCGACTGCAATTCCTCAAGCATCGCCATCCGGTCGGCCGTCTCGCGCCGCGTCGTGCGCAGCGTGAGTCGGTCCGCCGCGACGGCGAAGCCGCCGCCACCAGCATCGCCACGACGTGCACCGAAGTGACCGCGATCTCGGTCAGTCGGGAATCGGCATAGAACGCCTGCCATGGCGCACACCAGCGGGTGAGCGTGTCGATCAGCGTGGCGAGCATCAATCCATCCAGAGCCACATCATCACGGTGGAGGCCGTCGCGAGACTGATCGAGGCGATGGCCCGCGTGCGGTGCGTCCGCGCCGGCATCCGATTCGCGCGCCCCTTCGGCCGCCGCAGCGGTCCACAGGAATCCGGCATCGGCCGCGAGCATGGCGATGGTGTGGATCCACTTGCGAGTCCGTCCCGAGGGATCCTTCCGCGACTCGTAGAGATTCCAGCCGCCCGTGACAGTGTTGACGGTGAAGAGCACCCCGAGTCCGGCTGCCACCGCCGAGTGCGCGCCACGCGCACTGGATCAGTTCCCGCCGTCCTCGCCACCTCAGTTCACTCCGTTGCGCTGGTCACGCAGCAGCTTCTCGCCAAGGAAGTACTCTGCCGCGAAGAGCGGCAATTCCGCGTAACTGGCGATGCGATGGATCTTCAACCGGACGGCGTACGCATCGCTGTATTCGATCGCCCTGAGGCGACCGGTGTCCGCAGGCGCCTGATGAATGCCGACGGCAAGCGAGGCCGCGCACGCGCCGCACTCACGAAGGGGCGTCGTCGACGTGGCGAGTTGCTGCGCGGCGAGCGAGATCGCCGACGACGACGAGATGGCGAGGAGAAAGGCGAACCTGCGCATGAGCGGCTCCCAGAGGTCAGCGTGATTCGAGCATCACCACGGAAGCGATACTCACGCGCCGGTGTGCAATCACTACCAAGGACGCGTGATCGGCAACCGCCAACACGGCCACGGAATGGGGACCGAATCAGTCGTCGAATCATTCCCGGTTCGCGCGATCGGGGCCGTCGCTCAGTGACCGTCATGCGTTGGCCACCGAGCAACTGCCGCAGCGCCGTCCGGGACGAGGTGTGGGCACCCTCCGTAAGTTGCATCGCCTGCAGCGCGGTGCGAAGGGTGGCCAGTTCCGGGTGCTCGACAGCCAGCATCTCGAGCACGGTCCCGCGCACCAATACTGTGCGCCGCTGCACCAGACACCCAAGCAGGCCATACTCGCGCCACCAGCTTCTGGCCGGAAGGACGTGCACCTCGGGAAGCTGCTGTGCCAGAAGGGCATGAAACTCGTCGAGCGTCGCAATCACCCGGGACGGGCCTGGGGGGTCGACCTGCCAGCAGCGGCAGAGTGCCGCGATGTCCTCGGGTGGGATCGGAAACCCCACCCGCCGCACTGTTTGCCAGGCTTCCAGTCCGTTTGGCTCCGTCGCCATCCTCCGTTTGACGTCCACTCGGCCCTGCTGGAGCTTCACCAGACTCGTGGACCGTCGCGACAGTAGATAGGTTTCGGATCGCATCTGACCCCACCCGGTCGGGAGGGCGTGGCGAAGGGCCTCGTGCCATTGCCGCGGATGGTGGTCAAAGCTCCGCCAGCCCCAGCGCGGCCCGGCATCGACGGAGCGTGGATGCCCTGAACCTGCCGTCGCTGCGTCGCCATCGCGAAGCGACATCTCGGGACTCCCGCACGGCAAGGGTAAGACGGAGACGTTCACGCAGGAAAAGTGCACGGTGGCACGGGAAGGGAGGATGGGCCGGGGATGAAGCTTTCTTCATCGCCAGCACAAGGCAGTCGGCACCAGACACTCACGGAGGCGACGCCCACGAACACCCCTGCCATGCCGGAAAACGATCAACTGGAGCGACTGGTCCTGGCCGGGCTCGCCCTGACCTCGGAGGCGTCACTCGACGGCGTGCTGCACCGCGTCGTGGCGATCGCTGCCGAGGTGATCGGTGCGCTACACGGCCATCGGCGTCCTGGCGCCGGATGGTCGAGTCCTCGAGCGGTTCGTCACCCATGGCATCAGCGACCAGGAACGCGAGGCGATGGGCCCGCCTCCCGTGGGGCATGGCGTGCTCGGGCTCCTGCTGCGAGAGGGGCGCCCCATTCGCCTGCCCGATCTGGTGCGCCACCCCGCTTCCCACGGCTTTCCCCCGCATCACCCTCCCATGCACTCCTTTCTCGGCGTCCCGATCACCGGCCGCCGTGGCATCATCGGCAATCTGTACCTCACCGAGAAGCAGGGGAACGGCCAGTTCACCGCCGATGACGAGCACGTCGCCATCCTGCTCGCCGCCATGTCGGCGGCGGCGGTCGAGAACGCGCGCCTGCACGAAGAGAGCGCGCAGCTGCTGGCCGAAGTCCATCTCCTGCAACGGACCCGCGAGCGGTTCTTCGCGATGGTCAACCACGAATTGCGCAATGCCCTCGCCGCCGTGTATGGCTGGTCCGAGCTGCTGGTTCGCAAGCAGGATCGCGCGACGGCTCCGCGCGAGGCCTTCGAGGTGTATGACGCCGCCCAGCAGGCCATCGACCTGATCAGCGACCTCCTCGACCTGAGCCGACTCGACGAGGATCGGCTCAAGCCGGTCGTTCGGCGGGTCGACGCCGTCGCGCTGGCCCACCGTGCGGCCGGACGGGCGACACCCGCCGCCAGGCCAAAGTCGATCCGGCTGGCGATGGAGCTCGCGGAGGACCTGCCCACGATCGAGACCGACGCCAGCCGCGTGGAACAGATCCTGATGAACCTGTTGACCAACGCCATCAGGTACAGCCCCGCGGGACCCGGTGCGGCTCTCGGTCCGCCCCGAGGGCGCGATGGTCGCTATCTCGTGGAGGATGAGGGCCCCGGCATCCGCGAGGAGGAGGCGAGCGGATCTTCGACGTGTCGTGACCACCGCCGAAGGGGAGAAACAGGGGTCGGGCTCGGGCTGCCGCTCTCGCGACGATTGGCCCGCCTCCTGGGCGGGGACCTCGACACGATGCCCCGCGCTGGCGCCGGGCTCTTCCACCTCGACCTTCCGATTGCCCGGAAGTCCTCATGACCTGGAGCACCCACTCATGAAGCTGCTGGTCGTGGAAGACGAGCGGAAGGTTGCCTCCTTCATCAAGCACGGCCTCGAGGAAGAGGGATACACGGTGGACGTCGCGGTCGATGGGGAGGAGGCCACGCTGCTGGCCCATGTGGGCGACTAGACGCGATCCTGCTCGACGTGATGCTGCCGAAGAAGAACGGTTTCCAGGTGGCGATCGAGCTGCGGCGGGAGGGCCGAACCACGCCGATCCTCATGCTCACCTCCCGCGATGCCCCGGAGGACGTGGTCCGCGGGCTCGACGCCGGGGCGGATGACTATCTCTCCAAGCCGTTCCGCTTCGACGAGTTGCTCGCACGGCTGCGGGCGCTGACCCGTCGAGGCGGCGCACAGCGACTCGACGCGCTCCAGTATGACTGCGTGGGAATGGATCGATTGCAGCATCGAGCGACCGCCCATGGGACCCCGCTCGACCTCACGCCGAAGGAGTTCCAGCTGCTGGAGTTCTTCCTGCTGCACGCCGAAGAGGTGATCCGAAGAACCACCCTGCTCGAGAAGGTCTGGGACATTCACTTCCACGCAAGCTGAACGAAGCGGCCGGCGTGCCGCTCCTGCAGACGATGCGCGGGGTCGGCTTCTCCTCGTCGCGAGGCGGCGGACATGACGGCGCCGGGCGTCGCCCAGCCCAATCGTCGTCGCTTCTTCCGGCGACAACTGCTGCACTCGTCGTGTCGTTCGCCGCTCGCCTTCTCGCTGGTGATCGGCATGGTAGGCTACCGACACTTCGAGGGGATGAGCTGGCTCGACGCCTTCCTCAACAGCGCGATGCTGCTCGGCGGGATGGGGCCGGTGGCCGTGCAGCTCTCGGAATCCGGCAAGCTCTTCGCGGGGATCTACGCCCTTTATTGCGGTCTGGTGGTGATCGCCGTGACCGGCCTGCTGCTCGCCCCCGGGGTCCACCACCTGATGAAGAAGGTCGACTGGGAGGACCGCGACATCTGATTGGGTTGGCCCACCGGCCATCCTGCATCCATCGCGACCTCCATGGCGAACCGTCAGGGAGCACCCCTCCCCCTGGAGCCCCCCTGATGCTGTCTCGCCTCACCCAGACGTTGATCCTGGCCGCCAGCATCGCGGCGGCCAGCCCGCTTCCGGCACAACGGGACACCCTCCGGCGTGACACCCCGCTCGCCGCGGCCTCGCTCCGTGCCGACCTCGGCGTGCTTCGACGCGCGTACGAGACGCTCCACCCGGGCCTCTATCGCTACCGCACCCGCGATGATGTCGACAGGCGGTTCGAGGCGGTCGACCAGTACTTCGCCACCGACCGCACGGTGGCCGAGGCATTCCTCGCGCTGACGCGATTGACGGCCGCGATCCAGTGCGGGCACAGTTACCCGAACTTCTACAACCAGTCGAAGGCCATCCGGGAAGCTCTGTTTGAGGGGCAGGACAAGGTGCCGGTGGCCTTCCGGTGGCTTGGAGGCCGGATGATCGTCACCGCGGACCACGCCCCCGACGCCGACCTGCCGCGCGGCACCGAGATCCTCTCCATCAACGGCGTCCCCGCGCGCACCATCCTCGACTCACTAATGCCGCTCGCGCGCGCGGATGGCGGCAACGACGCCAAGCGCGTGGCCTACCTCGAGGTGCAGGGGCCGGAGCGCTTCCAACCATTCGATGTGCTGTACCCACTCGTCTTTCCCGTGCGGGAGCCGCGCTTCGCTCTGGTGGTGCGCCGACCGGGCACGACGGCGACGCGGCGCGTGGTTGTGGCGGCGTTGACCGCCGTCGAGCGGCGCGCGCAGGGTGGTGGCAGCGCCGAACCGGCCGAAGATGCCCCACTCTGGCGCTACGCAGAGGCGAATGGCATCGGGGTGCTCACGATGCCGACCTGGGCCACCTTCAATTCGAAGTGGAATGGGACGCGCTGGCTCGATTCGGTGCTCGATGCCGCGACGGCCCGCAAGCTTCCCGATCTCGTGGTTGACCTGCGGGCCAATGAAGGTGGCGTCGATGCCGGCAATCAGATCCTCGCGCGGTTGATCGACATCCCGCTCCAGTTGCCCATCTATCAGCGGCACGTGCGCTATCGCCGTGTGCCCGACGACCTCGCGCCGTACCTCGACACCTGGGATCCCTCCTTCCGCGACTGGGGGGCGGCAGCTGTCGGTCCGGTCGACTCCCTGTTCTATCGGTTGGTGCGCTTCGACGACACCAAGGACGGCGCCGACGTGATTGCCCCGGCTGCCACACGGTATCGTGGCCGCGTCTGGGTTCTCGTCGGCGCCGTCAATTCCTCGGCGACCTTTCAGTTCGCGCTGGCGGTCAAGGAGAGCGGTGTCGCGACCCTGGTGGGGCAGCCAACTGGCGGCAATCGTCGCGGCATCAATGGCGGCGCCTTCTTCTTCCTTCGGTTGCCGACGACGGGGCTCGAGGTCGACCTCCCGCTCATCGCCGGCTTCCCGACCACCCCGCAGCCCGACGCCGGCGTGGTGCCCGACATCCAGGTGACGCCGACGCCGCGCGACATCGCGGCGGGAATCGATGCCGAGATGCAGGCGGTGCGGCGGGCGATCGTCAGCCGAAGACGGTAGCCGTCCGCCCCGGCTCTCGGATCGCGACTACCTGCCGCGTCCGCCCGTCATCGATCAACGGCACCTCGCCGCCCTCGACCGGCGCGCCATCCACGGTGATGCGCATGTGGCCCGACACCAGCGCCTCGGGATTCCGCACCTCGATGTGGTAGTGGCTCGCGCCGAAGCGGTAGTCGATGGAGTACACGGGCCAGGCGGGTGGCGCCGTCGGCATGATCGTGAAGGCGTTGCCACGCTTCCGGAAACCGAGGATCCCTTCGAGGCCGACGCGGTACATCCAGCTCGCCGCGCCGGTGTACCAGGTCCATCCTCCGCGACCGAGCTGTCCGGCCACCGTATAGACATCAGCCGCCACGACGTACGGCTCGACCTTGTAGGTCGCGACCTCCTCCGGCGTCCGTGCATGCATCAGCGGGTTGAGCATCTGGAAGAGTTCGAAGGCGCGCGCGCCGCGGCCCTGTTCCGCCACGGCAAGTACCGCCCAGAGCGCCGCATGGGTGTATTGCGCCCCGTTCTCGCGCACCCCCGGCAGGTACCCCTTGATGTATCCGGGGTCGCTGGTGCCGCGATCGAACGGCGGGGTGAGCAGCATGATCAAGCGGCCGTCCTCGCGCACCAGCTGTTCTTCGAGGGCCCGCATCGCCCTGGCCTGACGCTCCGGCCGCGCCGCACCCGAGAGCACGCTCCAGCTCTGCGCAATGGCATCGATGCGACATTCCTCGTTGCTGGCCGAGCCGAGCGGGGTGCCGTCATCGAAGTAGGCACGCCGATACCAGTCGCCATCCCAGCCATGCAGTTCAACCGCCTCGACGTATGCGGTGGCCTGCGTGCGGAGCATCGCGGCTGCCACGTGGTCCTGGCGCGCGTCGGCGTGCGCGGCGAAGCCCCGGGCGACCGTGACCAGGAACCAGCCAAGCCAGATGCTCTCCCCGGTTCCCCCGACACCGACTCGGCTCATCCCGTCATTCCAGTCGCCCGAGCCGATGAGCGGCAGGCCGTGCGGCCCCTGGGTGGCGGCCTTGCGGATGGCCCGCAGGCAGTGCTCGTAGACGCTGGCGACCTCCCGGCTGATTCTCGGCTGATCGTACAGCTCGTCCTCGTGCGGTTCCAGCGCGCGCATGGTGAGGAACGGCACCATCTCGTCGAGCACCGCGCGGTCGCCAGTCACGCGGACATAGTGATCGACGACGTACGGAAGCCAGGCGAGGTCGTCCGAGAAGCGCGTCCTGGTCCCCCGGCCACTCTCCGCGTGCCACCAGTGCTGGACGTCGCCCTCCACGAATTGCCGCGCCGCCGCCCGCAGGATGTGCTCCCGCGCGATGGCTGGCTCGGCGTAGACCAGTGCCATCACATCCTGCAGCTGGTCGCGGAATCCGTACGCGCCACCACTCTGGTACAGCGCCGACCGCGCCCAGAGTCGACAGGCCAGCGTCTGATAGAGCAGCCAGCGGTTGAGCAACGCGTCGAACGAGGGCTCCGGCGTGGCAACCGTCACCACGGAGAGTCGCGCCGCCCAGGTGGCGTCGGCGAGGCCAAGGGCATCGTTGGCTGCGGTGGTCGTGGCCCAGGTCCCGACAGCGGCGCGCGCCTCCGCCTCGCTGCCAGTCGCGCCGAGCAACTTCACGATCTCCCGCGTTTCGCCGGGTGCCAGCGTGATCACGCACTGCAGCGCGGCGCACGGGTCCATGCCGGCGCCAGTCCGGCCATCCAGGGCGGGGCCAGTGCCCGGGCGCCCGGCGAGGGCAGCGGGATGGGCCACAGTGCCATTGGGCCCGAGGAAGGCCCGCCGATCGCCGGTGTGCGAGACCGCCGTATCACCCAGTGCACAGAACGCGACCTGATCGGCGAACTGCGGATCGAAGGGGTTGCGCGCCAGGATCGCGTTGAGCGCCGGAACGAATTCCGTGCGCACGTGGTGCTGCGTCTGCTCACGCCGCACGCCGAGAGTCCACTCGACATACGCCGTGACCGAGAGACGGCGGGACACCGTCCCGGTGTTGGTCAGGCGGAGACGCGACACCCGGACCGAGGTTCCCTCGACCATGCCAAGGGTCAGTTCGGTACTGATGTCCCGGTGCTCGTGCTGGAAGACCGACCGCCCCGGCGCATGCCGCACCACGTAGGCGATGTCGTCGCCGACCGGCGCCGGCGTCGCACTCCAGAGGTCGCCGCTCTCCTCGTCGCGGAGGTAGAGCACATCACTGATCGGGTCGCTGACCGGGTCATTGTGCCAAGGCGTGAGGCGATAGAAGTAGCTGTTGCCGGCCCAGGTGAAGCCGGCGCCTCGCTCGCTGACGACGAAGCCACCCAGCGGATTGGCGACCACGTTGACCCAGGGCGCCGGCGGCAGGTCGTCGCCCTGGACGCGAATCTGGTAGTCGTGCTGCGCGGTGAGGCCGCCGAAGCCGTTGTCCAGCTGCAGCGGCGGACCAGCAGCACCGCGCGATGGCAGGGCGCCCGCCCGCTCGGCGGGCCGGACCGCCGGCACTGGCGCCACGGCCCCCGACATCGGCACGCCGAGCCATTGCCGCATCCGGCTCCCGCGCGAGGCACGCTGGGTGGAGGAACGAGGCGCCGGAGCCCGCCGTTCCGGTTCGGCGGTCGGCGTGGCCTGCGCCTCGGTGGTGCCGTCACGAAGGATCGTCTCGAGCGACCGACCATCGCATGTGATCAGCACGCGCGCGGTGGTGCGCAGCATCAGGAGGTCGTCGGCGCCAAGTTGGTCGGCGCGCCGCAGGAAGACGCCGCCCGGACGATCGAGCACGGTGGCCTCACCGAGCGAGAACATCATCGCCGTGATGCTGTCGTTGACCGCCTGCAGGTAGGTGGACGCTTGCGCGTTCAGCACCACGAGGTCGACCATCATGCCGCGTCGGCGCCAGTAGTGGTGTGCCGCGAGGAGTTCGCGCAGGGTGGACATCCCCTCGTCGCCATCGATGATCGCGAGGAGAATGGGCCAATCCCCCGAGATGCCATGAGCCCAGAGGAGTGGCTGCGACCCGCGACTGCGGAAGAGCTCCTCCTGCGGCGCCCGAAATTGGCCCGTCGAGTAGAGCAGGTGCCCAGCCAGGTCCTGGAAGAGGGATGCTGCGAGCGGGGTCACCTGCAACTCGCGCAATTCGGCCTGTGTCGAGGTCCACGCCAGGTCGAGGGCGCGTTGCGCGGCGTGTGGATCGTGATAGCGACCCGCCAGCTCGAAGGCGCGTGCGCGGGTGGTCGCGACCAGGGTGGTGAAGGCCACCGAGCCGGACTGCCCGGGCGCCAGCCGGATCCGGATCCGAATGGCGAAGACCGGGTCGAGCACCGGGCCGGTGGTCCCCTGAGAGCGGACCATCGACCTGCGAGTGCCGCCGGGTCGCGCAGCGTGCGGCCACGCCCGAGGAAGCGCGCCCGATCACTCTCGCAACTGACGGTGCCGACCTGCTCGGCACTGGTCGCCACCACGTGGACGCACCAGTGCACCGCATCGGTTGCCGCGCGCGGGCGGCGCGTCGCGGTGATGGCGCTGCACCAGGGATGCCATTCCGTCTGGACGAAGAGCGAGGAGAACGCCGGGTGTGCCCGATCGGAGGCGCCCGGTGCCAGGACGATCTCCCCGTAGCTCGTCAGCTCGATCTCATGCGGCACGTCGCCGTGGTTGGTCAGCGTCACCCGGCGCACTTCGGCCGAGTCGTCCGGCACGACCGCGATCTCAGTACGACTCTCGATGTCGCCATCGCCACGATGGAAGGTGACGCGGTCGCTGGCAAGGGTCGCGTGGCTCCAGTCCGCGGGGATGCACATCGGCTGGTGCGTCGCCGACCAGCGCCGATCGGTCGTGAGATCCCGCAGGTAGCAGAACTGCCCGGTCGCGTCGCGCGTGGCATCCGCGCGCCAGCGCGTCACGGCCAGCGCCTCGTAGCGGCTGTAGCCACCCCCCCCGCTGCTGACCATGATGGTGTACGGAAGCCGCCCGAGCAGCGCCACGCGCGGCGGGCCGAGGTCGGGGTCGGTGATGGTCCGGATCGACGGCCGGTCGGCGTCGGCCGCTGGCCTGGCCTCGGCGGTTTGCGCCGACTGCGTGGGCTGCAGCGCGACGCGCCGCGGAATCCGTTCGTGCAGCAGGAGCTCGGCCCCCTGCACGAGCGGGTCGGCGTGGAAGCGCCGTTGCCAGACGTCGCCGCGCAGCACGTTGGTGAAGGCGACCAGGCCCATCCCCACGTGGTGCGCCATGAATGACTGCACCACCGCGAGTCGCTCGCCGGGAACGGGACGGGTGTAATCGATGGCATCCCGGAAGCCGTATCGGCCGATCGCCCCCTCGCGCTCGAGGAGACGAAGATTGGCCAGCGCGCGCGGCGCGTCCACCTGCATCGCGAGCGCCGACGCGTAGGGCGCGACGACCAGGTCGCGACCAAGCCCGCGCTTGAGGGCCAGGTCGGGAACGCCGAAGGCACGGTACTGGTAGATGAAGTGCCGGTCGCGGAGGTTGTAGGCGCTCTCGCTGATTCCCCAGGGGACGCCGTGCGACGCCCCGTGGGCGACCTGCCTGGCCACGGCGCCACGACAGCTCTGGTCCAGCAGCGTCGACGGGAACGCGCGCATCACCAGCGACGGCATCAGGTACTCGAACATGCTCCCGCTCCACGAGACCAGCGCGGTCGCTCCCGACGCGCGGGTGAGCGTCCGTCCGAGGCGGAACCAGTGCTCCACCGGGACGTCATTCTTGGCGATGGCGAAGAAAGAGGCGAGGCGTGCCTCGGAGGCGAGCAAGTCGTACGACGACGGATCGAGTGCATGACTCCCTTCCTGATAGCCGATCGACAGAAGCTGCCGCTCCTTGTCGTACAGGAAGCCGAACTCCATCGCCATCGCGAAGCCGTAGGCCTGCTCGGCGATCGCCTCGAGCCGCGCCTGACAGTCACCTGTGCCGGCGAGGGCGAGGCAGCCCTGCCGGAGCGCCACCAGGTGCCCCGCGAAGTTTCCGCTGTCGACCGTCGAGATGTACGCCGGCGGCAGGACCGTGAGCGTGTGGAGATCGTACCAGTTGTAGAAGTGGCCACGATAGCGCGCCATCTCCCGGAGCGAGGCGAACGTCGCCTCGAGCCGGCCCGTCATCACCTCGAGGGAGATGAGGCCGAGCTCGTGCGCGCTCACCGTCGCGAGCAGTTGCAGGCCGATGTTGGTTGGCGACGTCCGCATGGCGATCGCCGGTTCCGGATCGTCCTGGAAATTGTCGGGCACCAGCCAGTGGGTCTCGGCCGTGACGAAGCGCTCGAAGTACGCCCAGTGCAGCGCGGCATAGCGCTCCAGATCGGGACGGTCGCTTGGCCGAAGCTGCGGTTCGACGTGTTGCGTCGCGCTCAACCGCCAAGTGGCCACCGGCGCCGCGGCCCAGAGGAGCAGCAGCGGAACAATGCCGACCACCAGGGCCGTGCCGTCCACGCCGTGTCGGATCGCCACCCACGCGGCGAGCGCGACGAGGGCGGCGGTGGCGGTCAGGGCGGGCGCCATGGCGCGCCAAGTGGCATCGAGGCTGTCGGCCGTGCCCTGCTCCGCCTGGGACGCGGTCTGCCACTGAAGGAGGAAGCGGTGCGAGATGCCGAGCCGGTAGAGCGTGCGCCCGATCGCATCGACTGAGGTCCAGGCCTGGTGCGGCAGGACGGCCACCGCGATCGCCAGCTGTTGCAGCGAGGTCAGTGCGTCGCGACCAACCGCGCCATAGTAGGCCCGCCACGAGGCATCGAGCGGTGGGCGCAGGGCGGCCAGCAGCAGTGCCATGAGCCAGGGGGCCGCGATCGCGCCGAGGGCGAGCAGCGTCCAGCGGAGCGGCGTGACCGGCACCACCGCCCATCCCACGATGAGCATCACGAGCAAGGCAATCTCGACGATGCTGCGGCGAAGGTTGTCGACGATCTTCCAGCGCGACAGCCAGGGGAGGCGGTTTCGTTCGCGGCCTCCGGGGCTCGGTACCCAACGGCGCAACCAGGAGAGCAGCTGCCAGTCGCCGCGGATCCACCGGTGCTTGCGACGCGTCCAGGTCAGGTATCGTGTCGGGTAGTCGTCGTAGACCGTGATGTCGGTGACCAGCCCCGCGCGGGCGTGGTTCCCCTCGATCAGGTCGTGCGAGAGCAACGTGTTCTCGGGGAAGCGGCTGCCGGTCGCCCGCTCGAAGATGTCGAGGTCGTAGATCCCCTTCCCGGTGAAGGAACCCTCGCCATAGAGATCCTGGTACACGTCCGACACGGCGGTCGTGTACGGGTCGACGCCGGGATGTCCCGAGTGGATCGCGGCGAAGTGCGACGCGTGCGCGCTCGGCAGGGACACGGCGACGCGCGGCTGCAGGATGCCGTAGCCGCGCACGACCCGGCCGCGGTCGGCGTCGTACACCGCGCGGTTGAGTGGATGCGCCAGTGTCCCGATGAGGAGCGGGGCGGCGTCCGGCGGCAGCATCGTGTCGGCATCGAGCGTGATGACGTATTGCACCTGCCGCAGCGCCATCATGTTGCCGATCGTCTCGCTGAAGGCGCCATGGTCGTCGCCACGGACGAAGCGATTGAAATCGCCAAGCTTGCCGCGCTTTCGTTCCCATCCCATCCAGACGCCCTGGGCCGCGTTCCACTGGCGGGGGCGATGGAGGAGGTAGCAGGCGTCCTCGGTGTCGGGCGCGTAGCGCGCGTTGAGACGGCGGATCCCCGCGGTCGCCGCGTCCACGATCGCGGTGTCGCCGTCGACCACTTCCGTGGCCGCATCGGTGAAGTCGCTCAGCAGCGCGAAGTGGAGGTTCGATTCGCGATTGGCCAGGAACTGCACCTCGAGATTCTCCAGCGCGTCCTCGACCGCGGCGACGCTGTCGAAGAGGGTGGGAATCACCACCGCGGTGCGGCAGCCGTCGGGAATGCCGTGTTCGCGGAAGTCGAGCTTCGCGAGGACCCGCGGCGGCAGGACCGCCGTGACGAGCTGATTGAGCGCGTTCACGGCGACATCGATCGCCGGCAGCAGGGTCAGCAGGACGAGCACGGGCCAGTCGGGTGCGCGGCGGGCTCCGCCAGCCAGAGGACCGCGGCCACGGCGGCACACGCGGCGGCCACGAGGCCGCTGGCGAACACCGCCGTCGGATGGCGGCAGACCCAGCGATGCAACGCCTCCCGGGGGCCGGCCCGGTACCCGGTGCGCTCGACCAGGTGACGCCAGCCGTGATCGACGAGGTAGTAGCCCACGTGCCGGCGGCAGTCATCGGCCGCGCCGGACTCCGCCTGCTCGGCCAGGGCGATGGCGTGCGCCGCCACCACCTCCTCGCGCAGCCTCGTTCGCTTCGCGATCCGCTCCACTTCGTGGCGATACCAGTCGCGCGTGGCGAAGGTCATCCGCGGATAGTCGCCCGACGGATCGCCGCGC
Organism: Gemmatimonadota bacterium; assembly: GCA_016720805.1. Classification (NCBI taxonomy): domain Bacteria; kingdom Pseudomonadati; phylum Gemmatimonadota; species Gemmatimonadota bacterium. Next base: position 254,422 of record JADKJZ010000002.1, on the reverse strand, counting down.
AGCACGGCATCCATCACGCTCTGCTGCTCGACCAGGTCGCGCCAGTTGATCTGCGCAATCGCCCGCATCGAGGTGATGCTGTTGGCCATCATCAACTGCGTGAGCGCCAGCCGCTGCGTCGCCTGAGCGTCGGCCTCCTCGGCGGGGAGGCCGTGATCGCCGATCCACGCCTCCAGGCGGGCCAGCGGCGGAAACGCGCCGCGGCTCGCGCGAAGCTGGCGCAGGAGGCGCGAGATGAAGACGGCCGAGAGCACCGGGGGTTCGGCGACGAATTCGCCCAGTACTTCGCGGAGGGCCTCGGGGCGTTCCTCGTCAGCGGCAAGGATCCGCGCCACCCACGCATCGGCGCCGCCGATCTCGTCGAGACGCTGCACCGTCCGGAGCGCCATGCGGCGCACGCTCTCCAGCAGGCCGAGGCGGAGCATCGCGGGGATGGCCCAGAGCTCGCCGATCGCCAGCGGGGTTGCCTCCTGGAAGGCACCCAGCACGAGCGCGATGTTCTCGGCGTCGAGCCGCCCCTCGCTGTGCGAAATCAGGAGGATCGCCAGCTCGTAAACGCGCGGATAGCCCGCCAGCGGGCCACTCGCGAGTTCGGGCAGCTCACGGTAGTACCCGCGTGGCAGCGTGGTGCGCACCTCGCGCATCTGCTCCTGCACGACGTGATAATTGTCGAGCAGCCATTCGCCGGCGGGAGAGATGTCGACGTCGTCGGCGACGGTCATCAGCCGAGCATGCGCGTCGTCGAGAATGTGGCGCGTGTCGTCGAGGCGCGCGAGGAGGCGGGGTGTCGTGCGCGGACGGCGGGCCTTGGTCAGTCGCTGGGCACGGGCCGCATCACGAACCCGGGCCGCGAGGTGCTCGCTCCCCAGCAGCTCGCCGCGGATCGGCCCGGCGAGCATCTCGTCCTGCCCATCCGGCGACCGGAAAAGCCGCGCCAGAAAGCGCGGCGGGAAGGTGATATTGATGACAGCGACCTCGGGTGGCGGGTAGCGGGAAATGGCGGTCAGCGGTGCGCCGACATGTCTCCCCCGTCGCCTCTGGCGCAGGCTTCGCAAGATAGTCCGGCGTCCCGAGTGGGGGGCGCGGCACATGTCCGACGCTCCATCGTCTGATGGAGACGTCTGACCGGCCGATAACGCGACTGTGTGCCCCGGCCGTGCATCCTTCGGGGAGTCGCCCATCCTCTTCTTACCGGAGCTGCCTCGCCATGCGTCGTCCCCTGCTGCTTGCCGCCCTCCTCCTCCTCCCGGGCGCCCTCGCCGCCCAGTCCCATCCCCTCGTCGGGACGTGGAACGTGACCGTCCCCGCCGGGATGCGGATCGGCCCCGAGGGCCCCACCGCCATCATGGCCAAGGGGAGCTTCGCCTTCTCGGTGGTCGGCGATTCGATCATCGGGATGCTGAAGAACGACCCGATCGAAGGCCAGCCGGAGCGCCCGGCCAAGCGGGTCGCCGCCAAGCTCACCGCTGGCGCGGTGACCTTCGTCTCCATCGGCGAGGCGAAGATGAACATGAATGGCGAGGAGATGGTGCGGACCTCGATCAGCACCTATCGCTTCGAGGTCGACGGCGACACGCTGAAGGGAACGCTCGAACGGAACATCGAGGGGCTGAACCTCGACATGGGTGGGGCCCAGCCGATTACGGGGACGAGAGCGAAGGGGTGAACGGTGAACAACGGCCGTGAAACGTAAAAGGTGAAACGGAGTCAGTGGGGCACCCGTTTCACCTCTTACGTCTCACGTCTTGCCGCTTACCGTTCACCTTCTGAACAAATACGCCACCTTCACAAACAATCCATCCTCCGTCCGCTCCAGCGCGCGGAAGGTCAGCGGCCGGTCGCCGCGCAGCGTCGAGCCGTAGCCGAGGAAGGCGACGGTGCCGGGCGTCGGCTCGTAGGACGCGAGCCAGTCGACGCGGAGGCGGTCGGTCTGCCGAGCAGGCGAGGCGCTGCCGTTGATCAGGATGGGATCCCCGGAGACGGGATCGATCAGCATCGACTGCCGTTCGCTGCGGTACTCCCCCACCATGCGGAAGAAGAGCGACCGGTTCGGCTGCACCTCGACCTTGAGGCGCGGCAGGACCGTGCGCGCAAACTCGCTGCCGTCACGCTTCCGTTCGAGCTTCTGCACCGCGAGCGTCCCGAAGACGCGCACTGCCGGCGACGGGCGCATGGTGATCGACGCCGTGGCCGACGTTCCGCGCGCCTCGGCGGCTTCGGGGAAGATCGCCTTGGTACCGCGCTCGACACGCAGCGAGCCCTGCCAGAGCCGCCAGGTCGGCGTGGAGATCGACAGGGAGGCGCCAAGCGCATCGTAGATGCCGGAGGAAAGCGGGAACGGCTGCGGGACGGCGCCAAGGCCGACAGTGGTTCGATCGACCGTGTAGTTGGCATACGCGGCAGGATCGAAGCGCACAAAGGCCAGTTCGCCCCGGCTGCTCAGATTCCATCCGCCGCGGAGCCGCATCGAGGCGTTCAGCTCCTGGCCGCCCTCGAGTGCCTTGCCGCCGAGTTCGCTGTAGCGGTAGATCCGCGAGATGCCGCCGAACACGGTCGCCTGCTCGACCAGCGCGCCGCGCGAGCCGTAGACCGAGTAGCGATTGAAGGCGCGCGCCGTCGCGATGCCGGTCCGATTGACGAAGCCGCTCCACGTCTCGAAGTCATTGCCAATCGCGGTGATCTTGTAGTTGAAGCCGAAGGCGCGGCCGGTGCGGTCGACCTCGAGATCCCAGAGCGGATCGGAACGGAACTTGTCGGAGCGGTCGTCCTTGGTGAACGACGCGCCCAGCTGCCCCTGGAAGTAGTAGAGCTTGTTGAAGACGATCCGCGTGTCGGCGGAGATGACCCGATTGTGATGGCCATCCTCGTCCCGGTTGGTGAGGGTGATCCCGGCCACGGAGTTGTCGCCGACATCGCGGCGCAGTCGGGTCAGATTCGCGAGACTGCGCGTGTCGGCGGTCGCGCTGCCGTCACGCGCCGCGCCGAACTCGTCGAGCGCCGTCAAATGGGCGACCGTCCACGCGCCGTACTTGCCGGTCACCTTGCCGCCTGCGAGCGGATTCGCCACGGTGCGGGTGTAGACCAGGTTGTTCGGCGAGGCGAAGAGTTCGATCCCCTCGAGGAAGAAGGGGCGCCGCTCCGGGAAGAAGAGGGCGAAGCGTTCGTTGATCGTCACCAGCCCGGCGTCGGACTCGACCTGCGAGAAGTCCGGATTGATGGTGCCGTCGAGTGTCACCTGCGTGAAGCCCAGCCGGAAGTTGCCGCCGATTTCGGTGCGCACGTCGCCGCGGTCAAAGCTGCCGTTCGACGACCTGGTCCCCGGCAGTTCCGCCGTCAGCGTCGGCTGGAGTTCGGTGACGACCCCGCGCTTGATGTCATGGATCCCGGTGATCGTACCAGCCTGCCCGAGAAACGAGGCGCTGGCGCGGCGAACATCGGTCCAGGTGTCGTCGTACCCCGTGCGGCGCGTCGTGCGCTGCACGTTGAGTCCCCACGTCAGCATCTCCCCGCCACCCCAGCGCAACGACTTGAAGGGGACGCGAATCTCGGCCACCCAGCCGAAGTCCGTCTTCATCCCCTTGCTCTGCCAGAGGAAATCGGGATTGCGGTCGGTGCTCCCCGACATGCCACTGCTGGTGGAAAAGCCGCCCTCGCTCCTGACCCCATCGTCCTGGATGCCGTAGGGGTTCACGCCGAAGAAGTAGGCACGGCGACGGTCGTTGAAGGTGTCGAGGAAGACGGTGACCTGATCGTCGCTGCCGATGTTGTCGCGGTCGGAGACGGTGGCCCGCACCCCTTCAGGGACCCGGTCGTAGGCCAGGACGCCGAAGTGGATCGCCGTGGGCGAGTACCAGACCAGCACCACCGTCGAGTCTTCGGCCGGGCGCGAGTCCACCGGCTGGAACTGATGAAAACCATCGAGCCGGGTCGCCTGCCGCCAGACCGCCTCATCCAGACGGCCGTCGATCACCACCTCGGCCTCGACCCGTGGTGGCGTCACGGCATGGGTCGGGGACTGCGCCGGGAGCAGCGCGGGGAGCAGCAGGGCGGCGGGGAGGAGGAATTTCATGGGGCGAAGATAGTGGAGCGAACGGCGGACGGCGAACGGCGAACGGCGGTGTCGGGAGGAGATCTTCCCTCGACACCGCCGTTCGCTGTTCGCTGTTCGCTGATCGCCGATTACTCGTACCGCAACGCCTGGATCGGATCGAGGCTCGCGGCGCGCCGCGCCGGCCAGAGGCCGAAGAAGAGGCCGACCAGCGCCGAGAAGGCGAAGGCGACGCCGACGGCGACCGGCGAGATCACCGTGCTCCAGCCGAGCTTCTGCGAGACGATCGACGAGGCGCCCCAGCCGAGCAGGATGCCGACGAGACCGCCGGCGAGGCAGAGCACCAGCGCCTCGATCAGGAACTGGCCCATGATCGTGAACTTGGTGGCACCGAGCGCCTTCCGGATGCCGATCTCCTTGGTGCGCTCGGTGACCGAGACCAGCATGATGTTCATGATGCCGATGCCGCCGACCAGCAGCGAGACGCCGGCGATCGCGAGGAGCAGGAGCGAGAAGGTCTCGGACGTCTGCTGCTGCGTCGCGAGGAACTCCTTCGGCGAGACGATCTGGAAGTTGTTGTCGGCGCCCGGGCGGATCTTGTGCTCGCGGCGCATGATCCGCTCGGCCTCGACCATCCCCTGCTCCATCGGCACCTTGTCGCGGACGACGACGGCGATCGAGCGGAGCCGGTCGGTGCCGAAGACGCGGTAGCGCGCGGTGTTCAGCGGGATCAGGATCTGCTCGTCCGGATTCTGCCACCCCTGCGAGCCCTTCGACGACAGCACGCCGATGACCTCGAAGCGCAGCTTCCGGATCAGGATCTGCTGGCCGATGATGGCGCCCGCGTTGACGTTCAGCATCTTCGGCACGTCGGAGCCGACGACGGCATAGAGCTGCCGCGCCGCATCATCGCCATCGGTGAACATCCGGCCGGTGGTGATGGTGTAGTTCCGCGCCTTGGGATAGTTGGCCGTGGTGCCGACGATCGAGGTGTTGATGTTCGTCGACACCAGCTGGACCTGCTGGTTCTTCTGCAGCTCCGGGACGACCTCGCTCAGCGTCGTCGCGTCACGCCGCAGCGCCTCGTAGTCGGCCACGAGCAATGCCGCGCGATCCTGCGTCGCCACGCCGCGGTTCATCCCCTGGCCGGCGTTGATCTGCACCAGCGAGGCGCCGAGCGAGTTGATCTTGTCCTCGACGGCCTTCTGCGCCCCGGTCCCCATCGCCACGACGGTGATGACTGCCGCGACGCCGATGATCACGCCGAGCATGGTCAGCAGGGCCCGCAGCTTGTTGGCCCGGATCGAGGCCAACGCGACTCGAATCGTCTCGCCGATCAGCATATCAACGCCCTCCGGGCTTCGCGCCACCAGCCGCCGGCGTCGCCCCACCCTTGCCCGCCCCACCAGCGGCCGGCGCCGCGGTGTTCGACTGGCCCGGGAGGCCGCCGCTCATGGACTTCATCCGGTTCTGCAGGTTCTGCTGGCCCTGGATCAGCGAGGCGCTCGGCAGCATGAGCACCATGTCGCCTTCCTTGAGCCCGCTCTTCACTTCCGAGTAGTCGAGGTCGGTCAACCCGGTCTTGATGTACACCGGCGTCGGCTTCCCGTCGCGCTGCACGAAGACGATGTAGGTGCCGCCGCTGAAGGCGTCGCCGTTGCCGCCGCCGCGTCCACCCCGGCCACCCGTCTGCCCGCCGGCGCCGCCGCGGCCGGTCTGCCCACCCGCCGCGCCACGCTGGCCGGTGGCCCCCGCCGCGGCCTTCGGATCCGTCGCCGGCTTGGCGTCGACCGGTGCGCCACCCTTGCCCTGCAATTCGAGCGCGCCATCGGGGCTCGGCGTGCCGGCCGGCGGCGCCGCCGCGGCCTTGGCCGCTTCGAGCATCGTCTTGAAATCGGCCTCGGCCAGGCCAAGCACCGTGGCCGCGCTGGCCACGTCACGCTCGGTCCGCAGCGCTGCGTTCGGCACCGCGAGCACGTCACGCCGCTCGCCGACGCCGATCCGGACGTTGGCGCTCATCCCTGGCTTGAGCAAGCCGTCCTTGTTGTCGATCCGCACCAGCACCGGGAACATCGTCACGTTCTGGATGGTGTCGGCCTGCGGCTCGATCTTGAGCAGCTCGCCCTTGAACGGCCGGTTCGGATAGGCGTCGACCGTGACGTTCGCCTCGAGCCCGACGCGCAGCTTGCCGATGTCGGTCTCGTCGACGAAGGTCTTGACCTGCACCAGGGTGAGGTCGGCCATCTTGAGGAGCACGGTGCCGCCGCCAACGTCGCTCACCGGCGACGAGATGACGGTGCCGCGCTCGACGTTCTTGGCGATGATCGTCCCGTTGATCGGGGCGCGCACCTCGGTGTCCTCGAGCGCGATCTTGGCGTTCTCGAGGTCGATGGTCGACGAGATGACCGCGGCCTTCGAGTTGGCGACGTCGAGTGTCGTGGTCTCGAGTTCCTGCTCGGTGATCGCCCGCGACGCGAAGAGCTCCTTGGCCCGGCGCAGCTGCGCCTCGGCGTTCCGGAGCCGCGCCGTCGCCACTTCCGCCGCCGCTTCCGCCTGCGACACCCGGTTCTGCGGGACGCGCCGATCGACGCGCGCCAGCAGGGCGCCACGCCGGACCAGCTGCCCCGTCTCGACCGCGAGGTCGGTGATCTCGCCGGAGGCGCGCGACTTCACGTCCACGATCGTGTCGGGATTGATCGCGCCGGCGGCCTGCGCCGTCACGATGATGTCGCGCTTGCCGATGGCCACGGCCTCGTAGACCGGCGCCGGCTCTTCCTTCTTGCAGGCGGTGGCCGTCACGAGGGCAAGGACGGCGAGGAGGCGGATGGGCTGCTTCACTTTAGTGCTTCTCCATGCTGCTCGCGTCGCTGGCCACCTTGCCGTCCCGGAGGACGATCTGGCGCTTGGCGTGCGCGGCAATATCAGGTTCGTGGGTCACGAGAATGATCGTCTGCCCCTGCTGGTGCAGGGTCTCGAACAGCGCCATGATCTCGACCGAGGTGGCCGAGTCCAGGTTGCCGGTCGGTTCGTCCGCCAGGATGATCGACGGACGGTTCACCAGCGCGCGGGCGATCGCCACGCGCTGGCGCTGCCCGCCCGACAGCTCGTTCGGGCGGTGGTGCATGCGGTTGCCGAGGCCGACCTGATTCAGGGCCTCTTCCGCCCGGCTCCGGCGCTCCTTCGAGGAGGCGCCGGCGTAGACCATCGGCAGTTCGACGTTCGCCAGCGCCGAGGCACGCGGCAGCAGGTTGAACGTCTGGAAGACGAAGCCGATCTCCTTGTTCCGGATCCGGGCCAGCGCGTCGTCGTCGAGGTCGCTCACCCGGTAGCCGTTCAGCCAGTACTCGCCTTCGCTCGGCGTGTCGAGACAGCCGATCATGTTCATCATCGTGGACTTGCCGGAGCCCGACGGGCCCATGATCGCGACGAACTCGTTCTTCCGGATCGTCATGTCCACGCCCTGCAGCGCGCGGACCACCTCGGTGCCCATGACATACTCGCGCTTGAGATTGCGGGTCACGATGATCGCATCCCGCGGCACGTCCGCCGGCAACATCGCCATGCGCTCGGCGGTCGTGCTGATGTCCTTCGCCATTACGGCAACCTCCGGCCCACGATCGACTCGATCTGCGCCTTGGTGCGCAGATAGGTGAAGCGGGCCTGCACTTCGTTGACCTGCGCCTGCGTGAGCTGTTCCTGGATCTGCATCATCTCGACGATCGTCATCACGCCGAGCCGGTAGCGCTGCTCCGCCACCCGCACGTTCTCTTCCGAGGCCTGCACGGAGGCCTTGGCGACCTCGATCGCTTCCTGCGCATTGGCCAAGGACGCGAAATTCTGCGTCAACTGCGCGGAGATCTGCCGGCGCTGGTCGGCCAATGTCGCTTCGGCGTTGTCGACCGCGATCGACTGATTCTCGATCTGCGTCTCGCGCTGATAGTTGGTCCACGGCGTGATGCTGAAACCGACCAACAGCTGCCGGCGGGCCTCAAGCGTGTAATCGTTGGTCTTGCTGGCGTTGTAGTTGTTCGACGCCGAGACGTTGAGGGTCGGGAAATACGCCGCCTTCTGCTGCCCAAGCTGCGCCTTCGCCGCACGGAGACTGGCATCCGAGCTGCGGAGCGCCGGTGCCTGTTGCATCGCCTCAACGCGGAGGGACGTGGTGTCGAGCGCCGCCGGTGTCCGATAGAATGCCGAATCCGAGATGGCGGCGACGCGCGACTCACTGCCCACCAGACGGCCGAGGTTCGCCTCGGCATTCGCCAAGTTGGCCTGGGCCGTCAGGCGGTTCTGTCGGGCCTGGCCGAGCGTCACCAGGGCGGTCAACGAGTCGGTACGCTGGCCCGATCCGGACCGAAGCCGAGCAGTTGCCACCTTGAGCTGTTCCTCGGCGCGCGCCACAGCCGCCGCGCTCACCTGCAGCAGCTCCTTGTTGGCCAGGGCGTCGAAGAAGGCGTTGGTCACCGCCAGTGCCGCCGAGAAGCGCGACGTGGTGTAGTTGGCGTCGGCGGCGTCCTCGCGGGCGCGGGCGGCGCGGAGCGAGTGGTTCCGCGCGAAGCCGTCGAACAAAGGCAGCGACGCCGAGACGTTCATGCCGTAGCTCGGGTTGGTCGTGTTGCCGCTGACGACCGCGCCGGTGATCGGGTCGACGCGCGACTGCCCCGAGTTCATCTGCAGGTTGGCCTGCGGCTGCAGCGTGATCTGCGGCACGAACGCCCACTTGGCCTGACGCACCGCCAGTTCGGCGCTGCGCACCGAGCCGCGACCCGAGACGACGCCCGGCGTCACCTCTTCGGTGCGGCGGAGCGCCTCGGCCAGCGTGATCGCCGCGGGGGCCTGCTGGGCCGAGAGCGGGGCGGTGGCCGAAGCCGTCAACAAAAGCGCCGCAGTCGCGGCGCGGAAGAGATGTTCAGCGCGTGCCACGGGGTGATCCTCCTCGTCCAGTCGGTGCATTCGGTCCGTCAGTGGTGCCCGGATAACAGGGTCCTGCAGGGCGGAACGGTCGCGGGCCAGAGCTGCGCATTGCACGGCGGCTGGAATCGTCCACAGCGATCATCGAGTCGTACCTCGCACGTTGGTCGGGCGTCAGGAGTGCCCGGATGCCGGAGCGTGATTGATCGCGACGGGCTTCGATCTCCGGACGGATCCCCTCATAGAGGGAGTCCATCATCGGGCGATTCCGTTCCTGATAGGAGGCGAGCACCGAATCGATGCCGACGACCCGTCGGCAATAGATCGCGTTGATGCTGTCCGCCACCACCGCGTCAACCGTGATGTTGAGCTCCCGGGCCAGCCACTCCGTGTGCTTCCCGCCACCGTCGCGACCACCATTGCCGCGTCCGCCGGGACCACGCATCCCCCGGAAGACGAAGTCGGCCTTGCCTTCGCGCACCGCCACGGTCAACGCGGTGCCGCCCACGATGATCCCGACCACGAGGGCCGTGACCAGCAGGGTGACCGCGCGGGTGCGCGAGGTGGTCAACGATCCCCCGACGTCATCGCGACCAGCAGGATGTCGGCGCCAGGCCGCTTGCCGTCCAGGAGCTCACTGGCAACCGATGCTTCGACCGTGGTATTGGTTGCAGGGCGGCTCCAGCCCCAGCCCGCCAGGACCGTGGCCAGCGAGGCGGCCACGAGACCCTGCCAGAACCAGCCGGCCAGCTCGTCTTCCCAGGCGCGCCCCTGTTGGCCGATCCGTGCGCGCACCCGGGCGACGAACGCCTCGTGATGCATCGGCTCCAACGCAGCACGGACCGCCGAGCCAAGCTCGTCGTCCCGCGTCGCCGAAAACGGACTGATGTCACTCATCCCACTCCTCCTTCACCGAGCCGAGCACCTTTCTGAGCGCCCGACGTCCATGGAACACATCCGACTTCACTGTCCCTTCGGGAATCCCCAACATCGCCGCGATTTCGGCCTGCGGATACCCTTCTGCATCGAACAAGACTACTGCCAATCGTTGCCGCTCGGGGAGGGTGGCCAGCGCGGCGTTCAGCCGTTCGCCCAGATCCATCGCTCCCACTTCCCTCGCCGGGTCGTCCCGAGAGGCGGCCGACACATGGTCGAGCATCTCGGTCGTTCGAACCCGGCGCCGCCGCCGGAGGTCCCGGGCGGCGTTCACCACGATCTGCATCAGCCAGGGCCGGAAGGCCCGACGGGGGTCGTACCGCGCGATCGCCTGCCAGGCGGAGAGAAACCCTTCCTGAGCCGCGTCGTCGGCGTCTTCCCGGTCCTCGAGGATGGTGTAGGCCACCCGTCGAGCCATCGGTGCGTGCCGGTCCACGAGGGCCCCGAAGGCCTCGGCATCTCCCTTGGCGGCACGCGCGGCGAGCGCGGCTTCATCCACGCCCGTCATACGCTTCCCCGCTGGGGGAGGTTGATCATCCCCGCTCCCGATGGCTGAGGGCCCGGGTTGCGAGCGCGGCCCCTGCCAATCCCGAGAGGATCGCGGCCGCCACCGCCATCGTCGCCGGGAAGAGCACGAAAGCGACGGCCAGCAGCAACAGGACCAGGGCGAGGGGGCCGAAGACGGCCGCCCGCGCCCCCTGGGCCAGCCCCCCGGCGATCACCGCAGCCACCCGGACCCGCTCCCAACCGCTCCGGGCGTGGGCAGGCACCTCCCCGGCGGGGGCCGCGAGGTCAAGCTTGCCAGGGACCACCCGACCGAAGAGGGCTGGGAGGCGGCGCGGCCGGAGGAGGACCTCGCGAGCCATGGTCAGGTCCAACCGAAACTGCTGTTCCATCGCTTCGCCAATAGCCTCATCGTCGATAAAGATATCGAGTTCCCAATTCGCCAACAGCGAAGACGCATTCAAGTTGCTGGAGCCCACCCGGGTCCAGTGCCGATCGGCGACGATCGTCTTGGCATGAAGCATCGGGCCGGTCCACTCCCAGATCCTGACCCCAGCCCGCAATAACGGACGATAGCCCACCCGCGCGAGGTTTCTGATCGTCGGCAGGTCGCTCGATCCGGGGAGGAGCAACCGGACGTCGGCCCCGTCCCGCGCGGCGTCCTGGAACGCCTGATACATCCGCTGGGGCGCCGCAAGATAGGCCTCGGTGACCCAGATCCGCTCCCCGGAGACCCCCAACATCAGGTCGATCGTCCGGTAGGCCCGTTCCCGACCCGGCTCCGTCGCCACGACCCGAACGGCGGTGTCACCAGCCTCCTCGACGTCGGGCGGGAGCTCGTTGGTGTCATCCGGGGGGGCTCCCCCGGCGAAGGTCCACGCCCGAATGAAGGCCCCCTCGAGGGCACGGACGGCCGGGCCGACGATCGCCACCGCCGTGTCCCGCCAGGGGCGCCGCGACTTGGCCACATCGCCGACCCACTCATCTCCGATGCAGAGGCCGCCCGTGACCGCCGCCGCGCCATCCACGACCAACAGCTTCCGGTGGTCTCGGGCAAAGAAGAGCAGCGGATCGCGGAGACGCGGCGGTCCGAACGCCCGCACGTCGACGCCGGCCTCGCGGAGGGCACGCCAGAAGCGCCGCGACGTGCCGAACGACCCAGCCCAGTCATAGAGTACCCGCACCGTCACGCCGGCCCGCGCCTTCGCCATCAGGGCATCAGCAAAGCCCTGACCCACCTCGTCATCGTGGATGATGTAGTTCTCGAGATGAATCCGTCGGGTGGCCGCGGCGATCTGCGCGTGCATGGCGGCGTAGGTGTCGGGACCATCGACCAGGATGGTGACCGCGTTGCCGGGGATGACCTGAATGCCGGCCGCGCGATCCAGCGCGCGCACGAGCCCACCGCTTCCCGCGCGGAGGCGCACGGGCGAGGGGGTCATGCGATGCCCAGACCGAGGGCCTGTTCGTGCGGGCGAAGGGCGACGAGCAGGTCGCGGATCAGTGCGTCGAGCGGCACGCCCAGCTCCTCGGCGCCGACCCGGACATCGTCGCGCGAGACGCCGCGTGCGAAGCCCTTGTCCTTGAGCTTCTTGAGCACCGAGGGCGCCTCGAGATCGGCCAGCGACTTCGACGGCCGCACCAGCGCACAGGCCACCAGGAAGCCGGCGAGTTCGTCGACGGCGAAGAGCACCTTGGCCAGCGAGGTCACGCGGGGCACGCCGGTGAAGGCCGCGTGGCCGAGGATCGCCTCGCACCCCTCATCGGGGAAGCCAAGCGCGCGGAGGTGACGGACGCCCTCCGATGGGTGCTCCGCGTCGGCGGCCTGATCGGCGTTGGGAAAGCGTTCGTAGTCGAAGTCGTGCAGCAGGCCGACGACGCCCCACCACGCCGGATCACCGTCGTAGCGGGGCGCCAGATGCTGCATGCAGAGCTCCACGGCATGCATGTGCGCCCGAAGTGCGGGCGACGCCGTCCATTCGGTCATGAGCTGCCAGGCGCGCTCGCGGGGCCACGCCGTGGCGGTCATCAGTGCACCATCCCGCCCTGGGGCGCGGCGGCGGAGGCGAGAAACGGCACGCGCGCCGCCTCGTCGCCGTCGAGGAAGACGACAAAGGCGTATTCACCCGGCACCGACAGCGGCACGTCGAAGACCAGCACCAGCGGCGCGTCCAGATCCATGACGCCGGCCGGCGGCTCGTTCACTTCCATCATCCCGTTCTGCTCGAACAGGGAGTCGCCATTGGGATCGACCAATCGCACGGTGACTTGATGCTGGCCGACCTCCGTGCGCCGCCCGCGCACATGCACCACCAGGTGCGCGCGCGGGTGGACGCCAGGAAACTGCCCGACCATCAGGTGCCGCCAGATCCCCAGGATGGAGAGCTTGCCGTACTGATCGACCAGGGCATAGTCGGCGAGGGCTGCGAGTTCGACGTGCAGGGTCAGCTCACCCGGATCGAGGTGATGACATCGCCCTGCTTGATCGCATTGACCACGTCCATCCCCTCGGTCACCTGCCCGAAGACGGTGTGGATGCCATCGAGGTGCGGCTGCGGCGAGTGCGCGATGAAGAACTGCGAGCCACCCGTATCCTTGCCGGCATGCGCCATCGAGAGCGAGCCGGCCGCGTGCTTGTGCGGGTTGCCCTTGGTCTCGCACTTGATGGTCCAGCCCGGGCCACCGGTGCCGACGCGCGGGTTGTTCGGATCCTTCGAGAGCGGATCGCCACCCTGAATCACGAAGTTGTTGATGACGCGGTGGAACCGCACGCCATCATAGAACTCGCTGTTGGCAAGCTTCTCGAAATTCTCGACCGTCCCCGGCGCGGCCTCTGGATAGAGCTCGGCCGTGATGGTGCCGCGGGCGGTGACGAGAGTGGCAGTCTTGGACATCGTGGAGATCCTCAAAAGGTGAAGCGTCAAATATAGGATGATGGATGATGGATGATAGATGATGAATATGCCGATCAATCATCCATGATCCATCATCCATCATCCATCATCCTGCCGGCTCGGACACAGGTCATTCAGCACGCACTCCCCACACTTGGGTCGATTCGCAATGCACACCCGCCGCCCGTGCCAGATCAGCAGGTGCGAGACCAGCGCCCAGTCGTCCCGAGGGATGAGCGGCATCAGCTCCTGTTCCAACTTGACCGCATCGGTGGCCCGGGAGAGGCCCAGCAGGCGGCAGAGACGGAGGACATGGGTGTCCACCGTGATCCCCTCGCTGAGGCCGAAGGCGTTGCCGAGGACGACGTTCGCCGTCTTCCGGCCGACACCGGGGAGCGGCCGCAGCTCGGCCATGGTCCGGGGCACCTCGCCGTCGAACTCGGCCACCAATCCCTGGGCCATCCCGATGAGCGACTTCGCCTTGTTGCGGAAGAAGCCGGTGGAGCGGATCAGCTCCTCGACGTCTTCCTGCTTCGCGGCGGCGAGCGCGTGCGCATCGGGGTAGCGGGCAAAGAGCGCCGGCGTGACCAGGTTGACCCGCACGTCGGTGCACTGCGCCGAGAGGATCGTGGCGGCGAGCAGCTCGAAGGCGTTGCGGTAGTCGAGTTCGCAGTGCGCGTCGGGATACTCGGCCTTGAGCCGCGCGAGCAGTTCCAGTACGCGGCTCGCCTTGGCGGCCCTGGTCTCCCGCGCCATCAGGGGCGACGAGCGCGCGCGAAGCGGAGGAAGCCGTCGGCGTCGCGACAGTTGAGGATGTCGTCCCGGCCGAGGCCGCCCTTCCGTGCCACACCGACGCCCCAGCGCACGTTGGCGAGTCCCGCCACCGTGTGCGCATCGCTCCCGATGGTGATCATCACGCCGGCGGCACGCGCCGCGCGCAGCACGCGCCAGTCGAGATCGAGCCGGTGCGGATCGGCGTTGATCTCGATCGCCACCTGATTGGCCGCGGCCACCTCGAAGATGCGATCAAGGTCGATCGGGTACGCCTCGCGCGCGAGCAGCAGCCGCCCCGTGGGGTGGCCGAGGATCGCGAGATACGGCGAGGTCAGGGCGCGACAGATCCGCTCGGTCATCTCCTCGCGCGTGAGCGTGAAGCGGGAGTGCACCGAGCCGATGATGAAGTCGAAGCCGGCGAGGATGTCGTCGGGATAGTCGAGCGCCCCATCGGCGAGGATGTCGCTCTCGATCCCCTTGAGGACACGGATCCCCGGCATCGCCGCGTTGACCGCATCGATCTCGTCCCACTGCCGACGCAGGTCATCCGGCTGCATCCCGCCGGCGTACGCCGCGGCGCGCGAGTGGTCGGTGATGCCGCAGTAGGCGTAGCCCTCAGCCAGGCAGGCCGCCGCGATCTCCGCCACCGTGTTGCTGCCATCGGAGTAGACGGTGTGGCAGTGCAGGAAGCCGCGGAGGTCGCTGCGCTCAAGCAGCCGGGGCACCGGTGCCGTCAGCTCGGTGCCGGCCTCGCGGAGTTCGGGCGGAATCCAGGGCAGGCCGAGCGCGTGATAGAGCGACTCCTCGCTCGGCGTCGGGACGAAGCGACTGCCCTGCCAGAGCGCGGTGCCGGCGAGCGTGAAGCCGCGCGACGTTGCATGGGCCGCGAGGGCGGCGAGGTGTTCCGCGCTGCCGGTGGCCTGCACGAGGACGGCGCCGAGATTCTGCGGCGGGGTCACGATGACCTGCACCGCGGTGCCGGCCGCGAGCCGCAGCGTGGCACGACGCTCGTCCTGCCCGGCGATTTCGCGGGCACCCGGCAGGGCGCTCAACGCACGGAAGATCTCCTCCGGCGGGACGTCGGCGACCAGCACCACGACGAGCTCGCGCACCGTTTCCATCCGGCGGCGGACTTCGCCGGCGATGTGCACCGCCACGACGTGCGGCACGCGGCTCAGCGCCTCGGCGAGCCCTTCGGCCTCGTCGTGTGCATGGTGGATCAGCCGCGACTGACTTGCCTGCCGCAGGAAGGCGATCCCCTTGGCGACATTCTGCGCGGTCCGTTCGCCGAACCGTGGCAGCGCCGCGAGGCGACCATCGCCCGCGGCAATTTCCAACTCGGCCAGCGTGTTGATGCCCAGCGTCTGGTGGATGGCGCGCACCTTGGAAACGCCGAGGCCAGAGAGCTGCAGCATCTCGACCAGCCCGGGCGGAACCTCGCGCCGCAACTCCTCGAGCAGCTCGGCACGCCCGGTCTGCACCAGTTCGGTAATGGTCTGCAGGATGGCAGGGCCGATGCCCTTCGCGTCGGCAAGCGAGCCGTCGGCGATGGCGTCTTCGAGTGGTGCGGCGAAGCCCTCCACCGTCTTGGCGGCGGCGGTGAAGGCGCGCACGCGGAAGGTGTTCTCGCCCTTCAGTTCGAGGTAGTCCGCGATCTGGTCGAGCGCGCGCGCGACTGCCGTCCGATCCATCACCGCCATCTCAGCGCTCCTCTCCGATCCGGGCCGCGCGCCACCCGAGCAGCATCAACTCCTCAGGGGCCGCGACCGAATGCAATCCTGCGGTATCGCCGCCGGGCATCGTCGGCGCAAACAGCGCGACGCCATCCTCGCGGGCCATCGGCCCAGGGGCATCACCTTGCACCACGACCACCGCCAGCCCGGGACGTTCGGGATGCACGCCGAAGCACGCCACCATCCGGAGCCCGTCGCCATCGGGGAGCACAAACCAGCCGTCGAGCGGCTCGTGCGGCTCGCCATCGGACAACTGGGCCCAGACCAGCCGCGGGGCGATCTGAATGTACTGCGTGGTCTGCGGCGGCGTGCCGATCGCCATCGTCGGCGCGCAGAGGCGCTCCGTCGTGGCCTGGTCGACGTGCCGCGTCACGCATCCGGCCGCCCAGTAGCAGTAGGCCGCGTGCGTGAAGGCGACGAAGTCATCCATCGCCTCGCCGACGCCCTCGTCCGGCCGCATCCCGTGCAACAGGTCCACCACCGCCTCGGCCAGCAGGAAGTGGTCAAGATCCGGCGCATCGCCCACGGCGTCGCGCACCGCGGGAAAGTGCTCCGCCGCGAGCCCGCCGAAGACGAGGGTGAACGGATGCGGACGGTCGCTCATGCGCGCGGCAGGAACGGGTCGAGCGCGGCGAGGAACTCCGCGGGTGCCTCGACATACGGCACGTGCCCGCAGTCGTGCAGCACGATGCAGGGCGCGCGCAGGGCGGCCGCGGTCGCCTCGGCGGTCGCGAGCGGGATGGGATCGTCGTCACCGTGCACGACGATCGCCTTCACGTCGAGCTCGCGGAGCGCGGGGCGGAGGTCGAAGTCTTCGCCGAGGGAGTTCCAGACTTCCTGCTGCGTCCGACCCGTGAGGCGGAACGGCGTCAACTCGCCGACGCGCGACGGATCGTGGAAATAGCCGGCGACGGCGAGTTCAAAGAGGCGTTGATTGTAGGCCGGAATGTCGTGCGCGCGGAGCCCGCTCTCCTGCAGCGCCTTGCGCTCGGCGAGGAGCGCGGGCGTGGCATTGCGGGCGGCGAGTGCCGCCTCGTAGACAGCGCGCTCCTGCTTGGCGGCCGGCGCCGGTGACACCAGCGCGAGCGAGGCGACGCGCGTTGGATGCGTCACCGCGTAGAGCATGGCCAACAGCGCGCCCCACGAGTAGCCGAGGAGATCCAGCTGCTCGAGCCCCCAGACATCGCGCAGTGCCTCGAGATCGGCGACCTGCTCGCGCCACCCGACGGCAACATCGCGCGCCACCGGCGAGCGGCCACCGCCGCGCTGGTCGTAGTAGACCAGCGTGCGGTGGGTTGCGAGGGCATCCATGCCGGGGAGGAGATAGTCGTGATGCGCACCGGGGCCGCCGTGCAGCACGACGACCTCGGGTCCTTCGCCGATGCGCCGCTCGAAGAGCGAGACGCCGCGCACGTGGCGCGTGATGGTGCGTTCCGTCACAGCAGGACGGCGAGCGCCTCCGCCACCTGCCGCACGGCGCGCTCCTCCTCGGGGGTGAATGGATCGAGGACATCGGAGTCGACGTCGATCTGGCCGAGGATCTGGGTACCGCGGCGGATCAACACGACCAGTTCCGAGCGCGTGAAGAGATTGCAGGCGATGTAGTTCTCGCGGCCCTGCACGTCGCCGACATTCTGGTCCTGCCCCGTGGCAACGGCGGTGCCGCAGACGCCCTTGCCGACCGGGATGCGGTCGTGCTCGGTGTCGCGCCCACTGTAGGCCTCGAGCACCAGCTCGTTGCCGTGCAGCATGTAGAGGTACACCGAGGTGTACGGCGCGCCCGCCCCCTGGATCAGCTCCGCGGCGAGGGTCAGCATCTCCTGCCGCGGGGCCGCGTGGTTGAACGCCGAGCGCAGTCGCGTGACGACGCGATCGGCATCGAGCACCGGCTGACTCACGAACCGGGCCGCACGCCGAGAATCACCGCCACCGACTTCTCGGCGCCTTCGCGCTGGAAGACGACGGTGATGGTGTCGCCCGGCTTGTGGGCGCGGAGGACCTCGGTCATCGACTGCAGGTCGATGGTCGGCTTGCCGGCCATCTTGAGCAGCGTGTCCCCGGCCTTGAGCCCGGCCTTTTCGGCGGGCGATCCGGCGGTGACGCCGTTCAGGAAGATCCCGGTCGTGGAGTTGTCCATGTCGGGGATCGAGCCGAACCAGGCGCCGTAGCCGGTGGTCGGCATGGCGGGCGCCGGGGCGGGCTTCTTCGGGTCGACCGTCTGCTGGGCGACCAGCGGGGAGGCAGCAAGCACAAGGACAAGAAGCGCGGTCAGGATGCGCATTGGGCGTTCCAGGTTAGGGTACCCCTAGATTCTAGTGGCTCCACTCCCCCCAGACCACGCCGGGTGCCGTGTCACCACGCCTCTTCGCCCTGATCCCCGCCGCCGTCGCCATCAACCTGGTCATCGGGCGGATCGTGAACGAGCTCTCGCTCCCGGTCTACCTCGATACCCTCGGGACGATGCTGGTCGCGGTCCTGGCTGGCCTCCCCGGCGGACTACTGGTGGGAACGATTTCCCAACTGCTCTCGGGGATGCTCTCCGGGTACCAGTGGATGGCGTTCACCCCGCTCCAGTGGCTGGTCGCCGTGCTGGCCGTGGCGGCGGCGCGGAGCGGCGGTTTCCGAGGGTCGTGGCGGACGGGCCTCTGGGGTGTCGGGACCGGACTGGCCTGCGGCGCGGCCTCCTCGGTGATCTCCTACCTGCTGTTTCGAGGTGTCACGGCCGGCGGGGTGACGGCGGTCAGCACCCTGCTCCGCTCGCTGGGGGCGCCGCTCTCGGTGGCGGTCACCGCCGCCTCCCTTTCGACGGATGTCCTCGACAAGACGGCCGCCTTCCTCGTCGTCGGCGCCCTGTTGCGCGCCCTGCCGCGGCGGATTCTCGGCCGCTTCCCGCTCGGCGCCAAGGCGGTCGGCCGATGAGCGGAGGCCTCGCCGCGCGGGCGCACCCCTTCACCGCCGGGAGTGTGTCGCTGGCGATGGTGCTGCTGGCGGTGCTGGTTCCGGCACCAAATGGCCCGCCGCTGCTCTACGCCGCCGTCTGCCTCGTCGCGCTCCTGACCGGCGTCGGGCGCGCCGTGCGGCACGGAATGCTGCTTGCCGCGCCGCTTTGGGTCCTCCTCTTCCTGATGCATGGCGTGCTGGGCGAGGGGCCGCGGATTGCCGCCCCGTGGGGCGGGACCCTCTCCGCGACCGGCATGGCATGGGCCGTCGAGCAGGGGAGCCGACTCGCCGCGATCGTCACCGCGTCGCTCGCCTTTGCCCGCGCCTTCGACCCGCACCGCTTTCTGCAGGCGGCGATTGCACGGCGCTGGCCCTTCAGCGTGGCGTTCCTGGTCGTCGCCACGCTCGACGCCATGAGTCGCTTCGGCGAACAGGCGACCCGGCTGCGTGAAGCGCAACGGACGCGCGGCCTCAAGGTGCGCGGATCGATCGCGACGCGCGCGCGCGCCATCCCCGCCCTGGTGTTCCCGTTGTTGCTGGCGTCGCTGACCGAGGCCGACGAGCAGGCGCTCGCGCTCGAGACCCGCGGACTCACCGCGCCGGGACGCCGCACGGCGCTGGATCCACCCGCTGACGGGGCCCTCGATCGGCTGGTCCGCTGGAGCGCACTCGCGGTGGTGCTGGTGACGCTCTGGTGGCGCGTGATGCGATGAGCACGCTCTCGACGCGGGCACTGCGCATTCGCTATCCGGCGCAATCACACTGGGCGCTCGACGGCGTGACGCTCGACGTCGCGCCCGGCGCGGTGACCTGGCTCACCGGCGCGCTCGGCAGTGGCACCAGCACGCTCCTGCTGGCGATGGCCGGGCTCGCGCCGCGTCTCACCGGTGGCGAACGCCGCGGCGAGGTGTTGCTCGACGGTCGGGACGTCGCAACGCTCGCCCCGCTCCCGCACGGCATCGCGTATCTCGGTCCGACTCCCGCCTTGCAGTTGAGCGGGATCGCCGCAACGGTGCGCGACGAGATCGCCGTGGGGCCGATGAATCTCGGCTGGCCGGTGGAGCAGATTCGCGCCGCCGCAGACGACGCGATGCAGCGGCTTGGCATCGGGCATCTCGCCGATCGGGCGCCTCGTGCGCTCTCCGGTGGCGAACAGCAGCGCGTGCTGCTCGCGGCGCTCGCTGCAACGTCACCCACGCTCTGGCTGCTCGACGAGCCATTCTCCGCCCTCGACGCGACCAGCCGTGCCCACGTGCAGCGGTGGCTGCGCGGGCTGACGCGGGGCGGTGCCACCGTGGTGATCGCCTGCGACGAAGCCGACACGATCGTCGAGATCGCCGATCGCTTGGTGGTGCTGCAACACGGCACCGTGGCACTCGACGGTGCGCCGGCGCCGTTACTCGCGGGCGATGCGATCCTCGCCACCGGTGCGGCGACGACCGAGGCAGCCGCCCTGGCGGCCGCGGCGCAGATGCCGGCCCCGCGCCCGATCCTCGCTGCGCCGTTGCTGGGTGCCGTTGGCCTCGCGGCACGGACCGGGGTCGTCGAGATGATCGCGGCGCCGCTCGCGGCCGGCACACCATTGCTCGAATGCCGCGATGTGCAGTTCGCCTATCGCGATGGCCCCGCGGTGCTTCGCGGCGTCTCGGTCTCGGTGCACGCCGGCGAGGCGGTCGGGGTGTTCGGCGCGAACGGCGCCGGCAAGTCGACGCTGTTGCGGCTGGCGATGGCACTCGACCACCCGACCTCCGGCACCGTGACGGTGCGCGGCCTCGAGACGCGCGGCCGCCACCCGGAAGAGCTGGCCCCCGCTGTGGGATTCCTCTTTCAGCAACCGGAACGACAACTCTTCTCGGCGTCGGTGCGGGCCGAGTGCGCGGTCGGACCCCGGCTCGCGGGGTGGAGCAGCGCACGCGTTCACGAGGCCGTCGCTGCGGTGCTCGCCGAGCTCGGGCTCGACGACGTGATCGACGAACACCCCTATGACCTGCCCGTGCCACGGCGTCGCCTGGTGGCACTGGCCGCGGTGTTGGCGACCGACCCGGAACTCCTGCTGCTCGACGAGCCGACCGCCGCGCTGGACGGGGCGTCCCGCAGCCGAGTCGCGGGCGTCGTCCGAGCGCGAGTGGCGCGCGGGCGGGCGGTGGTGGCAATCACGCACGACGCCTCCTTCGCCCACGAGGCACTCGACCGGGCCCTCTGGTTGCGCGATGGGCAGATCGTTCGCGACGGGGCGACCCGGAGTATCCTCACCGCCGGTGGGCATGACCTTCCCGCCACACTGGTCGCCGCCCTCGCCCTCGACCTTCCGCCCGGGGCGGATCGTCAGCTGGCGGTCGCGGCCGCGCTTTCGCGCCGCCAAACGCGCTAGATTCCACCAATGCCCGTGCCACTCATCGCCCTGCTCGCCTCGTCGTTGCATGAGGCGAGTGCCTCCGGAAAGGATCCGGCCAGCTACGCGCGCGCGGTGTCGTTGCTGGCGCGCGCCGTCGGGGGCTCGGCGGTCGCCATCGCGGTCAATGACGATGGTCTCCTGGTCAATGGCATCCCGGTTCCCTCGAATGCGCCGGGCGTCCCCCAGGTCGTCGAGGCGCTGGCCAAACTCCGCCTGGGTGGCCTGAGCATTCCACCCCAGGTGGAGTCATCGCGGTGGCGGGATCTCGTCGAACTGCTCGTCGGGGCGCCCGTCCAATACCCCGACCCGGCCTCGTTCGTCGCCGCACTGCTCGCCATTGTCCCGGGCGCCAGTGTGCAACCGATGTCTGCCGCCCGCGCGCCGGGCGGTGTCGCGGGCGTCGCCCCGCGCCTGATACCGACCGATGAGTGGGGTGGTGGCGAGATGCTCACCCTCGGGACCACCGATGTCGAGCGCGCGGGGATGTCGACACGCCTCGACCCGATCCTCGAACGTGGTCGGGCGGCAGCGGATGACAACGACGAGGCAACGCTGGCCGAGGTATTGCTCGAATTGTCGAACCTTGACGTCTCGGCCGTCGATGCCGTGAGCGTGCGTGCGGAGCGGCGTCGACTGGCCCCGCCCCGCGTGCTCGAGGCGATGGCGCGTCGACTCACCGAGCCGACGTCCCCTGGCGTGATTGCCAAGGCGCTGACGACCTTCGGGGCCGAAGCCGCGGACGCCATTGTCGAAGTGATGCGCGACGCCCATCACCGCGCCGCCCGACGTACCTACATCGCCGCACTGGCGGAGATGCCGGACGCCGAGGGAACCATCCTGGCGGCACTGACGGGCAGCGACCCGCAGGTGGTGTCGGACGTGGCCGAAGCAGCAGGCCGTCGGATGATGGTCACGGCGGTGCCGACGCTCGCGCGATTGCTGAGACACCACGAGGAAATGGTGCGCACCGCCGCCTGGCGGGCCCTCGAACACATCGACACCCCGGATGCCCGGCGCGCCTTGGCCTGACGCGCGCTCCGGCTAGCGCGGGATGAGGTCGGTGGCGTGCTCGAGTCGACGCGCCGTGGCGGCCAACAGCGCTGCGGCATGTTCGATGTCGCTCAACGCCGCCAATTCGTTGGGTGAGTGCATGTACCGCAGCGGCACCGACACCAGGGCCGTCGCCACGCCGCCGCGCGCGGTGAAGATGGCATCGGCATCGGTGCCGGTGTACCTCGCCGCGCCCTGCACCGTGAATGGAATTCCTTCTGCCGTCGCCGTCTCCACCAAGAGGTCGAAGAGCACCGGATTCACCGCGGCGCCACGCGAGAGGACCGGGCCACCGCCGAGCTTCACTTCGCCATGGCGCTTCTTTTCGATCCCTGGCGAGTCGGTCGCGTGCGTGACATCGACCACGATGGCGGCATGGGCCGCCAACGAGGTGGCCGAGGTGCGCGCCCCACCGCCGCTGTAGGCGATCTCCTCCTGGGTGGTCGCTACGGCGGTCACGGACAGGGCGGGACGATCGGCGGCGAGTCGGCGCAGCGCCTCGAGGACGACGAACGCTCCGATGCGATTGTCGAGCGAGCGGGAGACGATCCGACCGTTCGGCAGATGCGTGACGGTCGAGCCGAGCACCCCGGCATCGCCGATCGCGACGAGCGCCAGCGCCTCGGCCCGCGACGTGGCGCCGATGTCGATCCAGAGGTCGTGCGGCTTCGACAGCTTGTCGCGGTCGACCTGATCCATGAGGTGGATCGCCTGCTTGCCGATCACCCCGGGAACGGCGCCGTTGCGGCCCAGCAGGACGACGCGCTGCCCGACGAAGACCTGCGGATCCCAGCCCCCGATCGGCTCGAAGTAACAGAAGCCGTGCTCGTCCACGTGGACGAGCATCACGCCGATCTCGTCGATGTGCCCGGCAAACATCACCCGAAGCGCCCCGGAGGGCCCGCTCGCCGGGTGCACCGTGGCGAACGAGTTGCCGCCGACATCGGCGTGAACGTCATCGGCGAAGGCGGCGGCCTCGCGCCAGAGGCGGGCCGGGGCCCGCTCGAAGCCGGAGGGGCCGGGGGCGTCGAGGAGGCGGGAGAGGAGGTCGATGGAAGATTGGTTCATGCGGGGATAATAGATGGTGAACGGTGAACGGTGAACGGTGACGGCCGGGGCGAGGGGTGAAACGTGAAACGGGGCCTTACCCCATGGCCCCCACCCCCGTTCACCGTTCACCGTTCACCGTTTACGTTTGCTCCCCATGCCCACCCGCTTCCGAACCACCCTCGCCTCCATCTGGACCTGGACCCTCCTGGCCATGGCGCTGGTGGTGACCCTGCCGTGCGTGCTGCTCTACCGGGCGGTGGCGTGGCCGTGGGATCGCTGGAACTACCGGGGTGGCCGCTGGTTCCGGAACATCGGGCCGTTCGTGGCGTTCATCACGCCGCGCTGGCGCTTCGAGACCCGGGGCGTGATGCCGGCCGATCCGCGGCACCCGTATGTGGTGGTGTCGAACCACGAGTCGTTCGCCGACATGCTGCTGCTCACCCACCTGCCGTGGGAGATGAAGTGGCTCAGCAAGGTCGAGATCTTCCGGATCCCGTTCCTCGGCTGGCTGCTCTGGGCGGCGATGGACATCGGGGTGAAGCGGGGGCGCGGCACCAGCGCGAAGGACGCGATGAACGAGTGCAAGCGCCGGCTGAAGGACCATGTCTCGGTGATGATCTTCCCCGAGGGGACGCGCTCACCGGAGGAGGCGATGCTGCCGTTCAAGGACGGCGCGTTCCGGCTGGCGGTCGAGGCCGGCGTCCCGATCCTCCCGTTGGCGCTCTACGGCACGCGCCACGCGATCGCCAAGCACGATTGGCGCATCGGGACGACCCACGCGATTGTCGAGGTGTTGGCGGCCGAGCCGACCGCAGGGCTGACAATGGCGGATGTGCCGGCGCTGCGGGAGCGGGTGCGGGAGCGGATCCTGACGGCGCGGAACCGGCTCCGGGACGAACTGGCACGGGAGCCGCAGCCGCAGTAGGCTAGCCGCGTCGGGCGATCCGCACCGCGCGCAACCCGGGGAGCACCACGGCGAGGGTCGCGAGCAGCCAGACGCCAAGCATCGGCCAGCGCCAACTCGGCCGCTGGTCGATGTGCCCCACATACAAGACGATCAGCGCCACCGCATCCACCGCGATGACGCCGATCACCATCCGAAGCACAGCGGCGCGGATCTGCGCCACCCGATCCTCACTCATCGCTGTGCGAAGACCGTCGCCTTCCCCTTCGCATCGAAGGTGTAGACGGTGTAACGCTGTGGCGGCCCCTGCTCCATCCCAGGCGACCCGATCGGCATCCCGGGGACCGCGATGCCCTTCACACCCGCCGGCTTGGTCGCGATCAACTGCTTGATCAGCTCGGCCGGGACGTGTCCCTCCACGACATAGCCGTTGATGAAGGCGGTGTGGCACGACTCCAGCGCCGGCGTCACGCCGTTCGCCCGCTTCAGCGCCGTGAATTCCTCACGCGCCTCGACGGTGACGGTGAAGCCCTTGGTCTTCAGGTAGTCCACCCACGCCGTGCAGCAGCCGCAGGACGGCGACTTCACCACGCGGATTGCCAGCGGTGCCGGAGCCGGAGCGCGAGTGGCCGCCGCGACGGATGCGGCGCCGGCGAGGAGAAGGAGGGTGGGGAGGAGGGAGCGGAGGCGCATGGGAGTGCTCGGTTGGAGACGAAAGTCGTTAGTCGTTAGTCGTTGGTCGTTGGTCGTTAGTCACACCCGAATCATGAACCACGGGTAGCGACCTCCGATCACGCAACTAACGACTAACGACTAATGACTAACGCCTAAAGATCAATCCCTGACCAGAATCAGGAACTTCCCGCCGTCCCAGAACTCCGGCGACGAGATGTGCAGGTCACCCTTCACCTTGCCGTTCGACATCACGGTCGAGGCGAGGAAGGAGGCGCTCTGCCGCGTCACGATGCGGTATTCCTTGTTCGGCTCCGGCACCGTGAGGATGGTGTCGCGACGGCGATCGAGCCGCTGGAAGAGCTCCGGCTTGAGGTCGCGGGCCGGCTGCAGCGTCTTGCTCCCGAAGACCAGGAACTTGCTCCCCTCGGTCACGAGAATGCCGCGCTTGAGCAGCTCCTCCTTGGTACCGACGGCATAGTACACGACGTTGCTCTCGTCGATCACGCGGACGAGGGTGTCCTGCACCGCGGTCTTCTCGGTGGTCAGCTGCACCGTCTTCTGGTTCAGCGTGTCGACCTGCGACGTCAGCGTCGCGATCTGGACCTTCTGTTCCGAGATCATCGCCTCCTGCTCCTGCGCGGCGACGCGGAGGTCATTGATCGACTTCTGGAAGGTATCGAGCTGGGCAACGAGCTTGGTCCGCTCGGCCGACAGCCCGCCGATCCGCTTCTTCTGGGCCGCGATCTGCTGCTCGGCGGCGTCGAGGCGGGCGATCACCTCGCGCACCTTGCCGAGGAGGACCGCGCGCTCTTCGGCGCGGCCGGCGAGCGGCCGATCCCCGCCGGCGACCGGCGAGACGCCCAGCGCCTTGACGCGGGCGAGATCGGTGTTGATCTCGGTGACCATCTGCGTGGCCGCGAGCACATCCGCGACGAGCGAGTCCTTCTGTTCGGTGACCCGTTGCTGTTCGAGCACGAGCTGGTCGTAGGACTTCTTGCTGACACAGCCGCTCAGGGCAACGACGGCCGCAAGGGCCAGACCGATCTTCCGCATGGCAACATCCTCTGTAAGGTGAACGACGGGGGGGACGCCCCGCGGGCGGAACGATGCACAGACGAGCGCTGGCGGGCCAGCCCCCCGGGGGGGCAGATTGCGGAGTTGCCTCTTTCCCGGACCCGCCATGCGCCGTGCCCTGAGCCTGCTGCTCGCCCTCCTCGTCACCCTCCCGGGAGCCACCCCGGCTCAGGGGCGGGCGCCCAGAACGGCGACCTTCCTGCATTTCAACGACGTCTACGAGATCGGTGCCATCGATGGCGGGCAGATCGGCGGTCTGGCCCGAGTGGCGACCCTCGCCAAGCAGCTGCGCCGGACCCTGCCCGGGGTGGTGACCACCCTCGGTGGTGACTTCCTCTCTCCGTCGGCCCTCGGCCTGGCAGAGATCGGGGGGGAGCGACTGGCCGGCCGCCAGATGGTATCGGTCCTGAACGCCGTCGGCGTGAGCTGGGCCACCTTGGGCAATCACGAATTCGACCTGCGGGAGGCGGAGTTCCGGGCCCGGATGGCGGAAGCCCGCTTCCCCGTGGTGATCGCCAACGTCGTCGACAGCAGCGGGAAGCGCTTTCCCAACACGGTGGCCAGCACGGTGCTGCGGGTGCGCACCCCGGGTGGGAGCCTTCGGGTGGGACTCTTCGCGGTCATGCTGCGTGACAACGCTCCGGCCTGGACGCGCTTCGAGGAGCCGCTGACCGCCGCCACCCGGGAGGTTGCCGCCCTCGCCGACAGCAACGTCGACGTCATCATTGCGCTGACGCACCAGACGCTCGCGGCCGACCAGCAACTGGCGGAACGGTTGCCCGAGATCGCGCTGATCATTGGCGGCCATGAGCACGAGAACTACCTGATCCGCCGCGGCGCGCACTTCACGCCGATCGTGAAGGCGGATGCCAATGTCCGTAGCGTTGCGTTGGTCCGGCTGACGGTGGCGGGCCGCGGTGCCCGGCCGGTGGTCGATGTGCGCTTCGTGCCGATCGATTCGTCCCTGCGCGAAGATCCGGCCGTCGCGCGGGAGGTGGGCACCTGGGTCGCCCGTGGCGACTCGGCCTACCGCGCGGCCGGGATGGAGCCGCGGGCCACGGTCACGACGCTGACGGAGGCACTGGATGGCCGCGAGGCCACGGTGCGGGTACGGCCGGGTCGGCTCACGACGGTGATCGCCGAGGCGTTGCGCGCCGAAGTGCCCGGGGCGGAGGTCGGCCTGATGAACGGCGGCTCGATCCGCATCGACGATGTCCTGGCTCCGGGTCCGGTGACCCAGTACGACGTGATCCGCATCCTCCCCTTCGGGGGCCGTGTCAGCGGCACGACGATGACCGGTGCGCTGCTCGCGCAGGTGCTGGAGCAGGGCGAGGCCAATCGCGGCACCGGTGGCTATCTCCATCCCGTGGGTGTCACGCGCGACGGTGACCGCTGGCTGGTCGGCGGCGCACCACTCGACCCGACGAGGCGCTACACCGTGGCCACCACCGATTTCCTGCTCACCGGCAAGGAGAAAGGCCTCGGCTACCTCGCCCCGGGCAACGCCGGGCTCGGACCGATCACCACGTACCGCGACATCCGCCAAGCCGTGATCGATCGGCTGCGTGCGGTGTACGGCGCTCCATGAGACTCCTTCCCCTCATCCCCCGGACGACGATGCGACCGACTGCCGCTGCCCTGCTCACCATCGGACTGACCCTCACCGCCTGCGCGCCCGCCGCGCCGCGCACCCCGCCGGGGATGATGCCGACGCCCTCCGCCACACCAGAGCGGATCGTGGCACCCTCCGTCCCGACGCTCGACGGCATGCCGGCGGCGGTCCGCGTCGGCTTCACGGTGCAGGTCTCGGGGATGGTGCCGGTCGATTCGGCCGGCCGCCTCGTCGGCACCGACCTGAATGGTCAGGTCCGCCAGGCACTTGGGAACTTCGTCACCGTCGTGCGCGCCGCGCGCGGCGTCCCCGGCGACGTGGTCCGCCTGACCGTCTACCTCCGTGATCCCTCGACCGAGGCCGTCGAGACCGTGCGCACCGCCATCCTCGACGTGCTCGGGAAGGACGCGCCACCGGCCCTCACCGTGGTCGGCGTGAGTGCCCTGCCCGAAGCGGCGATGCGGGTGATGATCGAGGGGACGGCACAGCTGAGGAGTGAGTTTCCGGATCGGAGCAGGATGGGTCCGGGGTCATGAATCTGGCCATCGATCATCGATGATCGATCATCGATGATCGATAACCAGTCGCTACAAATCAGCTCAGTTGCCCGGCGCCTGCCACAACTCCACCCGATTCCCTTCCGGGTCATCGAGCCAGGCGAAGTCGCCGTCGATGGTTTCCTGCCGTTCGGCGAGGGTGACGCCGAGTTCGCCGAGCTGTTCGGTGAGGGCGTCGAGGTCGTTCACGTACCAGGTGATCTCGACCTGGCGCCGGTCGTGTGCGAGCGGGTGCTTTGCCTGATGAATCGAGAAGGAGAGGCCGCCGAAGTCACACCACCACTCGTGGCTGCCGGGTTCGCGGGTGAAGAAGAGGCCGAGGTGGCGCTCGTACCAGTGCGCGAGGGAATCCGCATTGTCGGCAAAGAGGACGATGCCCCCGATTCCGACGACCTTCTGTCGCTCCATCTGCGATCTCCAAGAAAGGAAGAAACGAGCGTGAGCTGCGGTGCCGCTACCAACCCCGGCTGTTGCACAGGGCGATGATCTGCGCAGTATGGTGCTGGCCATGCCAGGCATAGAGCGCCAGGGTGTGGCCCAGGGTGAAGGTCTTGTTGTACTCGGGGTGCACAAAGGTGCGGTGCAACGCCGCGTCGTCAAGGGTGGACAGCAGCATCCCCCAGCGAACGTGGAGTCCTTCGAGCATCTCCAGCGACGGCGCCACCGTGAGGTGCGTCGAGTCGGGGAGCTTGGCGAACGCCTCCTGCGAATAGGGGCGAATGACCGGATTCTCCTCGGTCAGCGCCAACTTGAAGCGCAGGTAGGCATTGAGGTGCGAGTCGGCCAGATGGTGGACGATCTGGCGCACCGTCCAGCCCCCGTCGCGATACGGGGTGTCGAGCGCGGCATCGTCGAGAGTCGAGACGGTGGCGCGGAGCGCGCGCGGCAGTTCGGCGATCGCGCCGCGCCACATCGCCACGAGATGGTCGTCCCACCCGGTGGGCGCGACGAAGGGTCCGATGGGATAACGTGGGTCACTCATGGCGACATTTCTCTCCAGACCAGTGGTCGTCGAAGGCAATCAGGGTGATGCCGCGCCAGCCGGCGGCGTGCATTGCCGCCCAGCCGTGGTCGCGGGTGAGCGTCGTGGCGCGGCCGGAGGACTGCTTCGGATACGCCACCCAGAGCGTGCCACCAGCCACGAGCGCCTTGAGCGCCGTCGGGAGTCGGCGGACGAGTGCCTCGGCCGTGAGGGCGTAGAGGACCACCACGTCGGCATTTGCCGTTGCCGCGCGACTGAGGCGTTCGACACCGGCGGGCAACGTGGCGAAGGTCGCGCGCGCCGCTGTGTCGGCATCGAGCACCAGCAGCCGCTGCCCGGCGCGGAGCCCCATCTTGGCGACGGTCGGCCGGGTGGAATTGGTGGCAACGCGCGCTGGCTGGTCGCTGCGGAGCATGTCGAGGGTCTTCGCCAGCCGCCGCGCCCGCGTCTCCGGCTTCTTGGCGGTGAGCAGCGCCTCGATGTGTTCCCGTTGATGGGTATAGGCGAGCGCGCTGAACACCTTGCGCAGCGCCGGTTCTGCTCGGAGCGCCGCTCGCAGGTCGGGCGGCTCGGCCAGCGGCGGGCGGGGCGACGTCATGCGCGTGGCTCGCAACCAGACATCGAGCGCATCCCCATCAGAGCGTGATCTGAATGCCGGAGGTGAAGAGGCGGTCCGTCGAGAGGAAGCCCGGCTGCGGCAGGCCGTCGTAGCGGATCACGTAGCTCAGCTTGACGCCGACCTCCTTGGTGATCGGCGCCACCACGGTGCTCTCGGTGTTGATGCGCAGGTCTTCCCGGTCACGAAAGTTCGGCAGCAGCTCGACCGATTGTGCGAATGACGCCTTGGCGCCGAGCCTGTGGGTGTACGACGTCGCCGCACGCCCACCGAGGAAGTCCTGGTTCGGCCGGGTGACCGGATCGACCGAGCGCTGCGCGGTGACCGATACGCCGCCCTCAAGCAACCAGCGGTGGCGTGGGTCGGCGTGCAGCAGTGCCGTGAGCCCGGTGTTGGTCGCGACCCGCGAGGCCAGGCCCGCGAAGACGTTTCGTTCGTAGTTCACCTGGGCATAGAGCCCGAAGGTGGCCTGCAGGGAATAGTCCGAGCGCACCTGCGCCCGATAGAGCGAAGTGACCGTCTTCCCCTTGCTGCGACCGTGGACCAGCGAGAACTGCTGCGAGATGGTGACCACGCCGAACTTGGCGCTGACCCGGTCGCCGAGGTTCAAGGTCTGGACCGACGAATTGCCCGCGGTGCTGACGTAGCCGAGATCGCCGGTGAACTTGATCACGCTGGGGGGCTTCGGCGCAGGCGCCGGCGCCACTGCGGGGGGCACCGCGCCCGTCGGCGGCGGTGTGGTGCCCGCCTGCGCCACCAGCCCTGCGGGAAGCAGGGCGAGCAGGAGGGCGCAGCGGGCGACATGCAGCATAGGTGGCTCCGGCGGGCACGACGCGACAGGACGACGCCCGCCACCAGCCAGGCGCCCGGATCCCCAGAAGGTAACCCTTCCGCGGCCCGGACGCCCCCGGCCCAATCAGAATGCCAGCTGCAGCCCCGTGGTGAGAATCCGATCCGTTTTGCGGAAGCCCGTTTCGGGGAGCCCGTCGTAGCGGATCACGTAGCTCGCCTTCATCGCGACGCCACTCGCCAGCGGCGCGGTGAGGGCGGTTTCGCTGTTGATGCGCAGGTCGTCGCTGGTCTTGAAGTTGGGGAGGAACTCCAGCGTCTGCCCGAAGCTCGCCTTGGGGCCGAGCTGGCGCGCATAGAGCAGCGCCCCGCGACCGGCCGCGAACTCCGCGCTCTTTCCGACCGCCACGGCGTTCTGCCAGGTGTAGCCGCCGCCGACCTCGGCGCGGAGCTTGTCCTTCTCCGCATCAACGAGCTTCGCGGCGACGCCGAGCTGCGGCGCATAGCGCGAGGAGATGCCGGCGAAGGTATTGCGGTCGAACTCCGTCACGACGAAGAGCGAGACCTTCGCGGAGAGATCGCGTGCGCCCCGCAGCGAGGCCAGCCAGAGTGAAGTGTTGACCTCGCCGTCGTTCTTGCCGTAGACCACGCCGCCGGTCTGGGTGAACTTCCAGCCGCGCTGGGTGGCCTCGATCTTGTTGCCGAGGTTGACGGAGGTGATCTCGGTGTTGCCGGTGGTGTTCACGAAGCCGGCGTCCACGGTGAACTTCACGGTCTTGGCCGTGTCGGCGGGCGCGAGGGCGCTCATCGCCAGAAGGAAGGTGATCATGCGCCAATAATAAAACGGCCGAGGCAGGGAGTTCCCTGCCTCGGCCGGCGGTCCTGCGGGGTGGTTATGCGCCGCGGGCGAAGACGATGAAATCGGTCGAGATTGGCGTCCCCTCTTCCTGCCGGATGCCGAGCATCACCTGGCCGCGATGATACATCCCGTGCAGGCAGACATGATGGAGGATCTCGTTCACGGTGTTGTCGAAGCGCTCACCGCGCGTGTTGGCGTAGCTGACCACCCGCTCGCCGTCACCATCGTCGAGGGCGCCCTGCATCGTCACGAACTCGGCGTGATTGGTGGCCGCGAGCTGGCGACATTCCTCGAGGGAGAGCGTTGGCCACACCAGCACATCACCGCTGCGCCCGGCAATCCGGGCCAGCCACACCGCCTCGGCGCCGAGCAGGTGGGCGTAGAGCCGCAGCAGCTCGGCGTCGGGCATCGGCAATGTGGCGAGCGCATCCGCGGTGCGGAGGTCGGCCCAGATCAGGTGGTCGAGGAGGCGAGTGAGCATCGGGGGTGGATGCGCCTCAGACCACGTTCCATCCTGCACGATAGGGCCGCGTGAGGTACTGGTTGGCGCCGACCTGATTGGTGAATGCCATCTTCGCCCCGTCGTACTGGAGCTTCTGCGGGCCGGAGTTGAGTGCGGCCGCGTGACGCACCGCGGCGACGCCGAGGTGCATCGTCTCGACGAGCTTCGCGGCGTACTCGATCGGCGACGACGTCACGTCGGTGCCCTTGATCGCATTGACCCAGTTCATCTCGTGGGTCGTGGTGACGCGTCGCTCGGTCTTGGGAACCTTCTTGGCCTCTTCCATGAGGGCGGCCGGGAAGAGCTGCGGCTTGGCACCATACGTCTGATGCACCAGCACTCCCTTCTCGCCGACGATGAAGACACCACCCTCGGTGACGTACTTGAAATCGTCGGGAAGCGCGGCCGGCCGCGGTGCCATGAGGCCGCCGTCGTACCAGAACATCTTGAAGGCGGGGCGCGTCGGCGTCGCGGCGAACTCCCACTGCACGTTGGTCGCCATCGGGAATGACGCCGGATTCGTGCGCGGCCCGCCGAACGGGGTGGACGACCCCTCGACGGTGGTCGGGTAGTCGAGGCCGAGCGCGTAGAAGGGGCCGTCGACGAGGTGGGCACCCATGTCGCCGAGCGCGCCGCCGCCGAAGTCGAGCCAGCCGCGCCAGGTGAACGGGTGGTAGATCGGGTGATAGGGGATCTCGGGGACGGGGCCGAGGTAGAGATCCCAGTTGAGCGAATCGGGCTTCACCACGTTGGCCGACATCCCGTTGGCGAGGATGTTGTTGATGGTGCCCTGGCTCCACTGCGAGCCCGGCGCCGGCATCGGCGGCATCTTCCCGCCCTCCGCGATCGGCCGCGGGACGGCCTGCGGCCAGTAGCCGAGCGGGCGGTCGGTGTAGATGTGCACTTCCTTCACCGCGCCGATCAGCCCGGCCTGGATCCACTCGCGGATCAGGCGCGTGTCCTCGCGCGAATGCCCCTGGTTGCCCATCTGCGTCACCACGCCGCTCGACGCCGCCAGCTTGGCGAGCATCCGCGCCTCGGCGACCGTCGCGCAGAGCGGCTTCTGGACGTAGACCGCCTTCTTCAACTCCATCGCGGCCTTGGCCACGACGGCATGCGTGTGGTCGGGCGTCGCGATGATGACGCCGTCGATCCCCTTCTCCTTGTCGAGCATCTCGCGGAAGTCGGCATAGCGGCGCGCCTTGGCATGCGCCAGATGGAGCTTGTTCGGCGTCCCGTCGCGGTTGACCGCGGGCCCGACGCGCCGATCGACGTAATCGAAGTCGACGTCAGCAACGGCGATCAGGTTCTCGGAGAGGATCTGCGTCGTGTTGCTGGCGCCCATGCCACCAGCGCCCACCACCGCGATGTTGGCGATGTCGCTCGGCGCCGTGAAGCCCTGACCGCCGAGCACATGCCGCGGCACGATCATGGCGCTGGCAGCAGCGGCTCCGGAGGTGGCGATGAAATCACGACGATTGACCTTGCGACGCGACATGAGCGGCCCTGGCGTTGAGGGTAACGATGTTGTGGCGGGGATTGAGCCCAATCTACATCGGCATTCCGAGTGGGTGTAGGGGCGACGCATGCGTCGCCCGTACGAGGATCGCGACCGAGAGGGCGACGCAGGCGTCGCCCCTACGGCATCGGCCATCCGGACGGCACGACCCCCTGCGCCAGCCGCGGCGAGCCACCACCCTTGCCGCCGTGCGCCGCGATCGCGGCCTTCAGCAGGGCCCCGACGTCGACCCCGCTGTCGGCACTGCTGCCGAGCACCACCGACGGGGTCGAGACCAGGATCAGGACGGCCTTCGGCTCGGCCGCCACCGCCTGAGCCATCGCCTTGAGCAGTGTGGCCGATTCGGTGGTGGCGTGATGCACCAGGCGGCGAACGCCATCGGCATCGGGCGTCGCGGCGGCGAGCAATGCCCGCACCCGATGCCCCGCGAGCTCCGTCTCGAGTGCCGCGAGCTGGACACGCAACGCCTGGAGTTCCTCCTGCCGCTTCGGCACCAGCACCGCCAGCTCATCCTCGGCGCACGAGAGCGCCCGCGCCAACGCCGCGACCAGCGCGTCACGCTCGGCCAGATGCGCCAGCACCCTCCCGCCCGCGAGGAAGCCGACGCGCAGATGGCCGCGCACCTTCTCGACGCCGGTGAGCACGATCGGTCCGATCTCCGTGGTGCTCGCCACATGCGTCCCGCCGCACGCGCTCCGATCAAGCCCGGCGATGGTGATGACGCGCAACTCACCCTCGCGCGGCGGCGCCTTGCGGAGTCCGGCGGCGACCGCGTCGGCCGATGCCTCGAAGGTCACGGTGACCGGCAACGCCGCGCGCACGGCCGCCTGGGCGCGCGACGCCAGCTCGGCGAGCTGTGCCCCGCTGCCGTACGCCACCGCGAACTCGATGGTCGAGTGTTCGGCCCCGAAATGCACCGACGCCGTCTCCCACCCGAACGTGTCGGCCGCGATCGCCGAGAGGAGGTGCTGCGCGGTGTGCTGCTCCATATGATCTGTGCGCCGCACGGCATCGACCACGCCGCGCACCGCGCCCAGCGGCAGCGGCGCTGCCAGGACATGGATGATCCGCTCCTCGTCGTCGATCACGTCGACCACCGGCACGCCGCCGAGCATCCCGGTGTCGTGCGGCTGGCCGCCCGAGGTGGGGTAGAAGGCGGTTTGATCGAGGACGACGCGCGTGAGGTCGCCGTCGTGACCGATGATGGTGGCCGGAAAGTCGCGCAGGGTGGCGTTGCTGTAGTAGAGGCGGAGGGTCATGGGCCGTAGGTCGATAAGAGGTGACAGGGATGATCGATGATCGATCATCGATGATCGATGGAGCGTGTCATCCCGAACAACGTGAGGGATCTGCGTGCCCGCGACTACGCAGGTCCCTCGCTTCGCTCGGGATGACAGG
This sequence comes from Gemmatimonadota bacterium, assembly GCA_016720805.1. Taxonomy (NCBI): domain Bacteria; kingdom Pseudomonadati; phylum Gemmatimonadota; species Gemmatimonadota bacterium. Next base: position 219,700 of record JADKJZ010000002.1, on the reverse strand, counting down.
GCCCCCACACCGATCGATCATCGATCATCCTGCTCAACGCTCACAACTCCACTTCCTCTCGGCACCAGATTCACCCCGAACATCGTGCCGCGTCCGGGAATGTTCCGGAAGGTCGCGAGGGTCCGGAGCGGCTCCTGCTGCGGATCGCGGGCGCCGGTCTGCTGATCGACGGTGAGCACGGTGCAGCGCGCGCACGGCTTCACCGCGTCGAAGGTGACGTCGCCCAGCGTGAGCGTGGTCCACGTGTCCTCGCTCCAGGCCGGCGCGCCGGTGAGGACGACGTTGGGACGGAAGCGCTCCATCGGGACTGGTACCGCGAGGCGACGGTTGAGGTCGTCGAGCGATTCCTGCAACACCGCCAGCACCGGATAGCCGTCGGCGAAGGCGGTCTCCGCGTCGGGCCTGGGCGAGTAGCGCGGATCGAGCCGCCTGGTCGCCTCGCCGCCGAAGTGCACCAACCGGCAGGGATGGCCGACCACCTCGGCAAACCACTCGGCCGCATGGTCGCCCTGGTCGGTGGCGGTGACCTGGTCATCCCAGATCGTCACGTCGCGCGAGGCGCCCTGCGGATCGAGCTCAAGCACCAGCGCCTCGACCCCTGGCGCCTCGACGGTGAGGATGCTGCCATCGAAGGTCGGGGTGACCGTCGCCAGCACCGCGGCCTCCCGCTGCGAAACGAAGCGGTCGTTGCTGTCGACCACCAGAAAGCGGCGATCGCCGACGAGGCCGAGTGCATCGACCTCGGCGGAGGCGAGCGCATGGCCGCGGCAGCCCTTGATGGGATAGCGGTGGAGCGAGGTGAGGTGCATTCGGGAAGTAGTATAGTCGTTGGTCGTTGGTCGTTAGTCGTTAGGAGGGCCTGAACGGATGACTAACGACCAATGACTAACGACTAACGACTACATTTGAGACTACTCCAACCCCGACCGACCATGCGCCTCGCACCCCTTGCCTTGATGGCGGGCCTTTTCGGCCAGCCTGTTCCGGCCAGCAGCACAACCTCCTCCCGGTCCCGGCCTCGGTGACGATGGGGGCGGGCTCCCTGCTGCTGGACTCGACGTTCACCGCGGCGATCACCGGCTACCGGGACCCGCGGCTGGAACGGGCGGTGCAGCGGGCGATGCGGCGACTCGAGGCGCGGATGGTGGTGGCGTTGCCGCGCAGCATCGGCGGCACGGCGCCGATCAAGGGACTGATCGTGCAGGTGGGACGCGCGTCTCCGGCGGTGCCGTCGCTCGACGACGATGAGTCGTACCGCCTCGACGTGACCAAGCAGACTGCAACGCTCACGGCCCCGACGGTGGTCGGGGCAATCCGTGGCCTCGAGACCTTCCTTCAGCTCTACCAACAGGACGCCAGCGGGGCCTCGCTGCAGATGGCGACGATCAGCGATGCGCCGCGCTTCCGCTGGCGCGGTGTCCTGGTCGACGCCGGCCGCCACTTCATCCCGGTCGAGGTGATCACGCGCACCATCGACGGGATGGCGATGGCGAAGCTGAACGTGCTGCACTGGCACCTGAGCGAGGACCAGGGCTTCCGGGTCGAGGTGAAAGCGTTCCCCAAGCTCCACGAACTGGGCTCGGACGGCGACTACTACACGCAGGCGCAGGTGCGGGCCGTGGTGGCCTATGCCGCGGATCGCGGCATCCGCGTGGTGCCCGAGTTCGACATGCCGGGCCACATGACGGCGTGGTTTGCGGCCTACCCCGGGCTGGCGAGCGGCAAGGGGCCGTACCAGATCGACCGGAAGTGGGGCGTGTCGCATCCGGCGATCAACCCGACGGTCGAGAGCACCTACCGCTTCCTCGACACCTTCATCGCCGAGATGGTCACCCTCTTCCCCGACAAGTCGTGGCACATCGGTGGCGACGAGGTCGAGCCGACGGAGTGGAAGGCGAACCCGACGATTCAGGCATGGATGAAGGCGAACCGGATCGCCGATGCGCATGCGCTGCAGACCCACTTCAACACCCGGCTCTTCGCGATCCTCAAGAAGCATGGCCGCCAGCCGGTGGGCTGGGACGAGATCCTCGCCCCCAATCTCCCTGCCGGCGCGGTGATCCAGTCGTGGCGCGGCACCAATTACCTGATCACCGCGGCCAAGCAGGGCCGTCAGGCGATCCTCTCGGCGCCCTACTACCTGGACCACATCAAGACCACCACCGAGATGTACCTGAGCGATCCGCTCCCCGCGGGACACGACCTCACGCCGGCGCAGCAGGCGCTGGTGCTGGGCGGCGAGGCGTGCATGTGGGGCGAGTACATCACGCAGGAGACGATCGACTCGCGCCTCTGGCCGCGGCTGGCGGGGGTCGCCGAGCGCTTCTGGTCGCCGGCGTCGGTGCGCGATGTCCCCGACATGTATCGCCGGCTGGAAGTGTTCTCGCGCCGTCTCGAGGAGGTCGGGCCAACCCATGAGTCGCACACCGCGCGGATGGTGCGCCGCTTTGCCGAGGGCGACGATGCGGCGACCCTGATCGGGCTGTTGGATTACGCCCGGCCGCGCGGCTTCGCGGGGCGCGGCACCAACCAGTTCTCGCCGCTCACCCGGCTGATCGATGCGGCACGGCCCGACCCGTGGAACGGATGGCGGCTGCAGGCGCTCGCCGAGCAGGCCGTGCAGGGCGATGCCAGCGCAGGCAGAATGCTGGCGGAGCATTTCCAGACGATGCAGGGCTTCACCGCACCGCTCGACGCGATGAAGGGGCGGACTCCGATGGCAACGGATGGCCTCCCGGTCGCGCGCGCGCTGAACACGCTGGGCCGGATCGGCCTGGAGGCCCTCGACTACCGGATGCGGAAGGTGCAGCCGACGGCCACGTGGCTCGCCAGCACCGACTCGACGCTCAAGACGATCGAGGGGAAGACCTTCGGGCTGTTGCGGCCGGTGGGAGCGGAGGCGGTGCGGCGTCTCGTTGCGCCAGTCTCCTCGGTCCCGTAAGCTTCGGGGTTCCCTCCACTCCCCTTTGCTCCGAGGCCAGCCGATGTTCCGACGCGCGCCTGCTCGCGTGCTCGTTTCCTGCGCCGTGGCGATGGTTGCCGGTGCGGCAACCGCCCACGCCCAACATGACATGAGCGCCATGCATGCCACCCCGAACACCCTGACCGCCGCCGAGAAGCAGGCCGGTTGGACGCTGCTCTTCGACGGGAAGAGCATGAAGGGCTGGCACCTCTACCAGAAGCCGGGGCAGATGACCGGGTGGGAAGCGAAGGACGGGATGATGGTGAAGACCGCCACCACCGGCGACATCATGACCGACAAGCAGTTCGATTCGTTCGAGCTGGTGCTCGAGTGGAAGATCGAATCGAAGGGCAACAGCGGCATCTTCTTCTGGGCCACTGAAGGGACCGAAGTGGTCTACGAGAACGCCCCGGAAATCCAGGTGCTCGACAACATCGGCCACCGCGACGGCCTCTCGCCGCTCACGTCGGCCGGTGCCTTGTATGGCCTGGCGCCTGCGGCCCCCGACCTCGTGAAGCCGCTCGGCGAATGGAATACCATGCGGATCATGACGCATGGCTCGATCGTCGAGACGTGGTTCAATGGGACCAAGATCGCCGACCAGGTCGACTTCGATTCGCGCGCCTTCAAGGCGGCGGTGAGCAAGACCAAGTTTGCGCAGTGGCCCACGTATGGCCTGGCGCGGAAGGGGAGCATCGGCCTGCAGGAACACGGCAACACCATCTGGTACCGCAACATCAAGATCCGGGAGATCAAGTGAGCACTCGCCTCCGGCTCCAAATCATGATGTTCCTCCAGTATTTCATCTGGGGGAGCTGGGCCGTCACCCTCGGCACCTACCTCGGCCAGACGCTGAAGTTCGAGGGTGCACAGATCGGCCTGATGTACGGCACCACCGCGATCGCCGCGATCGTGACGCCCTTCGGCCTCGGCACGATCGCCGACCGCTTCCTTCCCACCGAGAAGATGCTCGCCGCCCTCCACCTGATCGGGGCGGCGTTGCTTTATTATGTCTCGACGTTGAGCACCTTCGACTCGATGTACATCGGGATGTTGCTCTACGCCCTCTGTTACATGCCGACGCTCGCGCTGACCAATTCGCTGTCGATGAGCCACCTGAAGGACCCTGCCGCCGAGTTCGGATCGATCCGCGTCCTCGGCACGATCGGCTGGATCGCCGTCGGGCTGCTGCTCGGCAAGCTCGGTGTCGACGCCACGGCCACGCCGATCCGCATTGCGGCGATGGCCTCGGTGGCCCTCGGCCTCTTCTCCTTCCTGCTTCCGCACACGCCGCCGCCGAGCAAGGGAAAGCCCTTCTCGTGGCGTGACGCCGCCGGGATCGATGCCCTGGCGCTGATGAAGGACCGGTCGTTCACCGTCTTCCTGTTCGGCTCGTTCCTGCTCTGCATCCCGCTCCAGTTCTACTACGCTTTCGCCAATCCCTTCCTCAACGAGATCGGGGTGGCGAGCGCTGCGGGCAAGATGACGATGGGGCAGATGAGCGAAGTCTTCTTCATGCTCTTCATCGGGGTACTGCTCCGGAAGCACGGCATCAAGACGATCCTGCTGGTGGCAATGGCCGCCTGGGCCGCGCGTTACTACGCCTTTGCCTACGGCAACGCCGACGCCAAGGTGTGGCTGCTCTATGCCGGCCTGCTGCTGCACGGCGTCTGCTACGACTTCTTCTTCGTCTCGGGTCAGATCTACGTCGACCAGCAGGCCGGCCCGAAGGTGCGCGCCGCCGCGCAGGGCTTCATCGCGCTGGTCACGCTCGGCTTCGGCAACTTCGCCGGCTCCTGGCTCTCGGGACGGATCGTCGACGCGCACAAGCTCGCCGACGGCACCCACGACTGGACCGCCATCTGGAAGATTCCGGCGTTGGGGGCAGTGGTGATCTTTGTGATTTTTGCGGTGGCGTTCAAGCCGAAGACGGTCGTGGAAGCGCATTGATTGGATGATGGATGATGGATGATCGATGGTGGATGCGGGACGAGGAGTGATGGGGTGCTGGCATCCATCATCCATCATCCATCATCCATCATCCATCATCCATCATCCTCCTACCGAGGCCCGACATGCCAACTCGTCGCTCAGTTCTGAAATCCGCCGCCGCTGTTGGCGCCGCCTTCCACATCGTGCCGCGGCATGTGCTCGGCCGCGGCTTCACGGCACCGAGCGATATGGTGCGACTCGCGTCGATCGGCATCGGCGGCAAGGGCGAGTCCGACATCACCGAGATGGTGAAGGCTGGCGCGTCGGTCGCAGCGCTCTGTGATGTCGACTGGCGGTCGGGAGCGAAGTCGTTTGCGCGCTACCCCGACGCCAAGCAGTTCAAGGATTACCGCGAGATGCTGGCGACGATGGGAAACGAGATCGACGCCGTCTCGGTGTCGACGCCGGACCACACGCACGCCGTGGCGACGATGGCGGCACTCAAGCTCAACAAGCCGGTGTTCACGCAGAAGCCGATGACGCGAACGATGCACGAGGTTCGCGCGCTGGTCGCCGAGGCGAAGGTGCGGAAGGTCGCGACGCAGATGGGCAACCAGTTCCATGCCGGTGCCGGCACGCGGATCATCCGCGAGGCGTACGAGGCCGGCCTGATCGGCGAGATCCGCGAGATTCACTACTGGACCAATCGTCCGGTGTGGCCGCAGGGGCTCGACCGTCCGACCGAGGCGCACAATCCACATCCGACCTTCGACTGGAATCTCTGGCAGGGTCCGGCGGCCGAACGTCCCTACTCGCCCGTGTACGCGCCGTTCAAGTGGCGTGGCTGGTGGGACTACGGCACCGGCGCGCTCGGCGACATTGCCTGCCACGCCATGGATGCCGCCTTCTGGGCGTTCGACCTCCGCAATCCGGCGCGCATCACGCCCGAGTCGAGCCAGATGTTCGAAGAGACGGCGCCGAAGCAGTCACGAGTGCAGTACGACTTCCCGGCCACCGCGAAGCGCCCGGCAGTCAAGGTGGTCTGGCGCGATGGCTCGATCTGGCCGGCCCGCCCCGCCGAGCTTGGCGACAAGGATCAGTGGCCGATCGGCGAGGTGGGTGGTCAGATGTGGGTCGGCACCGACGGGGCGATGGTCGCCGATGCCTACGGCGATTCGCTCCGGATCCTGAATCCGAAGCGCCACGAGCAGTGGGTCAAGACGCCGCCGAAGCCGACCTATGCGCGCTCGCCCGGTGCCTACGCCGAGTGGATCAACGCAATCATGGGGAAAGGCCCGGCGCCGCTCTCCAACTTCGTCGACTACTCGGGGCCGCTCACCGAGATGGTCCTCTACGGCTGCCTCGCGGTGCGCTCGGGGCGGATCATCGAGATCTCGCCCGAGGGCGTGATCAAGACGCCGCTGCCGCCGGAGTGGATCACGCCGACCTACCGCGCGGGGTGGTCGCTCTGATCACCATCGAAGCCTGCGTCGACAGCGTCGCCTCGGCCATCGAGGCCGAGCGCGGCGGGGCGCATCGCGTCGAACTCTGCGACAATCTCGCCGACGCGGGCACCACGCCGAGCCACGGAGTGCTCGTGGCCGCGGTGAATGCGCTCCGCATTCCGGTCTTCCCGATCATCCGGCTCCGCGGCGGCTCATTCATCTACGATGCCGACGAAATTGCCATCATGACGGCGGACGTGGCCCATGCCCGAGCGTGTGGTGTGCACGGCATCGTGATCGGTGCGCTCACTCCCGAGGGTGACGTCGACGAAGCCGCGGTGCTGGCGTGGAAGGAAGCGGCGGACGGTCTGCCGCTCACCTTCCACCGGGCGTGGGATGTCTGCCGCGATCCCGTCGGCGCGCTCGAGACGCTCATCCGCCTCGGCGTCCAGCGCGTCCTGTCGTCGGGCCAGCGCGAGAACGCCTGGGATGGTCGCGCGAACCTCGCCGCCGCCGTGCAGCAGGCGGCAGGCCGCATCTCGATCATGGCAGGTGGTAGCGTCGACGAGCACAATGCCGCCGAGCTCATCGCCGCCACCGGCGTGCACGAGATCCACGTGCGCGGCACCGCGCCGTTGCACGAGACGATGTCGTTCAATCCGCAGCCGGTGCCGTTTCGAAAGAACTGGCCGGAGGATGAGTCGATCAGGATGGTGACGGATGCAGCGAGGATTAGGGAGATTGTGGGGAGGGTGAACGGTGAACGGTGAACGGGGCGCGGCCGATGGCCGCACGAGGTGAAACGTAAGAGGTGAAACGGGTGCCAGGTTCGGCTCCGTTTCACCTTTCACGTTTCACGTCTCACCTTGCTCACCGTTCACCTGCGCCCACCTCTTTCCGTGACCATCTCCTGCACTCCCTCCGCCAGATACGCCACGATCCCCACCATGATGATGGTCCCCAGCGCGATCAGGAGAAAGTCATCCGTCCCGGCGCGGAGCGCTGGACCGAACGGCGTGGTCGCTTCACGGAGCGAGGTGCCGCCGACTTCCATCTGAATCCACCCTTCGATCGGGGCGCGGATGGGGACGATGATGTAGGCGGAGGGTGCGGCGGCGGCGGCGCTCAAGAGCGCCAGCCAATTGGGCTGGTTGCCGACCGGGAACGCGACGAAGTACTGGATCGACACTGCCAGGACGGCGGCGACGAGACCGACCATGCCCGCGTGCGAGACGCGTTGGCGAAGGGCGATGGTCATGAGGGTATCTCCAGGAAGACGTTGCTGAAGCTGCCGGGGAGCCTCCCGTCGGAGCGGCAGCGAATAAGCCAGTATCGTCTTCAAGGAGCGTGCCTGTAGGGCCAGGGTCAGTGGACCTCGATTTCATCGAGGAAGACCCACGATGCTTCGCCTGCGCCGCTGTGCCAACGGGGGAGCCGCCCGCCGTTGATGGCGACGACCCGGATGTAGCGCGCGCGCGTCGCCGGCGGCAGCGGAAGGGTGATGCGCGGCCGCGACCGGCCATCCGGCGTGACCTCCTGTTGCACCGACCGCACACCGCCATCTTCCCACCGGACACCATCTTCCGAGACCGAGACGCGGATTTCCTTCGGCAGGAGGATCCACGACCGGACCTCCTCGAGCATGGAGACCACGACCGACTTGACCGGCATGGCGACGCCGAGGTCGATGGTGGCATCGACGTCCATCCCCAACCAGCCATTCCAGAAGCCGTCGGCGAAGGCGCTCCCCTGCACGCCGTCGGTGAGCGTAAAGTTGCCAGTGCCGGGGTACTTGGGGTCGGCAGGTCGGGCGATTTGCACCGGCTTGCCGACGGCGAGATGCGACACCATGGTGACCCGGCGGGGTTCGCGCACCATCCGACCGTCGTAGCGCCCCTCGATGATCCACTCGCCGCGTCCCTTGAAGAGGGCGCCGTCGGCGACGTCGGCGAAGGTCTGGCTGTCGGCGCGTCGCATCGCAACCGTCACGCCCGGGACGGACGTGGTGCGCACGCGCAGTCCGCCCGCGGCGCTGTCCCAGTCGAACGCGATCCGGAGCAGGTCCTCGTCGGCCGGGCCGATGGCGTAGCCGGCGCGAGCGAGCCGCGCGAGTTCCCCGCCATCCAGGCGCGCCTGAAATTCCGTGATCTCCGCCGGTCCGCGCCACATCGTCTCGGCGAAGCCGAGCAATCGCGGCAGCCACATCAACTCCACGTTGGCCGGCGAGGTCACATGTTCGGTCCAGAGTGGTGCCTCGCCGCCGAGCAACTTCCCCGGCCCGGCCACGGTGCCGAGGTTGGCGGAGGGGTCGAACTGCAGCACGCGCGCGAGCGGCAGTTCATTGGCGGGACGATTGAGATAGACCCACTCCGAGGGTGAGGCGATCACATCGGCGCCGGCCGCGAGTCCCGCGGCGATGCGGTCACTGCCCTGCCACGCCTGCACGGTGGCGCCCTTCGGCAGTCCGCCGTCGAGGATCTCATCCCAGCCGGTGAGCGACCGACCGCGCTCCGAGAGCCAGCTGCCGATCAGTGCGATGAACCAGCGCTGCAACTCGTGTTCGTCCTTGAGCCCCTCGCGTCGCATGATCGCCTGGCATTCAGTGCATGCCTTCCAGCGATCCTTCGGCACCTCGTCGCCCCCGATATGGATGTAGTGGGACGGGAAGAGCTCAAGCACTTCGGTGAGCACGCCCTCGAGGAAGCGGAAGGTGGTGACGGTCGGGCAGAGGACATCGCCGAAGACACCCCAGGTGGCGGGGACCGGGAGCGGCGCACCGGTGCAGCTCAACTCGGGGTACGCCGCGATCGCGGCACGCGCGTGGCCCGGCATCTCGATCTCCGGCACCACGGTGATGCCGCGTGCCGCCGCATACGCCACGACCTGACGGATCTCCGCCTTGGTGAAGAAGCCGCCGTAGCGACTGCTGTCGGTCTCGGTCCGGAACGCGCCGATGCTGGTCAGCTTGGGATATTTGTCGATCGCGATCCGCCATCCCTGGTCCTCGGTGAGGTGCCAGTGGAAGACGTTCAGCTTGTAGCGCTCGAGCAGGTCGATCCAGCGGAAGATGTCGGCGACGGGAAAGGTGTGGCGCCCCACGTCGAGCATCGCACCACGCCAGGGATAGCGGGGTGCATCGTGCAGCTCGACGCCCTCGATGCGACCGCTGCCCTGCGCCGGGAGCAGTTGCCGCAGCGTCTGCAGCCCGTACCTGATGCCCTGCACGCTGGGCGCAGCAATCAATCCGCCGATGCTGTCGACGTACATCGCGTACGATTCGTCAGTGGCCGCCCCGCCCTGGATCGCGAGCCGGAGCGCGGCGGGCTGCGAGGTGCCGACCACGCGCACCACGCGCCTGGCCTCGCGCAGCTGGGTCACGGCGAAGCGCAGCGCTTCCGTGCGCGACAGCGAATCGGTGGCAATGATCACCAGCGTGTCGCCGATGCGCCACGACCCGGCCCGAGGCGAAACCTGTTCGATCTTCGGAATGATGCGGGTGGCGGGGTGCTGCGCGGCGAGCGGGGCCGCGACCAGCACGGCGGCGAGGAGCACGGCGGCAGGATCACGCATCGGCACCATCCGGGAGGAAACGGGCCCGTTGGGCCGGGGTCGGAAGCACGCATCGCTCGCCGCGGGTGAGTCGATGACGGTGTTTCGCGATCAGGTCATACACGGCATCGCGGAGCGGGCGGGGAATGATGGCCACGAGCCCGGCGAGTCGCCAACGGCCGCCGAGGTACCGGACGACCTCGAGCGCGGCGTTGGAACGGGTGAACAGCCGCTCCGGGGTGTCGCCGTGGCCCGGCACGACCCAGATCAACGAGTCGAGGGTGGCCAGCTCGGGGTGCCGCACGCGAAGCGCCTTGCCAAACACCCCATCGAGGGGCGCAAAGCGGAGCGAGCCGTGCGGATCGTGCCGGAGGATCCACTGGATGGTGCTGTTGCAGAAGCCGCACTGGCCGTCGTAGAGCAGCACCGGTCCGGGAACCATGATGCGTTACATCGCCAGAATGGCGCGGGCGATCACCATGCGCTGGATCTCCGAGGTGCCCTCGCCGATCGTCGTGAGCTTGACGTCGCGATAGAACTTCTCGGCGGGGAACTCCTTGATGAAGCCGTAGCCACCGAAGATCTGCACCGTCTTCTCGGTGGCGCGCACCGCGACTTCCGAGGCGTACAACTTCGCCATCGCCGAGGCGGTGGTGACGCGCTCGCCGGCATCCTTCATGGTGGCGGCCTTGTAGCAGAGGAGGCGCGCCGCCTCGATTTCCGTGGCCATGTCGGCGAGCATGAACTGAATCGCCTGGAAACCGGCGATCGGCTGCCCGAACGCGGTGCGTTCCGAGGCGTACTTGCGGGCCGCATCGTAGGCGCCGCGCGCGATGCCGAGGGCGATCGCGGCGATCGAGATGCGACCGCCGTCGAGCGTCTTCATGGCATCCTTGAAGCCGTAGCCGACCTGGCCGATCACGTTGGCGTTCGGCACCCGGCAATTCTCGAGGATCAGCTCGGCGGTGTCGGAGATCCGCATGCCGAGCTTGTTCTCCTTCTTGCCGGCGCGGATGCCGGGGGTGCTCATCTCGATCGCGAACGCCGTGATGCCGTGCTTCTGGTCGTTGCGATCGGTGACCGCCAGCACGGTGGCGAGCTGCGCGTGCGTGGCGTTGGTGATGAAGTTCTTGGTCCCGTTGAGGATCCAGTCATCGCCATCGCGCACGGCGACGGTGTGCATCCCGGAAGCGTCGGAGCCGGAACCCGGTTCGGTCAGTGCCCAGCAGCCGATCCACTCACCGGTGGTGAGCTTCGGCAGGTAGCGCTGCTTCAACTCGTCCGACCCGGCGACGTTGATGTGGCCGATGCCGAGGGAGTTGTGCGCGGCGACGATCAGGGCGATCCCCGATTCCACTGCGGCCAGCTCCTCGAGGATGTTGACGTAGTCGATGTAGGAGAGTGCCGCACCACCGTACTGCTCCGGGAAGACGGCGCCGAGGAGACCGAGGTCGCCGAGGGCCTTCACGGTGGGGAGCGGGAAGTGCTGCGCCTCATCCCACTCCATCACGTGCGGAAGGATCTCGGTGGCCGCGAAATCGCGCACCATCTGCTTGATCTGTTCCTGCTCGGGGGTCAGACTGAAATCCATGACTGCGAAACTCGAAGGAAAAAGGTGCGCGGAAGATCGCCGGACGGGACGTTTGAGGGTAGGGTGGATGATGGGTGAACGGTGAATGGTGAACGGGACGGAAGGTGAGGGGTGAGGGGGGGCCTGTCATCCCGAAGAACGTGAGGGACCTGCGTATTCGCGAATACGCAGGTCCCTCGCTGCGCTCGGGATGACGGCGTTTGCCCCCTCACCCCTCACCCCTCACTGCTCAGTCTCAGTCCTCACCGAATCCCAGTATCGAACTGCAACGTCACCGCGCGCGCCTCTGGTGCCACCACGGTCAGCGGCTGCGACATGGTGCCGGCGCCGATGATCGGTGCATCCACCGAAGGGATGATCTGAGAGTTGGCGGGAGCGAGTGCGATCGTGAGCGGTCAGGAGGGCGAGCGCTAGGTTGGGGGATCCTCGGCGGCATCGTCGTCTTCGCTGCCACCGCGGAAGCCGTCCGCGAGGTGATCGCGGTCGGTGCTGTCGAACAAGGCGACCAGATCGTCCCGCGTGCCGGAGGCACGACCGGTGATCTCCTCGGGGAGCGGGTCACGCCCTTCGAGCGCGGGATACTCGGGCTGCGTCGTGGTGCCATCATCGGACGGGGCGGCGCGGCGCAACGCCGTGGGAAGCTTGCTGTACTTGCGGCGGGGCTTCTTCGGTCTGGACATCGACAGGACTCCTGGTGGTGGTCAGTGCTGGTGGCTGCGACCGATGATGCTCTCGACGGCATGGCGCAGCTTGTCGGCGGCGCCGTCGACACTCTTCGCCACCGTGTCGGCGACGGCGTGCACGGCAATCGGCGGGCGGCCACTGAGCCGCGCCTCGATCCGGCAGCTCTTGTCGTTGATGCCACCCTTGTCGGCGCCGTTCTCGTCGCTGACATGAATCTCCACCCTGGTGATCTGTTCGACGAATCCGCCGAGGGCGCCGCGCACCGATGTCTCGGAGGCGTCGGCGAGGGCTTCGCCGCCGGCAATGTGACGATCGCTGTTGAACTGGACGAGCATGGGGTGCTCCGTGGTGAGGTGTTCGAATGTCGATGCCGAGTGGAGACGATGCAATCGGTCGGAGGATGGACAGCGCGCCGCCGGAGGCGGCGCGGGTGAGCGGTGAACGGTGAGGGGTGAGGGGTGAGGGGTGAACGGTGAACGGGGTACCGGATCGCATTTCTGGGTGCCGATGGTCGTCCGGGTAGCCGGCGATGGTTCCGCGTTCTCATCGCGGAGTTCCCTGTGCAGCACAATTCGCCCCTCCTGCGCGCCATGCAGTCCAATTTGCGCCTGAGGCACTTCTCACCCCGGACCGAGGAGGTCTATCTGGCCTGGGTGGTTCGGTATGTCCGGTTTCACCGCTTGCGCCATCCGCGGGAGCTGGGAGCGGAGGAGGTGCGGGCCTTTCTTGCCCACCTCTCCGGGGCGCGGCAGCTCTCCGCGAGCAGCGTCAACCAGGCCTTGGCGGCGTTGCTCTTTCTCTATGGTGCGGTGTTGCGGCAGCCCTTGGAGGCGTTGGGGCCGTTGCCGAGGGCGAAGCAGCCGGAGCGATTGCCGGTGGTGTTGACGCGGGAGGAGGTGAGGCGGGTGTTGGCGGAGCTGGACGGAGTGGCTCGGCTGATTGGCGTGGTGCTGTACGGAAGCGGGATGCGGCTGACCGAGTGTCTCACGTTGCGGGTGAAGGACGTCGACCTGGAGCGGGGGGAGTTCCGGATCCGTCGTGGGAAGGGGGCAAAGGACCGGGTGACGGTGCTGCCTCGGGCGGTACGTGGGGCGATCGGCGACCAGATCCGGCGGGTGGCGGCGTTGCATCGGGAGGACTGCGCGGCGGGGGGTGACGGGGGGTGGGTGATGTTGCCGGAGGCGTTGGCGCGGAAGTATCCGGGGGCGGGTCGGAGCCTGGCGTGGCAGTGGCTCTTTCCGGCGAGCCGGCGCTATCGCGACGGGGGGAGCGAGCATTGGGTGCGGCATCACTGGCACGAGTCGGCGATGCAGCGGGCGATGACGTCGGCGGTTCGGCGGAGTGGGATCACGAAGCGGGCGAGTTGCCACACCATGCGACATTCGTTTGCAACACATCTTCTCGAGAGTGGGGCGGACATCCGGACGGTGCAGGAGCTGCTCGGGCATCGGAGTGTGACGACGACGATGATTTACACGCATGTCCTGAATCGTGGCGGGTTGGGGGTGACGAGTCCGGCGGATGGAGGCGGTCTTGGCGACCTTCTCGGCGGGTTGGCGGTTTAGCTTGCACGGGCGTAGCGTAGGGACGGTTTCCGCCGTAGACGGCGGAGTTGAATTGTTAGTTAGGGCCGATCGCACTGCACTCTGGTGACTGCCTGGCAGTGCGACCTAAAGCTCAAAGACCTCTTCGACTCGCTTACTGAAGACACGCGCAATCTTTAGTGCGAGCGTGAGGCTCGGTTCGTATCGCCCGGCCTCGATCGCGTTTACGGTCTGCCTGGACACCTCAAGCCGGCTCGCCAACTCGGCTTGTGACCACTGTGGCTGGTCCGCAGTTGGCGGACCGTGTTCTTGGCCGGCACCTAGGGCGTACCGCCGGCGCGCGACATTTCGGCCGACCAAGTAGAACACCACGAAGTAGATCCACAATCCCTTCAGGGGCCAACCACTGACCGGCTGCAATCCCGCCCGCTCCAAGAGTCCGAAGACCATCACCGTCGCGATCGACAGCGGGAATGCAATCGCAAGGGCCTCGAGCTGGATCCGACTCTCCAGCTCATCCGCCTTGCGGATCAACTGCAGGAAGCGCCACAGGAACCACCCGAAGAATGGGAGCGGCAAGAGTGCCACCACTACCCGAAGCGGGCTCGATGCATCCAGATATCCCAAGGCAATCGTCGAGACCATCCAGGCCAGCAGCCACGGTCCTGCCAAGGTGGTGCCGGCGGTCCGCTGGTACTGGTACCACTTGGTGTCTGCGTACTCGCTCACAGAAGCCTCACAGCTAGGGTTGCCTTAACTGTAAAGCATCCTTTCCATTATGTCAAGTATGCTTTCCAGTATCCTGCGCGAGCCGCCGGGTCCTACGCGCCAGCTGATGTCCTCAGGGGAGGCAAGTGCGAAGCGACGCCCTAACAAGCGTTTGCTGCGGTCGAGGCCATGGCGGCTCGGCCGCCGCGCTTCCGATCTAGATTGAGGTACGCGGCGGCCTCACCTGGCCTCGCCGCAGAAACGCACGACGTTATACCGCATGACACACCAAGACTTGGGAGAGCTAGGATGGACGATTCCACGGTACCATCTCCAAGGCTCACGGAGGAGCAGGCGCACCAACTACTCGCGCGTGCAGTGGCTCTTGATTCGCAGCATCGAGACGCCGTCTCCCTTGTCGAGCTCCGCGCCGCCGCGATCGAAGCAGGGATCGATCCCCTAGCGTTCGATCGTGCCGCGGCCGAGCTTGGGCCAGATTCCGTCGTGCCGACTGTCCATCCGCCTGTCCCACCTTCGCGCTGGGCTCCGGTGGCCGCCAACTTGAAGGCCGCCTTCGCCTTCTGGGTCGCGCTCACCATTCTGACCAGGTTGGGCCACCTGGTGCCCCCAGATTGGACGGTCTCCGCCGTGCGCAACATCTTGGCCGCTGGCATCGGGGTGTGGTTTGCGTTCCGGTTCCGTGCCAGGGTGGCCCAAATCGCATTGGGCGGCCTTTCCGTCGCCCTGATTTCCCTCCTGGTGATTCACCTGATCTTCGGCATCGAGGCAGCGCAGGGTGGGCCGACGTACTTCGCCGTGCTCATGGCCGGACTGCTCGGCGTAGCGGTCGCCGCGCTCAGCCGCACGCTGACTCGACGTGGTCACGACTCGAACCCGGCGAATGGGGAGTCAGCGCGCGTGCTCATGCCCAGCGCGGAAGAGCCCCGGACGTCACCAAGTAGCGAAGGCCACGAGTCACGCCCGTTCCGCCTGGTGAGCGTGGCTGCGGTATAACAAGCGTTTGCTGCGGTCGGGGCCTGACGCCTCGGCCCACGCGCTGTAGTCTTACGAGGGTACGCGCGGGCCTCGGCAGGCCCCGCCGCAGAAACGCACGACGTTAGGCCTATCGCCGGACTCTTGCGCCTCGTATAGACCGGGTATATACATCCACCGTGGCCGCCGACATCTTTGACCGATTGGCCCAGTGCACGGGCTTTGAGTGGGACGCCGGCAATGCTCCCAAGGTCGTGGCGCGCCATCAGGTCACACCTGGGGAATGCGAGCAGGTGTTCTTTCACGAGCCCCTGCTCATTGCCCCGGACCCTCGGCATTCGAAGGTCGAAGAGCGGTGGGCCGCGTGGGGCCAGACCGCGGAGGGGCGGACCCTTGCGATTGTCTTCACCCTGCGGGGCGACCGGATCCGCCCTCTGTCCGCGCGCGACATGAACCGGAAGGAGCGTCAGCGATATGCCGAAGCCTAAGCTCAAGCCGATCCCGAAGTTTGCGACCGAAGCCGCTGAGCAGAAGTTCTGGGCCACGGCGGATACGACGGAGTACTTCGATTGGACGCAGGCGCGTCGTGTCGTCTTCCCCAACCTGAAGCCCACGACCACCCCCATCTCGATGCGCTTGCCCGAGACGCTGCTCACGGACCTGAAGCGGCTCGCGAACGAGCAAGACGTCCCGTACCAGAGCCTCATGAAGGTCTACCTGGCGGAGCGCGTTGCGGAGGAGCGGGGCCGACACCGTCGCAAGACGAAGGCCTAACCGGCAAATGCAGCGGACGAGCGCGCTTGTGATGCGGCTGCGCCGCCCACGCGCTCGCCGCTGATTTGCAAATCCGTTAGACCGAAGCCTTCATCATCCGTAGTGGTAGCGGGCTTGGAGGAATTCGACGCGGTCGGCGAAGATCTCATAGACCAACCGATCCGCCTCATTGATCCGGCGAGACCAGACATTGCCGCCGAAATGCTTGAGATGCTCCGGCTTGCCGATCCCGTCGGTTGGGTCCCGAAGTGTTGCTTCCATTAAGTCCAACACGCGAAGCGCCGTCTTCCGATTCGTGTCGACCCAATAGCGAAGATCCTCCAGGCATTCGTCCTGGATCACCGCCACGCGAGCACGCTTCGGACGGGCAGTCAGGGGGCCACCCCCAATTCGCGACGGAGTGCCGCGAGGTCGGTGGCCTTGGTGCGCCCGCGGCGCGCTCGGGTCAGGGCGGAAAGCAATCGCACTGCATTCTCGGGGGAGCGAAGGAGGTACGCGGTTTCGCGAAGAGTGGAAAGCTCGTCAGCAGGAATGAGGGCCATGTCCTCATGGCCACGCCGCTGAATCACCGCAGCCTCCCGCGAATCCTCGACCTGATCCCAGAGGGTAGCGAGGTTCTCGCGGGCATGGCTGTAGCTTGTTTTGACCGTCATGAAGGGCTCCGGCATAGTTGTACAGGAAAGCTGTACAGGATGGACATTCCTGTCAAGGCACGGTCTAACAAGCGTTTGCTGCGGGCGGGCCCTCACGCCTCGGCCCGCGCGCTGTAGTCTTACGAGGCCACGCGCGGGCCTCGGCAGGCCCCGCCGCAGAAGCGCACGCCGTTAGGCAAACTGGCACCAAGACTGGCGCGACCCGGCCCTAAGTGGTATTGTACCACTGTACATGTCACCGGAGTTGCCCGTGCAGATCGTGGTAGACGCGTCGGCCTTGCTCGCCGTTCTACTGAATGAGCCCCACCGGGACGAAGTCGTGGCGGTCACCGCCGGGGCCACCCTCTGTGCGCCGGCCTCCCTGCCCTGGGAGATGGGCAATGCGTTGAGTGCCAGCCTGAAGCGGCGGCGGTTCTCCCTCGACATCGCGCAAGCCGCCGCGGCAGCCTACGAGAAGATTCCCATTCGGTTGGTTCCGGTGGACTTGGCGACGGCCTTGGAGTTGGCCCACCGTCATCGGCTCTACGCGTACGATGCGTATCTCCTCGCCACCTGTCTGGCGCTGCGTGCGCCCTTGCTCACGCTTGACCAGAGTTTGCACAAGGCGGCTGTGGCAAGCCGCATTTCCGTCCTCGAGGTGTGAGATGAAGACGTACACGTACACCGAAGCCCGGCAGCAGCTCGCGGGCCTCCTCGATGAGGCATCACGCAAGGGAGAAGTGCGCATCCGTCGACGCGACGGCCGGCTCTTCGCGCTCCAGCCGGTACGCTCGGTGGCGTCCCCGCTCGACATCCCAGCGGTGACGACGGACGTCACCTTGCCGGAAATCCTCGCATTCATTCGCGAAGGCCGCGAAGCCGGGTTGCCTAACAAGCGTTTGCAGCCGACGGGCCCGAAGCCATCGCCCAAGCGGGCGACACCGAAGCGCAAGGCCCGCGGCTGAAACGCACGCCGTTAGGCTAACGACCGACATCGTGATGTGGCCTGACTTGCTGGGCAGACGGACGTACGGTATACTGTACGTTGCAACGTCCTTATCCCGGAGCCCGCATGTCCCGCATCCGCCCCTCCACTGACGTCCGACCGGTCACCGAATTCCGGGCCAACGCCTCCGCCTTTCTCGATCAGGTCCAGAGCACCAAGCGCCCGGTCGTCCTCACCCAGCACGGACGCAGTGCCGCGGTGCTGCTGGACGTTGGGGTGTATGAGGCTCTGTTGGACGAGGTCGCGTTGCTACGTGATATCCGGACTGCCGAAGGCCAGATCGAGGCCGGTAAGGTGGCACCGCACAGTGTCGTGGCCCGTCGACTCAAGGCCCGCCTGCTCAAGTGAAGGTCACGTGGACCGCCTTGGCCGAGCACCAGGCTGCCGAGGCCTTTGCGTACATCCAAGCCGACCGACCCACGGCGGCAGTGCGTTGGCTCGACCAGCTACTCGCGGGAGTCGCGACGCTCGCCGAGTTTCCCGATGGCGGCCGGGCGATTCCTGAAGTGGGTCGCCCTGAGCTCCGGGAACTGATCGTGCGGCCCTATCGCGTGATGTACCGTCGTGACCCGAAGCACGTGTTCATCTTGAGTATCCGGCATGGTCGGCGGATGTTCGAGGAGCACACCTTGGAGTCGTAGCCCTCACAAGCGTTTGCTGCGGTCGGGGCCTGACGCCTCGGCCCACGCGCTGTAGACTCATTGAGGCACGCGCGGGCCTCGGCAGGCCCCGCCGCAGAAACGCACGCCGTTAGCGTGACCGACACCCGTCACTTGCGTCCGGGGGGACCGTAGTTACATTGTAACTACATCGCTTCCCGAGCCTCCCATGAAGACCAAGCTGGTCCGTATCGGCAATTCCCGTGGTATCCGCCTGCCCAAACTCCTGATCGAGCAGGCCGGACTCGGCGAGGACGTGCAGCTGGAAGTCCACGGCAACACCGTGGTGATCCGCCCACTGGCTTCGACGCGCGCCGGGTGGGCCGCCGCAGCCGCCGAGTTGGCGGCGACCGAGGAGGGCCTGCTCGACGCCGTCCGTCCGACCGCCTTCGACCAGGATGAATGGACGTGGTGAGTTCGGAGCTGGTCACCCGCGGCGACGTCTTCCTCGTGGCGCTCGACCCGACACTCGGCCGAGAGATCCGCAAGACCCGCCCCTGCGTGATCGTGTCACCCGATGAGCTGAATGGCGCGCTCACCACGTTCATCGTGGCGCCACTCACCACGGGGCCGCATCCGTATCCATTTCGGATTCCCTGTCGCTTCGCCGGCAAGTCCGGCCACGTGGTGCTTGACCAGCTGCGGACCGTAGATCGAGCCCGGCTCAC
Organism: Gemmatimonadota bacterium; assembly: GCA_016720805.1. Lineage (NCBI taxonomy): Bacteria > Pseudomonadati > Gemmatimonadota > Gemmatimonadota bacterium. The sequence goes on along the minus strand of JADKJZ010000002.1, from coordinate 200,553 downwards.
GAAGAAGGTCGGGCGGCTCGGTCCATCGACTCTGGAGCGGGTGCTGGGGGTCCTCCAGGAGATGTTCGCCGCGTAGTCGGCATGCTAACAAGCGTTTGCTGCGGACGGGGCCTGACGCGTCAAGTGCCCGGCGGGGGATGAGCGTCGCTGGATTCTGGTTGCCGCCGACGGACGGGGAGGACCCGGCGTTATCCGCGGCTTCCGTGAGTTGCCATACGGCGGTAGCGTTCGTGGGGATTGGGCAGCACGATTACATCTAGCCCCTTAAGGTGGCCAGAGTGAATCCAGCGAAAGTCGTCCGGAGCAACGTGGTCACACTCACTGACCTCCCCAATGTCGGTGAGGCCACTGCCGGCGATTTACGACTGCTGGGCATCGAGCAGCCACGTGATCTGCGGGGGCGCGACCCCTACGAAATGTTTGATCAGCTCTGTGCGATCACCCGATCGAATCAGGATCCGTGCGTCATCGATGTGTTCCTCTCGGTGACCGCATTCATCAATGGCGGCGAGCCGAAAACGTGGTGGTCGTTCACGGCGGAGCGGAAGGCTGTGGGGCGGCGGAGAGCGCAGGCGAAGTAGCGCGCTGTTCCACTCGCGGCGTCGCCGCGATGGACCAGGCGCTCAGTGCATCGGCCCGACGACTGGCCGCCTAACAAGCGTTTGCTGCGGTCGGGGCCTGACGCCTCGGCCCACGCGCTGTAGTCTTACGAGGGCACGCGCGGGCCTCGGCAGGCCCCGCCGCAGAAACGCACGCCGTTAGGCCAACCTAGTAATCCAGCGATACGCCGTGGAGGTGCATGATGGGTGAGTCTAACCTCCAGACGTCTTCGGACCGCCCCGACACTCGTGTCTGGTTGACCCATTATCTCGCGCCCGCAGTTGGAATGTGGAGCTTCGCCGGCGTCATGTTGGGCGGCGGGGTCTGGCGGGCGGGGGCCAGCACTGCAACCTCGGTTGGAGCGTCGATCGCCCAACACGCGCTGTTTTGCGGTGTGGTCGCATTGACGATGGAACTTGCTGCTCGTCCAGCGATGGCGTGGTTGGAAGCTTGGGTTGCTCCCCGCGTCCCCTCGCCAGGACTCTACGCCCTCGTCGGGGTCACGTGGGGCCTCGTGCCCCTGATTCCGATCGGTCTGTGGATCGCTCTCCTTGGCTCGCCGACGACGCCCGGTTGGTTGGGGCTCGCGACCGGAGCGTTCATGCTCGCCAACGCGGGGGTTGCGGTGTCGCACGTTATGGCCGCCGCGAATCGCCGCCGCCTCGTCGTAGAGCATAGGACCCACGAGGCGGCCTAACCCGCGTTTGCTGCTCTCTTGGCCTGACGCCTCGCCGCAGGAACGCACGCCGTTAGGCGGCAGCATTGAGCGGGACAGATACTGGTGAGGGTGATCATGGTGAACCGCGTGCAGCGGGCGTCACGCCCCAGGAGTTTCGCCCACCTGATCGTGGGTGGCTGGAGCGCGGTCCTGACCGTGATGCTGATGCCTCACCCGCTCCCGGCGCAGTCTCGGGTGGCCACACTGCTCGCGAAGCGGGAGCTGTTCATCAGTCCGGACACAGCGGACTTGAGTCGGGTGGGCAACTTCTCGGTCGGGCCCCATGGCCAGATCGCGATTGGTCAACCCGAAGATGGTACGGTCCTGGTCTACTCGGCGTCAGGCGCCAAGCGGGTGCTGGGGCGGGCCGGAGCAGGGCCCGGAGAGTTTCGCCTCCCCGGACCCGTTCAATGGGTTGGTGATACGCTCGTGGTGCCAGACCGGGTCCTCGGACGAGTCACGGAGTTCTCTGATCAAGGCGTCCTGCTGGGAAGCCGCCGACTGCCGGTGGCTTTTCCCTTGGCAAGAGCGCCAGATGGGTCGGCGGTTCGCCTCATCCACGCGTTTCCGCAACGGATGTTTAGAGGCGGCGCATTCCTCGCGTTGTCGCAATGGCGGAATAGCACGTCGAGCGGTGACCAAGGGGGCAACCTCCGTGGAGTCGTGAAGCTCGATGCGAACGGCAACCTGCAGCGGATTGTCGTGAAGGAGTCAGACGATGACCCGTGTGAGTTCGGCAAGGGTGGCCGCAGCATACCGATACCCTTCTGCGAACCTGAGACGAGGGCGTTCGCCGACGATGGATCGTGGGTCGTCTCTGCCTTGGCCGTCGGCGAGAAGATCGGCAATGTCCGAGCCCGGGTGACGGCGATCGACAGCGCCGGGGGCACGGTCTTCACTCGAGAGCTTCCCGTGCCGGCTCGGGCACTCACCCGGGCGTTCGCGGACAGTGTCCTCGCGTTTCGGATGTCCCATACGTCACACCCAGAAAACGTACCTCTCTATCGCACGATGAAGCTCCGGGAGTATTTCCCGCCGCTGCTGGGGCTTGTGGTCGGCCGAGACCGATCGGTGTGGCTTGAGCTCGACACGGCCGGCGGAGGCCACTTGTGGTGGGTACTGGATGCCACGGGGCGCCATGTCGGGACGCTCCAGCTCCCGAAGTCTGCAATCCTTCAAGTGGCAGATCGAGACCAGATCTGGACGCTCGAGGAAGACGAGAGCGGGCTTCAGGGCGTGGGGAGGTATCGCATTGCAAGGGCATCAGGGTGACGGCAAGCCGCCTAACCAGCGCGTGCTGCGGTCGGGGCCTGATGCCTCGCCGCAGAAACGCACGCCGTTAGACGTTCAAGACTCACCAGCACTACTCGGAGCGGAGCAAGAAACGTGAGCGAGGGCCTCAGAGCGGGTGCAGTTCTCTATTCGAAGGATATGGCACTTGTCGCGTCCTTCTACGCCGCCATCCTCGGCCTCACACTGGCGGAGCATGACGAGGAGCACGTGCGGCTCGAGTCGCCAGGCTTTCAGCTCGTGGTCCGAACCATGCCGAACCACATCGCGGCGAGGATTCACATTGCTGCGCCCCCCGTTCGCCGAGCGGACGCTGCCGTGAAATTGGTGTTCTTCGTACCCAGTATCGCCAAGGTACGCACGGCGGCCGAGACGCATGGTGGTCTTCTGAATGGGATAGAGAAGGAGTGGCTGTACAACGGCGTGAAGGTGTGCGATGGCATTGATCCGGAAGGCAACGTGCTTCAATTCCGTGAGCAGGCCGTCTAACCCGCGCTTGCTGCGGACGAGTCCAGAAGCCCCGAGGCAGAAACGCACGACGTTAGGCAATCGGAAGGAGCTCCTTTGCGCACTCTCAACTTGACCTTGCTCTCCACGCTCTTCGTCATCCGCGTCGGCGTCGCGCAGAGTGTCTCACCGAATCTCCCCACGCTCAGTGTTGGCGCCGCACGCGGAGGGTTCGCGTGGAAATGCGCCACGTGCCTGAGTGGTTTTCCGGAAGGGGGCTGGGCAGGAACAGTCAGCGCCAGTCTGCCGACTGGTCACCGGCTCCGGCCGTGGCTCGGCGGGATCCGATGGACGAATCCCTCCGAGGGCTTCTCAACGATCTCTGCCGGGGTGATTGGCTCTGTCATCCCGCGCGCGGGCCTGTTCGTCCGCGTCAGCGGGGGCGTGGCCTTCTGGTCGACACCGACGTTGTGCCTCCAGGGCGCGTCGGGTTGTGGCGAGAATTCAGTTCGCCGAGCGCCCGCTGCCTCGGTGGCCATCGGTACGCTGCTCCCCGTCCGCTCTACGCTGCGCCCGGTCCTCTGGGCCGGCTATGATCGCTCGCTAGGTGGGATGGCCGGCGCCGGTGTGTATCGCAAGGACATGCATCTCGTGTCAGCGGGGCTCGGTCTGGCGTGGTCGAGGTGACGAGCCTGACCGGCGTTGCCGAACAAGCGTTTGTTCCGGTCGGGGCCTCACGCCTCGGCCGCAACAACGCACGCCGTGCGGGAGCAATGTCACCCGAGGGCTACCACCTGGAGAATCCAGTGCGGCTTCTAGAGGGGCCGCACCAGTCGTCTCTCGTGTCTCGTTCTACTGCGCCCGGAACCCCGCGCTTCCTGGCTCATACAGCAGGAAGCGCGTCCCTCCCGTCATCGGGACTGGTGTCGGCCGCGAATCGGTTTCCCCATTGCCCAGCCCACTGGACGTGCGATCTCCCCAGCAGTACACCGTGGCGGCACTGGTCACACCACAGGTGCCGGACCAGCTCGAGGCAAGCTTCGTGAAGACGAGTCCGCCTGGCACGGCCCTCGGCACCAGCGATGACACGCCAGGCGCTGCGCCGAGTGCACCGTTCTGTCCGTCTCCCCAGCAGTAGGCGGCGCCGGCAAGCGTCAGTCCGCACGCTGAGGCATTGCCACCCACGAGTTGTGAGAACTTGAGTCCACCAGCGACTGCCGTCATGACGGTGCGATCCGTCGCGGTGCCGTCGCCGAGTTGCCCCAGCGCATTGCTCCCCATGCACCACGCATCGTTGGTGCTGGTGAGGCCACACTTGAAATCGTTGCCAGTCGTCATCGCCATCCATTGCTGCGATCCAGCAACCAGCGTCGGCACGTTGGGGAGTGTGCCGCAGTAGGCCTTCCCGACATCGGAGATGGCACAGATGTCGCCGCCCGTGCCCCAGACCGAAGTGAAATTGATCCCCGCCTGCATCTGCACCGGCGTGAGGAATGCGGAGCCGACCCCTGGTCGGCCACCCCAGCAGAAGAGCTCCTTTGCCGTGGTGGTTCCGCACGCGCTGAAGAGCGCGGAGGCGACTGAGACGAACGACCTCGTCGATGCGATCAGGGTCGGAGTCGCGGCCGTCGTGGTGGTGCCGTTGCCGAGTTCACCGAAGTTGTTGCTTCCCCAGCACACCACTCTGCTGTCCGCGTCCCGGATGGCACAGCCGCCGCTGCCCTCTTCGAAGAGCGCACGCATCGTCACCGCCTTGACCGCCAGTGATCCGAACGACGGGAGGCGCGCGCTGGTCGCATCAGGCGTCTCGGCCCAGCACTGGACCAGCTTTGCGGTACTGACATAGCACCCTGCTGGATAGCCGCGCGCGATATCGACCGCGTTGCTGGCGCTCAGCACCTGCACTGGCGCCGCGGCATAGAAGAATTCGCCATTGCCCAGGCCGCCGCGCCGCCCCGCGCAGTATCCGCTGCCTTCGAGCGTGATGCCGCACGTCTGTGACACGCCCGCACTCACGACCGCGTAGGCCGGTGCGCCGGTCACCTGACTCGGCACCAGCCCGCTGACCCCGGTTGCCAGTGCATTCTGCCCCCAGCAGAAGGTGCGGCCGTCGGTCGCGATCGCGCAGGTGCCCGTATTTCCTGCCGACACCGAGCGCCAGGTGGTTGCGGCGGCGATCAGCGTCGGCGTGAGGCGCGTGGTCGTGGTGCCATCACCGAGCTGACCGGCGTAGTTCTCACCCCAGCAGTACAGGTGTCGGTCCATGCTGAGTGCGCAGCGGTGATTGACACCGACCGAGATTTTCGCGAAGGCGGGCCCGCCGGTCACCAGCTTCGGGAACACCGTGCTGCCGGGTGAAGCGAAGAGCTCATAAGAGCCCCAGCACCATGCCGCTCCCAGGGCCGTGAGGCCGCAGGCGGAATATGATCCGGCGCTGAGCGACACGAGGCCCGGGTCGCCAGTGATCCGAATCGGAGTGGAGTTCACGGTTGCGGGGGAGTTGAGTCCGACGACGCCATTGCCGAGTGATCCGTGATCACTGCTGCCCCAGCAGTACGTTGCCGCCGCCGTGGTGATTCCGCAGACGAAATTGTTGCCGGCCGCAATGTCATTGAAACTGTGCACCCCGCCTGCGGCCACGGGGACCGGGCTACTCTGCGTGCCGCCATTGCCGAACTGGCCGGCCGAGTTGTTGCCCCAGCACCAGGCGTGCTTCGAGGTGTCGAGGGCACAGGCGTGGAGCTGACCGACGGTGATCGCCAGGAGTGATGCCGGGAGCGACACGGGGGTGGGGACGGCGCGGTCGAGATAGGTGCCGTCGCCGAGTTCGCCGATGTAGTTCTGACCCCAGCAGTAGGCGCGTTGCGTGGTGGCAATCGCACAGGTCGACACGGTCGAAAGAGGAACCACGTACACGCCGCGCCCCGGAACATAGGTCGTGCCGCCGCCGGTGGCAGTCGCCATGGTGCGGGTCGAGGGATCGCTGCGCACGTTGAGGGTCATCTGTGCGGTGATGCCTTCGCTCGTCGCGGTTATGATGGTGGCGCCGATCGCAACGGAGCTCACCAGGCCCGTCGTCGGTGCAATGGTCGCAACGCCGCCAGCCGACGATGTCCAGGTGATCGCTTTCCCCGGCAATGCGTTGCCGAGGGCATCCTTGGCGACGCCGGTCAGTTGCACCTGCATCCCCAAGGGGAGATCGACCGGATTCGGCGCGATCGTAACCGACGCGGGCGGTGCGGCCGTCACGGTGATCGAAGCCGTGGTGCTCTTGCCACTGTTCGATGCGGTGATGGTGGTTGCGCCAACGGCGAGCGCACTCACCACGCCACCGGAGACCGTTGCCACGGTGGGCGCGCTGCTCGACCAGGCGATCGTCTGTCCGGTGATCGCGTCCCCGTCGGCATCACGTGCGGTTGCGGTGAGTGTCACGCTTCCGCCGGGCGTGAGCGTCGCGGCATTCTGATTGAGGGTGACGCTCGCCACGGTCGCACCGGGCGTGGTGGTACCGCTGTCCTTGCAGGCGGCGACGAGGAGCAGTGAAGCGAGTGTGGCAAGGCTGCAGACGCGCATGGCGACGGTCCCGGATAGGAGAGGTGTGCTCTGGAAGGCGCATTGCATCGGCATGGTGGCTCAGGTCGGTGGCGCGGTGCGCACCCTGACAGGTACCGGGCGATCCGTCAGTGTCCCGTCGCCCGATTCACCGTGGATGTTGCCGCCCCAGCACCATGGGATGCCCCCAGCCGCGAGTGCGCAGGTATGATCGCCCTGATTCACGGAGATGGCGGTGAACACCATGCCGCCGGAGACCATGATCGGTGTCGAACGCTGCACGAGCGTGCCATCACCCAGCGCACCACTGGCGTTGTAGCCCCAGCAGCTTGCCAGCCCGCTCACCAGCAGGCCGCAGGAGTGGCCTTCGCCGCTGACGATCGACTGGAAGACACCGCTGCCACTGACCTTGGTTGGGACGAGTCGGTTGACGGCGAAGCCATCGCCGATCTGACCGTCGTTGCCTCGCCCCCAGCACCAGACTTCACCGTTGGCCTTGCGCGCACAGGTGTGGCGCGCCCCGGACGACAATGACGCGAAGATGTGTCCACCACTCACGGCCACCGGGACGGCACTCGCTGCAGTGGTGTTGTTGCCGAGTTGCCCGGCGTCGTTCAGCCCCCAACACCACGCTTCGCCAGTGGTGGTCAGTGCGCAGGTGAAGAGAATGCCGGCATCGATCTCCTTGAAGACCTTGCCGCCCGCCACCAGCGTCGGCGTTGGGCGATCAAGGTTGGTCCCGTCACCCAGGGAGCCGAAATCGTTCCTGCCCCAGCAGCGTGCGATGCCGCTACTCAGCAGTCCGCAGCCGTGCAGGCTTCCGAGCCCGAGCGTGGTATATGCGAATCCGCCGGGGAGTGCGGTGGGGGTGCTGCTCACCCCACCTGGTAGCGCGCCAGTCAGATCGACGCCCCAGCAGAGCGCGGCGCCTGCCGCGGTCAACCCGCAGCTGTTCGCGGAGCCTGTGGCAATCGAGGCGAAGATATTGCCACCGCTCACGAGCGTTGCATGTGCCACCTGCGCCGTGGTGGTCGGGATCCCGATCTGCCCGGCGTTGTTGCTGCCCCAGCACCAGGCCACACCAGCGGAGGTGATGCCGCAACTGTGGTCCTTGCCGATCGCAAGGCTTGCAAGACGAAAGTCCGCAGTCACCGTGATGTTCACCGTCGCTGATTTTCCTTCACTGGTCGCCGTGATGGTGATCGGCCCGCCGGCCGCCACACCGTTCACGACGCCACTCTGCGAGACGGTCGCGATGGCGGCATTGCTGGTGCTCCAGGTCACGGTCCAACCGGTGAGCGTGCCATTCGCCGCGTCGCGAAGGGTGGCGGTGAGCGTTGTCGTGGTGCCGACGTCGAGCGTGGCCGATGTCTGACTGAGCACGATTGAGGCGACGGGGACCACCGTCGTTTCCACCGTGATCGCCGCCGAGGCGCTCTTCCCCTCACTCGTCGCCGTGATCGTCGCGCTTCCGGCGGCCACGGCCGTCACGACGCCACCGGCCACCGTCGCCACTGACGCGGCGGTGGTCGACCAGGTGACGGTGCGGCTCGTGAGGGGATCGCCAGCAGCGTCACGGGGAGTCGCGGTGATCGTCACACTCTGTAACGGTGTCAGCGTCGCAGCGCTCTGGCTGAGCGTGATACTCGACACGACCGCATCAGGCGGGCTCGTCACGCCGGGATCAGAACAGGCACCCGCCAGGAGGAGGAGGGCGAAGGAGAGGGGTCGGAAAATGCGGGACATGATGGCCTCGATAGGAGTACGCTACCCTGTAAGCGGGAAAGCCCGTGGTGGTGTGTCACGGGGGATGCGAGGGGGAGGTTGGAGGGAGGCCACCCGACTGTCCCGCGGTGCAGGACGTTGTGTCACCCGCCCGCTGGCAGGGCGGGCGACGCGTGCCGGGATCGGTCCGGACGACGTGTCCTGATCGTGCATGGCGTATCATTCCGACGCACACTTCGAGTGTCCGCCCGCCTGACAAGCCTTTGCTGCGGTCGGGGCCTGACACCTCGGCCCACGCGCTGTAGACTCATTGAGGTACGCGCGGGCCTCGGCAGGCCCCGCCGCAGAAACGCACGACGTTAGACCGCGACTTCCTGAGTCGGGCCCCTTTTTCTCACAAGTGCGAGCAGATGATGAAACCTGTGGCCGTCGCTCGAGTGATCCTCTACGTTCGAGATATCGCGAAGGTCGGGGCCTTCTACCAGAAGCATTTCGGCTTCACGGTGTTGCCTGAAACCGAGGTTGGTTGGCAAGAAATGGCGTCCCCCGCCGGCGGCTGCACGATCGCCCTGCACCAGGCAGCTGTGTCCCAGAAGCGAGGGTCAGAAATCAAGATTGTCTTCGCCGTGAGCGATGTGCGCGCGTTCAAGGCACAACAGGCGGCCCTTGGCCTGAAGTTTGGCGTCGTTCATGAAGCACCAAATCACGAGTTTGCAAACGCCAAGGACCCTGCCGGCAACTCCATCCAGATATCGAGCCGAGGCCTGACGTAGGATCGCTTCAAATCCCGGCATACGGCGTTGCATGTGGAAGTGTGGGTTCTGGATTTGCTTGACACTGTTGGACTGTATGGAGTTGCGGTCGAACAAGCGTTTGCGGCGGACGGGGCCTGATCCTCGGACACGCACGCCGTTGGCTTGGTCAGCGTCCCGTCACCTGGTGGCATCGTGCGCAAACAAACCTTGAATGGTGCCGCTGAATGAAAGCCACTCCCGCCCCCAACTACGGTATCGACGCGCCGGTCGCGGTGCGCAACTTGTTCATCGTGGCGGCGCTGGGAGTGATCGCGCTGATCACGCGGCTGCTCGGCGTGTGGTCAAGGGAGGACCTCATCGCGGTGATCGGGCGGCCATTGATCGCGGCTGGCCTGGGCAGCGGCGCGATGGGCGCCTGGATGCTTTGCGACAGCAAGATCGGCAAGGCGCGCGAGCGCGAACAATTCCTCGACATGATTGCCTGGCGGGGTGACGAGCGCGTGCTGGATGTGGGGTGCGGTCTCGGATTGTTCTTGATCGGCGCCGCCAAGCGGCTCTCCACCGGCCGCGCGGTCGGGATCGACAAGTGGCAGCAAGAAGATCTGAGCGACAACAACGCCGCGGGGACACTCCACAACGCGGTGATCGAGGGCGTGGCCGACAAGGTCGAGGTGCACACCGGTGATGCACGCCAGCTGCCTTTCGACGACGCCAGCTTCGACGTCGTCCTCTCGAGCATGGCGTTGCACAACATCTACAACGCCGGCGAGCGGCACACCGCCGTGCGCGAGATCGCGCGCGTGCTCAAGCCCGGCGGCCATGTGCTGATCGTGGACGTGCGCCACATCCGGCAATACGCCGCCACCCTGCGCGATGCCGGCCTCGATGCGCAGGGGGTTCAGGGAATCATCTCATACCTGCTGACCGCGATCACGTTTGGATCGATTCAATTCGGCTACGTGATCGGCAGCAAGGCGGGGCCAGGTTAGACGGCGCAGATTGGTCGGCCCGGAGCAATCGTCAACCGCCGATTGCTCGTCGGTGTACGTGGCCCGGACGGGATCGCCGGCGCCACGAAGCCGCGGACTTGATCGTCGGACAGCGTGACAGGCCAACGAGCCCGTGCCGCCGGCGATCGCGGCAGCGGCGCTCGCGGCCGATGGCCAAGGTCGTTCGGCCGATTGGCCACGGCGTTCCACCACTGCGGACGACGTCCCAGCGAACGGAGTGGAGGCACCATGACGGGAACGATCTCCTCTCGATGCAAACTCCCTCTCCGTGGTGCACGGGTCGTCGCCGGCGCCGCGGCACTTGTATGCCTCTCGGCACTACCGTCATCGGCTCAGGTCACGGCCACCTTCACACCCACGCTCCAACTGAAAGTCGCTGCGACCTCAAGCTTCAGCTTCACCGAGCAGACCAAAGTGAGTCGGCTGCCGAGCGGCGGCTACGTGGTTGGACCGATCAGCGAGGTAGGCCGCATCGCGTGGTTCGACGCACAGGGGCGCTTCCAGCGGCTGACGGGACGCCGCGGTGAGGGCCCGGGAGAACTCGGCGCCATCCATTCCGTCACGGCGTTGCCGGACGGTCGCGTTGCTGTGGGCGACGCACGCTTCTCCATCGTCACGGCCATGACAGATCTCGCTGAACGGCAAGTCGACAGTCGTGACGGTCGCGATTGGGTGGGCGTGGACCCCCGAACACGATTGTGCAGACCAAACTGATCATGCCTGGTGGCCAAGGCGATCCCTTCGCAGTGTGGAGCGGGACCCTCGACTCCCTGAGGACGATCAAGGATCCATTCTCCGATATGGCCGGCGATGTTCCCTTTCGTCGCCTTGCCCGGCACAGCAATCGTTCGATCGTCGTGAGTCCCGTCACCGCGTACGAATTCGCGCTGTTCGAGGTCACCACCGGACGCGCGACCCTGGTGCCAGTCAAGAGCCCACGCTTTCCCTCGGCGAAGATCATTTCGGTCGACAATCGGCCGCCGCATATCGCGAGGCCCTATCCGCGCATCCTCGCCCTGAGCATGCGCGGCGCAGATACACTGGTTGTGTTGCATGCGGCAGCCGCGCCGAACTGGGCGCCCGCAGCCCCGCGGCGGCGGGCAACGTCCAAAGAGGGAGATGGAACCCCAGCCTTGGACATGGGGCGCTACCTGTCCTTCTATTACGACCTCCTGGATGTCCGCAACGGGCAATCGCTCGGAAGTGGGATCATCGCCAAGCCACTCATGGCATTTGCCGCGCCTGACCTCGCGTACGCACTCGAGGAAGCGGCAGATGGCGATTTCATGATCCAGTTGTACCGTATGACGCTGAGCCCGGCAGTGAAGCCTCAGTAGCACTTGCCCGCACGGGTATTCAGTGGACGGCCTGACGTCGTGCGTGACTCGACCTGATGATCTGCTTTTGAACACGTCCACCCGCCCCTGCGAGGACCCATGCCATCAATTGTTACGAGCGCCTTCCTCGCGATCGCGCTTGCCAGCGTCCCGACCCCCGACTGGGTGCCACTTCGATGGCAAGCCGCCAACGGCCCACGGGACGTGGAATTCCTGCAGTCGAGCGTCAAGGTGGCATCAGGCGTCCTGTCGGTCTCGGTTCGCCGGGACCGCGCGGTGGTGCTCAAGCAGGATCCCACCATCGCCCCAGAGACAGATCCATGGACCGCCATGAACCTCCAGGTGAACTGCGAGCACGCCCAGTGGCGCTTCATCTTCGCGTCGGCGGTCGATGCTTCGGGCAGGCTCACGGGCTCCGTCACCGGTGGGAAGGAGTGGCTACCCATCGAGCCAGCTACCTTGGCCGCGGCGGTACGGGCGCGGCTCTGTCCTTCGGCGTAGGCGGTCGGCCCAACACGCGGTCGGCGCGGTCGGGGCCTGACGCCTCGGACCACGCCCCGCGGCAGACCCGCCCTACGTTAGGCCGCTCCACGGAGAGCCCCATCATGGTCCGAGTCCAGCATGTCTGAACCGTCGCCCGATCCGCGAACGTACTTTGCGGCCGAACGGACCATGCTCGCATGGCTGCGCACCGGCATCGCCATCATGGCCTTCGGCTTCGTGGTGGCGCGGTTCGGCCTCTTCCTCCGCCTCCTCCCCGTTCAGGGTGGAGCGAGTCCCTCACATGGATTGTCACCCTATCTCGGCGCCGCCCTGGTCGGTCTGGGTGTCCTTGCCATCGCGGCGGGCGCAGTTCAGTGGCGTCGCTTCCTGCGACAACTACCCCAAAGCCAGCGTCCACTCTCCGGCAGCCCGGGCGTGGTCCTGAGCTTGGCCTTGGCGATCATGGTGGTCGGGGTGGTACTCGGCGTGGTCTTGCTGGTATGACCGACCCACGGGCCATTGGGGTGACGCGAGGGATGCCATCACACGCTCGAGTGAGCTCGAGCGCCACCGTCACCTGACGTTCCGATTCCTCGTCCACCACGCTCAAGAGGTGATAGTCCATGAGCTCACGCCGCGAATCGCTTCGAGTCGTCTTCGTGCTCGCCGCCTTTGGTCTCCTGAGCCTTGGCAGCATGCTCACTCGCCCGAGCCTCGCCACCATTCGGACGGTGGATTTCGTGCATCTCATCGGCACAGGCATGTGTCTTGGCGGCGCCCTCATGGCACTTGCCTGGGCACGTTCGAAGTAGTCAGCGGCGCGGCGGCGTGACGCCCAACGGCGCGTGCCATACACCGCGTTCCATCGCGCGACGGACGGTTTCGACACGAGGTCCGCGCGGCGCCAGCGTGTCCATGATTGCTGGAATGATCCGCCCCGTGGCGCTCGACACGTCGGGCTTCGGCTGTCTGATTGATCTCCGGCCCATGCGTGCCGTCGGGCTAGATTGCGGGAATGCCACTCCGCGAATTCCTGGAACTGATGGCGCTGGGCGCCGCTTCGGGGGCGCTCGGCGCGCTGCTGGGGATTGGCGGTGGGGTGTTGTTGGTCCCCGGCCTCGCCCTCATCGCGGGGGTGCCGTTCCGCGCCGCGGCGGCGGCGTCACTGGTGTGCATCGTCGCCACGTCGATCACGAGTTCGGTGGTGCACCTGCCGCGGGGACGGGTGGACATTCCCCTCGCGATCGACCTCGAGGCATTCACGGTGAGCGGCGCCATGATCGGCGGACTCCTTGCCGCGGTGATCCCCGCCGGCCCGCTCTTTCTCGGCTTCGCCCTGATCCTGCTCTTCTCCGCCTGGCATATGTGGCCGCTCGGCCGCACGGAACGGGCACCTGCGACCCGGCGCCGCATGGGGCTCGCGCGCGCCTCGTCCCTCGGCGCGGGCGTGGTTTCCTCGCTGCTCGGCGTCGGCGGTGGGGTGCTCAAGGTGCCGGTGCTCAATCTGATGCTCGACCTGCCGTTCGATCGCGCCGCGGCCACCAGCATCTACATGATCGGGATCACCACCGCGGCAGGGGCCCTCGTCTACGCGGTGCGGGGCGACGTGGATGTCCACCTCACCGTGGCAGTGATGCTCGGGACGGTGCTGGGATCGTTCGGCGCCTCGAGCGTCGGGCACCGGATCGACTCGCGTGGACTCAAAGCGGTGTTCGCGATCGTGCTCGCGGGGGTGGCCATCCAGATGGTGCGGCGTGGACTCGCGCTACCCTGAACAGGTGGCGCGGGCCCTCGGCGCGTTGGGCCTGCTGGCACTCGCCCTCATCCTGGCGGGACTCGCGGGACACCCGCGGTTGCTCCCCGTCGCCGTGCTGGTCGTCGTAGCCGCTCCGCTGGTTGTCCTGGCCGGCGTCGGCGTGGCGATGCTGCGCCATGCCCCGCGGGTCGGCGTCACCGCACTGATCACGGTGGCGATCGCCCTCATGGGAGCGCTGCTGGGACGATAGCCACACGATGTCGCGCCACTGCGCACACGGCCTCCGTGCCGAGCCGCAGCGAACGGCGTTGACGGGGGGGGGCCGCGCCCCTCAGGGCTACGGCTGGGCGTCGAGAAAGTCGTTCACCATCGGGACGATGAGGGAGAAGCGCTGCAGCAGCGTCACATGAGTGGTGTTGGGCAGGATGGCGAGTCGCGACGCCGAGCGCGGGGCCATGTCGCCGTGCGTCTCGCCACCCTTCGCGCGGAACATCTCCGCGACGTGCTGGAGTAGAATGCCATCCGCATCACCTTGGACGAAGAGCATCGGGGCGGTCGTTGACCGCAGCTGATCGACACGCAAATCGCTGCCCGTGGACGCAGCGGCAACCACGCGCTCAACAAACGTCGCAAATCGATCCGGCGTCGGGCTCAGTCGCTTGTACTCCGTCTCGATCGGCGAGTCCTTGAAGGCGTCCGCCGTGAGGGTCCGGATGAGCTCGAGGGCCCCTGGCACCATGCCGTCACGGCGGAACGGTGCCGACAGGACCACAACGCGGCGCACCCGGTCTGGATGTCGAACGGCAACCTGCATGGCGACGCCGCCACCCATGCTGTATCCGATCAGGTCCGCTCGGGGGATCTTGAGAACGGTGAGCAGTGCCGCCACGTCATCGGCCAGGTTCTCGCTGGTGAGGTCGCGCGGGATGTCTGCCGTTCGTCCGTGACCCTGCATTTCGACGGCAATGACCTGGCGGGTCTTGGACAGTTCGTCGATCCACCCGCCCCAATTGACCGTGATCGGCATGAACGCCCCGTGCAGCAGCACCACGGGGGCACCGCTGCCGTGCACTTCGTAGTACATGTTGAGTCCATTGACGGGCGCGTACCCGGTCGTTGGACCCTGCTGCGCCGGCAGCTCCGTGGTCGCCAGCATCAGCAGGAGGAATGGTGTGAGCCGCATGGTCATCCGCCCCCTGGCGCCGCAGCCGTGAACAGGTCATCGAGGCGGGTGTAGCTATGCTCCATGCCGTCGGCCATGCCGGTGGAGACCGCCTCGTCACGCGCTTCCTTCGACGCGAAGGTCAACCGGCAGATTAGCGTCGTGATGCCGTTGTCCTCGGTGAGTTCAAGCGCCACGACGCAGGGATCGCCAACTGGCATGGCGAAGTCCGCATTGCCCGGATCGAAGAATTGTTCGTGGACCAGCGTGGACGGTTCGTCCACGCTGGTGAACCTGCCGAAGAAGCCGAACTGCTGGCCGTCGTCGCGATTTCTCCAGAGCCACTTGTACGTCCCGCCAACCCGCACATCCATGTCGCACACCGGCATATCCCAGCCGTCATAGCCTTGCCACCGGCGCACGAGATCGGGACGGGTATGCGCATCCCACACCAGTTGGCGGGGCGCATTGAACGTCCGGGTGACGCACACCTCCCGATCATTCGGCAAGGTCACTTCTGCGGGCTTGGGCATCGGCTTCTCCTGGGTACGGTGTCGAGTGCGCGATCGGTGCGCCGGCCGGTGTGGGCTATCTGGCGGTCTTCTGCGCGGACGGTTTGGCCTGGAGTTCGTCGAGCAGCGTATCGAGGCGCCGGTAGCTCTGCTCGAAGAGCTCGCGGTACCGTTCGATCCAGTCGACGGCCTCCGCCAGCCGCTTCGGTTCGAGCTTGCGCGGACGCCGCTGCGCATCGACGTCCATCGAGACGAGGCCGGCGCGCTCCAGCACCTTCAAGTGCCTGGAAATGGCCGGCTGGCTCATCGCAAACGGCTTGGCGAGCTCCGTCACGGTGGCTTCCCCCGTCGCCAGCCGCGCCAGGATGGCTCGGCGCGTGGGGTCGGCCAGGGCAGCAAAGGTCAGGTCGAGGTGTTCCGAGATTTGCATAACCGCCACGTTCTATAAGGATATGATTATATACAAAAGTGCACCTTTCCAGTCAAGGCTATGGGGTGATACTTCAACCTCAGCCTCTTCTTGGGTGCCCAGTGGTCGGTTGGATCTGCGGCGGCGGCTTTCCAAGGATCGGGAGGCATCCCCAATGACCGCCGTGATCGGGGCCTGACCCCCGCACCCCTTTGCCCGCAACACCATCTCCCAAGCGCAGGATGAGGAAGCGAACATGGCGAAGCTCGTATTCGGAATGAATCAGTCCCTGGACGGGTATGTCGACCACACAGGGTTCGCACCAGGTCCCAGGCTCTTCCGACACTTCGTCGAGGAAGCGGAGGGGCAGGCGGGCAGCGTGTACGGCCGCCGCATGTATGAGATCATGCGGTACTGGGACGACGACCATCCCGAATGGAATGCGGACGAGCACGCCTTCGCGATGGCGTGGCGGAGGCAGCCGAAATGGGTCGTGTCGCGGACGTTGCCGTCGGTCGGTCCCAACGCCACGCTGTTGGGTGAGGATCTCGAGCGCGCGATCCGTGAGCTCAAGGCCGAACGCGACGGCGAGATCGAGGTTGCCGGCCCGGACCTGGCGCGAAGCCTCACCGCCCTCGGCCTCATCGACGAGTATCGCATCTATTTGCACCCGGTCGTACTCGGTCACGGCACGCCGTACTTCGCCGGACCCCGGCCGCCGCTTCGCCTCATCGCGCATGATCCGATGGGCGAGGATGTGATCCGGCTGGTGTACGTTCCGGCGTAATGTCGCGACTCTCCGCACGGCGGGGTCGCCAGCGGTTCTTGATCGCCTCACCCAGGGAGGCTTCGCCGTGACGCTCCGCATCCGGCCATCCACAGCGCTCGCGTTGCTCGTCACCCTCGGTGCCGCGACGACTCCAGGCACGCTGTCCGCGCAGGCCAAGGGGTCACGCGCACTGGAGGGCGAGTGGATCTACGTCGAGGATCGCACCGCCGAGCGCGCCCTCGAGCAACTCGGCCCGCCGATGAGCTCGACATTCTCGATGCGCGTCGAGCAGGACGCGGTCATCCTCGTCCGCGGCCACGGCTCCGGGCATGCCAACGTTCGCATCGCGCTCGACGGCACGATCACCACGATCACCGACTCGACGCAGGTGGTGCGTTACCGTGGCGCGTGGAAGGACGGCGCGTTCAGCTACCAGGTCGACTTCGTGCGCGGCACGAGCGCGACGCCGAGCGGGACGATCCGGCGCGAGTTCCGCAGCACGCCCGAGGGGCTCGTGGTCCGCGCGGTCTCCGCACCGACCGGCCCGTATGAATCGATTGCCCTCTACCGCCATGCCGAAGACATCGCGATGCCCACCCCGGCCAAGGCCACGATCGGCGGCATCGGCTGGCTGGCCGGCGCGTGGACCGGCACGCGGAGCTCGGGGTCGACGATCGAGGAGCGGTGGAGTCCGCCGCTCGGCGGCGCGATGCTCGGCGTCTCGCGCACCGTCTCCCGCGGCCGGATGTCCGCGTTCGAGTACCTGCGCATGGTCGAGCGTGACAGCGGTCTGGTCTACATCGCCCAGCCCAACGGGGCCGCGCCGACCGACTTCGTGCTCACTGAACTGACGTCGACGCGCGCCGTCTTTGCCAATCCACGCCACGACTACCCGAAGCGGATCGTCTACGAGCTCTCGGCCGACGGCGCACTGACCGCCACGATCGGCTTCATGAAGGGCGGCACCCCTCGGCGCTTCGACTACCGGCGCGAGGGCAACTAGCAACTCGGGGGTGCGCTGCGTTCGAGGTCCCGAGGGACTCTCCGGGTGGGGGGACCGCAGCCCTCCCGGGCTGATGTCGATTCCGCCCTCCCTCTTTCGTCATTCGGGTACCCAGCCTCCCCACTCCACCCCAGCCCGGATATCCGACGATGCGATACGCACTCCTGATCCACTACCCGCAGCCCGCCGTCTCCACGCTGACCGAGGACGAGGTCAAGGCGGGCATGGCCGCCTTCCACGGCTATGCCAAGGCGCTCGATGACGCCGGCGTCCTCCGCTCGGCCGAGGTGCTCCAGACGATCGCCAGCGCAACAAGCGTGTCGCTCCAGCAGGGCAAGCTCCGGGTGCAGGATGGCCCCTTCGCCGATACCAAGGAGGCGTTCGCCGGCATCTTCATGGTCGACGTCCCCGACCTCGACGCCGCGCTCGCGTGGGCCGAGAAGTGCCCGGCGGCGCAGTGGGGCACCGTCGAGATCCGCCCATCGGGGGTCCGCTTCGTCGACGGCGCATGGACGAGCGCGGCATGAACCAATGACTCAGGACGCCGCGGCGCGCGCCGAGGAGGTGGCCCGCGCCGCGTACGGCCGCCTGCTCGCCATCCTCGCTGCAAAGGATGGTGACATCGAGTTGGCCGAGGACTGCCTCGCCGATGCGTTCGCGGAAGCACTCTGCTCATGGGGCGCGACGGGCGTCCCCCAGAATCCCGAGGCCTGGCTCCTCACGGTGGCGCGGAATCGACGCCACGATCTCCGCCGATCGGCGGCGCATCGACTCTCCGACCTGCTCGACGATGCGGCACGGAGTGGTGCGCTGCCGGTCGTGCCGGAGTTCGACCCCGGCGCGATCCCCGACCGGCGGCTCGCCCTCCTCTTCGTCTGCGCACACCCGGCGATCGACCCGGCGGTGCGCACGCCGCTCATGCTCCAGACGGTCCTCGGCTTCGACGCCGACCGGATCGCGCGCGCGTTCGCGATCCCGCCGGCGGCGATGGCGCAACGCCTGGTACGCGCCAAGCGCCGCATTCGCGACGCGCGCATCCCGTTCGTCGTGCCCGAACGCAGCCAGATGGCGGAGCGCCTCGCACCGGTGCTCGAAGCGGTCTACGGCACCTACGCGATCGACTTCCCGCTGGTTGCTGGCAGCGAGCCGCGCGATTCCCTCGCGGCCGAGTCCCACTATCTCGCCACCACGTTGGCCGAGCTGCTTCCGGACGCGCCCGAGGCGCTGGGCCTCGCCGCGCTGATCTCGTTGTCCTTCTCGCGGAGCCCTGCGCGCGGCGCGGCCGGCGAGTTCGTGCCACTCGACGCGCAGGATGCGTCGCGCTGGGACGCGGAACTCATCGCGCTCGGCGAACATTTCCTGCATCGGGCCAGTGCACTCGGCGGGATGGGCCGCTTCCAGATCGAGGCGGCGATCCAGTCGGTCCACTGCGCGCGCGCGACTTCCGGCGTCACCGACTGGCCGGTGCTTAGGACACTCCACGCCGCGCTCGTCACGATTGCGCCGACGCTCGGTGCGCGGGTCGCCTACGCCGCGGCGGTCGGACGAGTCGAGGGCGCGCAGGCGGGGCTCGATATGCTCGGGGCAATCACCGACGATGCCGCGCACCGCTTCCAGCCGGCATGGGCGACGCGCGCGCACCTGCTCGACGAGGCGGGGCGTTCAGAGCTGGCGGTGGAGGCGTACCAGCGCGCCATCTCGCTCACGACGGATATCGCGGCACGCAGGTACCTCGAGCAGCGGTGCGCGCGGCTGCTCGACGGGCGATAGACAGCACCCCACTCGCATCGCCAGATTCCGGACCCTGGCTTTCCGTAGGCAGGCGCGGCCCTCGGACGCCGCACAACGATCGGACCACAGAAGAGTGTACTGATGCTGCTCAGACCGATGGTCGGATTCCTCCTCGCGGTGGGCACCTTGTCTGCGTGCAGCCAACCGCTGGTCAGGAGCGCGGCGGTACCCCGCAAGGCGGTGTTTATCATCCTCGATGGCATCCCGGCCGACGTGATCGAACGGGTCGCCACGCCTTCGATCGATGCGATCGCCGCAGCCGGCGGTTACGCGCGTGCCCATGTGGGCGGCGAGCTCGGCGGCCCCACCGAGACACCGACCATCTCCGCACCGGGCTACATGAGTCTCCTGACGGCGACGTGGGCCAACAAGCACAACGTCCGCGGGAACAGCAAGCTGTCGCCCAACTACAACTACTGGAACATCTTCCGCATCGTCGAATCGGTCGACCCGTCCCGTCAGACCGCGCTCTTTTCCACCTGGCTCGACAACCGAACGGTGCTGCTCGGTGAAGGGCGTCCGGATGCGGGCAACTTCCGGCTCGATCACACAGCAGACGGCTTCGAGCGGGACACCGTCGCCTTCCCACACGATGCTGCGTCGAGCTACATCCTGGCCATCGACGAACGGGTGGCCACGGATGCCGCCGCGTACATCGCGGCGAAGGGACCCGACCTTTCGTGGGTCTATCTCCAGCATACGGACGATGCCGCGCACGCGAACGGCGATGGCGAGGGGTTCTTCGCGGCGGTGCGGCAGGCGGATGCCATGGTGGGGCGCATTTGGGAGGCGGTCAAGCAGCGTCAGGCGATGGGCGAGGAGTGGATGATCGTCGTGACTACCGACCACGGGCGCGACGCCAGCACCGGCAAGGGCCACGGCGGACAATCCGCGCGCGAGCGCACGACATGGATCGCGACCAATCAGTCGGCGCTCGATCCGCGCTTCAGGAGTGGAGCGCTGGCGATTGTGGACATCGCCCCCTCGATCCTGCAGCATCTGGGCATCACCGTCCCGGCGGCGGTGGCACGGGAGATGGAAGGCATCTCGTTTCTGCGGCCGGGTGGGCGCTGAGGCGAGACACCGTTCCGTCGGCCTGCCGTCGCGATCAGTCCTTGTGTTTGACGTGCATGTTGGACTCGGTCACGGCGCCTTTGCCCTCGGTCGGGTGATCATGCTTGGCCTGATCCTTGGCCAGTCGGTTCTTCTCGCTCTTCATGTCGGCATCGTCGTGCTGCTCGCGACCCTCAAACATCCGGTCCTTGCCACTGTCGTCGTGCTTGCGGACGTCGTCGGCGTCATGGCCGGGGTGCGCATGCGCGTCGGCCTCGGCGACTTCCTTCTTCGATCGCGCCGCCTCATCGAGCGCCTTGTCGCTGCTGCTGTGCATGTACCCGCTCTTGTCCTTGCTCATGGTCCTTCTCCAGTGTCGTGGGGCTGTGTCATCAGGCTTGCACGAGCGGAGACGCGGTGGGCGAGCCGCATGAACACATCCCGTCGCCGGATCCGGGAGAGGCTCACAGTCGCCGCACTTGCCGACGTGATGACAGGATTGGAGATTGGGTGCACCACCCCCCGCCGGCCCCCAGCCACTGCCACGAGTAACGGATCGATGCCCACAGGGACCTACCCATGACGCGAGTCCGAGTCGAGAGCTTTACCATCTCCCTGGACGGCTACGGCGCCGGCCCGCAGCAGGACATCGACAATCCCCTCGGCGTTGGCGGCTCCGATCTGCATCAATGGCTCTTCCCGACCCACACCCTGCAACGCGCCTTGTTCGGCAACGAGGACGGCACCCGCGGGGTGGACGATGACTTCGCCGCGCGTGGCTTCCGCAATGTCGGCTCATGGATTCTGGGGCGGAACATGTTCGGCCCCATCCGCGGCCCCTGGCCAGACCTGGAGTGGAAGGGATGGTGGGGGGAGAATCCACCGTATCACTTTCCCGTCTTCGTCTTGACGCATCATGCGCGGCCACCGCTCGAGATGGCGGGCGGCACGACCTTCCACTTCGTCACGGGCGGCATTCACGAGGCGCTCGACCGGGCACGCGCCGCGGCGGGTGACCTCGACGTGCGGATCGGCGGCGGGGCGACCACGATCCAGCAGTACCTTCGTGCCGGCCTCATCGACGAACTCCATCTGGCGATTGCCCCGGTTCTGCTTGGCGCGGGCGAGAGACTGTTCGACGGGGTCGACATGCGCGAACTCGGCTACGCGTGCGTCGAGATGGCGGCCACGGAGAAGGCCACGCACGTTGTTCTGCGGCGGGTCCTCTCATGAGCCCCTCAGCGCCAAGCAGCCAGCCTGCGGCCGAGCGACGCGCAGCGGAATCGACCATGCGTGGCTTGCTGGCCACGATCGCCCCCACGCAGGAACGACTCACCGCCACCGTGCGCCGCTGGCTGCGAACGCGCCTCCCGGCAGCCCATGAACTGGTCTACGAGTATGCCGACTGTGTCGTCCTGAGCTTTTCGCCGAGCGGACGCGGCATGGAGGGCATTCTCGGCATCCGCACGAGCGAGGACGAGGTCCGGGTGTACTTCAATCCGGGCAAGGGATTGGCCGATCCGGAGAAGCTCCTGCAGGGCACTGCCAAGCTGACCCGGTGGATCACCGTGGAGAGCGCGGCGACCCTGAAGCGTCCGGCCGTCGTGGCGTTGGTCGATCAGGCCATTGCCCGCAATCGGATCCCGTTCGTGCATACCGGGCTTGGGCCGGTAACCATCCAGTCGTTGCGGACCAAGAAGTAGCGGCGGTCCCGCACATGATGCGGCCGCCGGGGCCGACTCACTGCGATGAGTGAGCCTCCGCCGGCCATTTCGGCGCGTCTCTGGTAGTGTACGCCATCTCCGGAGACCCCATGTGCCATTCCACCTGTGCCTTCCCGCTCTCCCGCCGCGCTGCCACGCTACTGCTCCTGGTGCTCGGCGCATGCGGGGGAGGCAGCACCGGCACCACGCCACCAGCTGGCAGCCCTGCGTCGATCGCCATCACGGCCGGCGACCAGCAGCAAGCCGCCTCCGGGGTGGCGGTACCCGTCGCCCCTGCAGTACTCGTCCGCGATGCCGCGCAGGCGCCAGTGGCTGGTGCCACCGTTCACTTTTCGGTGACCAGCGGGGGCGGTACGATCACGGGAGCCAACGCCCTCACGGATGGTAGCGGCGTCGCTCGTCTGGGTCAGTGGACCCTTGGCCCGGCAGGCGCACAGCGACTGGCGGCCCAGGTGGGCTCATTGGCGGCGGTGACATTTCAGGCCACGCTGAGTGTGGCCGGCACGGGGGGGGTGGAGGGCACCATCGGCACGGGCGGGGGAACCATCCAGATCACGGCCGCAGGAGAACCCTATCAGGGCCTTCAGGTGACCGTGCCGGCGGGGACCTTCGCCGCGAGTGGCGTCATTCGACTGCGAAATCTCGCTGGCCAGAGTCCGCCGTCCCTGCCAACCGGCTACCAGGCCGTCGGCCCGATGCTGGAGATTGCGACCGACCAGCCGCGCGGTGCCCAGCTGATGACCATCGACGTGCCGATCACGCGCGCTCCGGGCACCGATGTCGTGCTGGTGATGCGCGACCCATCGCGCGGCGTCATGGAGGTCATGCCGACGGTGGCGCGCACCTCGACATCGATCCGCGTCGTCACGACCCACCTCCGCGGCGATCTGCTCCGTGGGCCTGGCGCACAGCCGGGGCTGCTCAGCACGAGCCGGGGCTTCTCCGTGGGTCAACTGATCCCCGTCTCGATGCTCGTCCCCGTGGCGCCGGCCGGACCAGTGGTCGCCCCGTCGATCGGCCGCTGGCCCGTATTGGACCATGGATCGGCACAGGCGCCCAACGGCTTCAGTGCCGGACTGGCCGCGTTGCAGTCGCTGGCCGGGACTGCTTCCGTACTGCTCGGCAACGTTGTCAAGCCACTGGCTACGCCAGGATTCTATGCAGACAAGGGACCGCTCGCCGCGGCGAAGATTGCGCAGGCCGAAGTCCAGACCAGCAGCGGAACATTCAGTTCCATCTTCTCCGCACTGTCGACACTGTCGAGTACGGTGCGCGATGAATTGCTGCACGACAACATTGTGGCGTCACTCGCCATCGGGGGTCAGCCGGTGCCGGTGGCACTTTTTGGCACTGGCCAAGCCCCGGCGCTGTTCGCCACGGCGATTGCCGGGACGGCTGCCGACCTCACCCTGCTCAATCCGGCGGAGAACGCCCCGGTGATCTGGAGCCGCTCGGTGGCAGCGGGATATGCGGCACTTGCCACCCACGTCACCGCCGACCAGGCCCTCGTGACGGTAAGTACCGCGATCCCCGTCTCCTCGTTCACCACCACCTTCAGCAAGATCAGCGCAACCCTGTCGGACCTGGCGTCCCTCGCGCAATCGGCGGCGACTGCGCGTCGCCAGAAGAACGATGCGATGGGTGCCTCGGCCGGTATCCCGGAGGTGGCCGTTGAAGTCCAGAGCGCGCCCGGCGGCTCGTTCACTCCGATCAGCAACAACACCATCGTCGTTCGGAACAGTTCGACCACCATTCGCGTGCCGAGCATCGGTGGGGGAACGAC
Organism: Gemmatimonadota bacterium; assembly: GCA_016720805.1. Lineage (NCBI taxonomy): Bacteria > Pseudomonadati > Gemmatimonadota > Gemmatimonadota bacterium. The sequence goes on along the minus strand of JADKJZ010000002.1, from coordinate 176,674 downwards.
CGGCTGGGTGATCAACTTGCCGACGACAGGCGCTGAGGTCGGCCGCGCGAACGGCACCGATCTACCGGTGACCTCGCTGTCGAACTTCGCCGCGATTCCCGATGGCGTCCCGACCGAGATGGTGGTGTCGCCCTTCGCGCGGGTTGGTGGACTGCTACGGCAGATGTCGGCACATCTCCTGACCGTCACCAAGGCCCCGTTCACGGTGTCGCCCGAAATCTCGAACTTCACTGCGGCGTTTGCTCCGCTCACCTTCACGGCAACCGTGTCTTCACCCCCGGCCACCGGGTATCTCATTGAATGGGACTGGGGAGCCGGCAGCACCACGGTGAGTCGCAATACCACGACGGCGACACATTCGTACCCGGAAGTGAAGGACTACACGGTCATCGCCACCCTCTTTGATGAAGCCAGCGGCGCCAGCCTTGCGGCGGACACTGTCAAGGTGCAGGCGAATGCCGTCTCGCATTGGCGGCTGACGTCCATCACCGATCCGAACCACTACCTTCCACTGGATCCGGCAGACGACTTCGCCGACGATGCCGCTTTGCGGCGTCTCCTGGCATCGCCCGGCATGGGCCTGATCTCCGTGAGTCAGCAGACCGTCACCACAAGCGAGCTTGAACTGCGGATCCTCACGACGCCGTGGGACCCGACCGACCCGTTCCCAGGGGTCGCACGTCGCGCAGGTGAGTTCGACTTCCCCCTCGGCCATGTGCCGACGGAGGTTTTTGCCCTGGGGCCGTTCTTCACTGGGTGGGGCACGAATTTCTGGACGCAGTCCACGACCGACTTGAACAGCGGCACGATGACCGGTCAGTCGAATTTCGGGACCATGGTCTACACTGTGAAGGACGCCGGAGTTCAGACCGGGCCTTCTGGCGCCTCTCGTTTCACGGCCACGCGTACTGGGACCACCATGACGGGCACGATTTCGATATGGATCTGGTGGGTCACCGAGGACGAGGTGCTGCAAGATCCCCCGCAGGAGTACCGTTTCCCGTTCACCGCCACGCGCCTGCGGTAGCGAATGTCTGGGCGCACTACTTCAATGCCAGGGCGTGCGCCACGAACTGGTCGATGGCGATCTCGGTTCCCTGGTAGAAGCCCGACTCCTTGTTGGCAGTCAGGTCGGCTTCGCTCCGGTGCAGCGCCGTGAAGACGTAGCGCGTTCCGGTGCCCGCGGCCTCCAGCTTCATGATCGCGGTGATCGGGATGTCATCGAAGACTGCCGGCCGATAGCCGGGGAAGAGCATCGACGTCCAGACGAGACGTTGCCATGGCACGACCTCGAGCACGCAACCGACGTTCGGCACCTCCTGCCCGCCACCCACGACAATGTCGATGCGGATGATGCCGCCGGGGCGCAACTCCAGCTCTGCCCGCGCCACCCTGCCCCACTCTCTCGGCATGTACCACTCCTTGAGATGCGCCGGGTTGGTCAATGCCTCCCAGACAAGGCGCGGTGATGCGTCGATCGTGCGTTCGATTGCGAAGTCGAGTGTCGGATTGAAGCCAAAGTGCTGACTCATGATGCGGACTCCTTCTGCTTGAGGTGTTTGACGTGGGCGTCGAAGCGGTCGAGTCGCTTCTCCCACTCATGACGCCGCGCGGTCAGCCAATCGTCGACGACCTTGAGCCGTTCGGGCGCGAGCTCGTACGTGCGGACCCTCCCCTGCTTTCTCGACTTCACCAATCGGCTCTGCTCGAGCACCGCGAGGTGCTGGACGAACGAGGGGAGCTGCATGGCGAACGGCGCTGCGAGGTCGGTGACGGTCGCGGGTCCGGCGGAGAGGCGCTCAAGGACTTTACGTCGGGTCGGGTTGGCGAGGGCGTGGAAGACGGCATCGGTGGCTGCGGTTTGGACCATGTCTGGCACCATCCGAGTGGCGGGTGAGCTGACCTGCGCGAGACAGTCTAGCACCCGACAACACTTCGGTCAATACCTAAGTGTTAAGTCCCATAGCGTCCGCTGGCCGACGAGCTCACGCGGATCAAGTGGCGGTGCGTTGGCGCATCAAGACGGTTGGCTCAGCCACCGCTCTGCGGCGTCCACGTCCTCGAACACGTGGACCTCGATCTGGGGATTGCGATTCAGAATCCGGAAGATCCGCGCGAAGCCGGCGACCGCGACGGTCGGGGCCACGAGGGCGGAACGGAAGGCATTGGGGAAGCGCTGCACGCCGCGGACCCGCGCGGCCAAGATGGCGAGGTTGAAGGTGGTATCCGTGGCCACCATGGCGGACATGTCCACCAGACGATCCGGCACTCGGCCGAGCTCACGCTCGTGGGCGCGCAACTCGCCCGCAACCTCGCGGAGGTCGGCCCCGGTGAGGGTTCCGGAGAACCAGACCCGGACGTAGGGCATCTGAAGCAGGACACGATAGGCCATTCTCTCAAAACTAGCGAACCGGGACGAGGGCAAGACTTCCTGGGGTCACCATTGACAATATATTTTGTCAAAGGTATGCTCTCTCCATGCTTGATATCCACGTCATCGACGACCCGGCCGCGGCCTCCTCGGCCCTCGAGCCGATCCGCAACCGGCTCCTCTCTGAACTGGCCACCCCAGCGTCAGCGGCAACGCTGGCCGCCCGGGTTGGTCTGGCCCGGCAGAAGGTCAACTACCACCTGCACGCCCTCGAGGCGCACGGATTGGTGCGATTGGCCGAGGAGCGGAAGTGGGGAGGGCTGACGGAACGGCTGCTGGTCGCGACCGCCGCGTCGTATGTCGTCAGCCCAGGGGCGATGGGGCCGGTCGCCATCGATCCGAAGCGCGAAGTCGATCGACTCTCCGCGAGCTACCTGATCGCCGTGGGTGCCAGGATCATCCGCGAAGTGGCCGACCTGGTGCGCCGTGCGGAGAAGGCGGGGAAGCGTCTGGCGACGCTGAGTGTCGACACCGAGATCTGCTTTCGGTCCGCGTCGGATCGCGCGGCGTTCAGCAAGGAGCTCGCCGGCGCCATCGCGACGCTCAGCGCGAAGTACCACGATCCGTCCGCCCCCGACGGACGGCCGCATCGCCTGATGGTCCTGGCACACCCCATCCCGCAGCAATCCACTCCCAAGGAGCTGACATGAGCGTGAAACGAGAAGCCTCTGGACGTCGTTCCATCGAGGTCGAGATCGAGGTTCCCGGCACGCCGGACGAGGTCTGGCAAGCGATCGCGACCGGACCGGGCATTTCTGCGTGGTTCGTGCCGGCACAGTTCGAGGAGGAAGGCGGAAAGCCGGTCGCGCTCAACCTCGATTTCGGTCCGGCGATGGATCCCCGCTCGGTGGTGACGGCATGGAATCCGCCGAAGCTGTTCGCGCGGGAGGGTGCAGGGTGGGCTCCGGGCTCGCCGCCGATCGCCACCGAATTCAGCGTCGAGGCACGCGCGGGTGGAGTCTGCGTGGTGCGGGTGGTCCAGAGCCTCTTCGCCAGCACCGACGACTGGGACGCGCAGCTGACCGGCGCCGAAGAAGGGTGGCCCGGCATCGCCCGGATCCTGCGGCTCTACCTCGCGCACTTCCGCGGGCAGCCCTCGGCGATCATGCGAATCATGGTGCCTGTGCCGGGAACGGCGGCGGAGGCCTGGGCCACACTGACCGGAGCACTCGGCTTGGACGATGCGAGCGTCGGCGCCTCGTGGGCCGCACCAGCTGGCGCCCCTCCGCTCGGCGGACTCATCGAGCATGTCAGCGACAGCCCCTACGGTGTCCTCGTGCGGCTCGACTCGCCCGGCCCCGGCACTGCCGCGCTCGGCACCATCGCATTCGGTGACTTCGTCATGGCGACGCTGACCTTCTGCTTGTACGGTGACCAGGCAATCGCCAACGTCGAACGTGCCACCCCGCAGTGGCAAGCGTGGATGCACGAGCGCTTCCCGATGCCGGCAGTCATGGACGACGCCGCATCATGAGTGGCGCACCGACACGCGCGCTGAGCATCCTCGCGCTCGCGATGCTCTGTGCCGTGGCAGCAGCCGCGGCGCAGGCGGAGACCTACCCGAAGATGGCGGCGATCGGTGCGTACCAGATGGAGGAACGCGCCGAGATTCAGCTCGCCCGCAGCGCGGCGCCCACCTCGATTTCGAGCAATGCGACGATCCTGGTCCTCGGGCCGCAAGGATACCGGACCGCGGTCGAAGGGACGAACGGCTTTGTGTGCATGGTGGCGCGCAGCTGGATGGCGGCGTTCGACTGGCCGGAGTTCTACAACCCGAAGGTACGAGCCGCCGACTGCATGAATCGCCAGGCGGCGCGGACGATTCTCCCCATCGTGCTCCTGCGCAGCCGGCTGGCGATGGCCGGTCGTCCCAAGGCGGAGATCCTGGCGGCGATCAAGGCAGCGGTCACCAATGGTGAGGTGCCGGCGCTCCAAAGCGGCGCCATGTCCTACATGATGTCGCGCACGGCCTACCTCACCGATGAGGGCACCCACAACATGCCGCATGTCATGTTCTTCACCGCGGGCGTGGAGGCCGAGGACTGGGGCGCTGCGGGGGCAGACTCGCCATTCATGGCCGCCCCGTACTGGTTCTTCTCGTCGACGGATACAGCGCCAATGCAGGGACTGCCTCCGATGCTGGTGTTCCTGATCGGGGTCGCGAACTGGTCCGATGGAACGCCCGCCCACCCCTGAGCCTGCGAGCGAGGTATGTTCTCTGGCTGCGCCACGGCGCGCAGATGCCTACGACACACTCAGGGGGAGCGATGGCACGGATCACCGGCATTGGCGGCGTCTTCTTCAAGAGCACGGGCGACCACGCCGCGCTCGGCGCGTGGTACAAGCAGCACCTGGGGCTGTCGCTGGAGGATTGGGGCGGTGCCATCCTCAGCTGGCCTGATGACAAGGCGAGCGATGGCGGGCTGACGGTCTGGAATGCGGCGGCCAAGGACACGAAGTGGTTCAGCCCGAGCACGTCGGCCTTCATGATCAACTATCGCATCGACAACATGGACGAGATGCTGTCCCAGCTCCGGGCCGGCGGCGTCGAGATCCTCAAGGGCCCGGAGTCGCACGAAAACGGCAAGTTCGCGTGGATCATGGACCCGGATGGCAACAAGGTCGAGCTCTGGGAGCCGATGGCCTGGGACGACAAGAACAAGGAGGGGTGAGGGCACCACCCGGGGTACCGGCAGGCGGGGAGCCGCCGAGGGTGATTCCGGCCGCAGGATCGGCGCAATTCCTGCGTTGGGTATCGGACCGGCCGGCGTGCCAGCCGGTGACTGTTTCCATTCACCGGCCGATGCCGGACCCGTGACGGAGGGCGACGATGACGCGTTGGCGCATGGGCTGGGCGGGGCCCCGGCCTGGCGCCCAGCGGAGCCGGCCCTCCGTGCATACCAGACGCCCCTCGGCAACGCCATCCGTGGGTCCCATCGACACCCGCGACTCTGCCTGTCGCCCAGCTCACCAATTGCACCAGTTGTCACCCGATGGCGGCGTGCCAACGCGGCCCCGCTCATGGCCAGGCCGGCCACCCCCCCGACCGATCCTGCTTCGCAGCTGCGGCAACCCTTGCGCGGCGGACACGCGACCTGTCGTTCCTTTCGGGGGCGGTCCTGGTCACCGCCGGCGAGCCAGGCCGGCCGCCCCGCGGGGCGCACGGCCGCCGGCCGGCCGCCTTCCGGGTGCGCCGCCGCGAAGCCCCGTGAGGCCGTATCGCGCCGACCCCCCCCCCGCCCCGTCCGTCGACCCGGCGTACGGCCGGGCCCGGTCCGCACCGGCGCGACACGCAAGCCCCTGTCTGAAGACTCCCCGTGCGTGTCCCCACCCCGTCCCCAACCGCCGCCGCAGGCCGCGCGCGGGGCCAGGACCCCCGGCCGGCATGGCCTCCCCTCAAAGCGAGCCCCACCAGCCCCCCGCGCGCCCCCCCCCCCCCTCCCCCGAGCGCCCGCCCCCCCGGCACAGGTCCCCCCGGCCGCCCCGGGGGCCCGAAGGCCGCGGCCGCGCCCGACACCGCGTCCCCCCCCCCAGGCATGGAAGATGCTCTCCCATATGTCCGACAGGCGATCAGGCCTGAGCATTCTGTGGCATCACCTCCTCAGGAGCACCATGACCGTTGCGATGACGCCTCAGGCGGAGTCGTGCCTGCCCCTGGCCGAGCCGAACCGAGGCGGGCTATCGGCTGGCCGGACGCGGGTGGCCAGGTGAGTCTCCGGATTGGCGTCGACGCGACCTGCTGGGCCAACGCGCGTGGGTATGGCCGCTTCACGCGCGAGTTGGTGACGGCGATGGTTCACACCGCCCCGGAGGACGAGTTCGTCTGTTTTCTCGACGAGCGCGCCCGGGCGGTGTTCACCCTCGATGCCCCAAACGTCCGGACGATCGTGGTCCCGCAGCATGTCTCGCCGACCACCGCCGCGAGTGCCGATTCGGCGCGGTCGCCGGCCGACATGCTGCGATTCACACGGGCGGTCAGCCGTCACCGGCCTGATGTCTTCTTCTCACCGACGGTGTACACCTACTTCCCCTTGCCGCTTCGGTTACCGGCGGTCGTGACGGTGCATGATGCGATCGCCGAGCGCTTTCCCGAACTCACCCTCCCATCGCGCCGCGCGCGGCTCTTCTGGCGCGCCAAGGTGGGGCTTGCCCTCCGTCAGTCGCGGTTGGTCCTGACCGTGTCCGAGTACGCCGCGCGCGAAATCACCGAGGTGCACCACGTGGCGCCCCACCGGCTCCGCGTGGCGCCGAATGCGCCGGCAGCGATCTATCGCACCACGCCCACGACTGACGCGATCCATCGCGCGGCCGCGTCGGTGGGGCTGCCGACTGGCGCACGATGGTTTGCGTACGTCGGGGGATTCTCTCCCCACAAGCACGTGGACCTGCTGGTGCGAGCGCATTCGAAGACGGCGCGGCTGCATGGCGACCCGGTGCACCTCCTGCTCATCGGGGCGCGGTCGGGGGATGCCTTTCATGGCGATCAGGCCGCGATCGTCGAGGCGGTGGACGCGGGCGGTACCGCCGCACTGGTGCATTGGACCGGCTTCCTGCCGGACGAGGCGGTGCGAGACCTGCTGGCTGGCGCGCTCGCCGTCGTGCTGCCGTCGGCGTCCGAAGGCTTCGGCCTGCCGCCCGTCGAAGGCGCCGCCACGGGGACGCCAGTGATCGCGACGACCGCCAGTCCCCTGCCCCAACTCCTCGAGGGTGGCGGGATCTTCGTCGCGCCGGGCGACGAGGGCGCGTTGGCCCACGCGCTCGAGCAGATGATGACGGATGAAGCAGCGCGCATGGCGATGGGTCGGCGGGCGCGCGATGGAGCGCTCTCGCTCACGTGGGAGTCGAGTGCACGCGCGGCGCTGGCGGCCCTGCACGAGGCGGCCGCATGAGCGGACTGCGCTTCGGCTTCCTCACGACCTTCTACCCGCCCTACAATTTCGGTGGCGACGGCATCGGAATTCAGCGCCTTGCCCGAGGACTGGTTCGCGCCGGCCACCAGGTCACGGTGATCCACGACGTCGATGCCTACGAGGCGCTCGCGAAGCGACCGGCGCCGCCGGCCGAGCCCGAGCCGGAGGGGCTTGAAGTCATCCCGTTGCGCAGCGGGCTCGGCGTCCTCTCGCCGTTGCTGACGCAGCAGACCGGCCGACCGATCGTGAACGGTCGTCGCATCAAGCGGCTGCTCGACGAGCGGAAGTTTGACGTCATCAACTTCCACAACATGTCGTTGATTGGCGGCCCCGGACTCTTCCCGTACGGCGACGCAGTCAAGCTCTACATGGCACACGAACACTGGCTGGTCTGTCCGACGCACGTCCTCTGGCGGAAGGGACGCGAGGTGTGCACGGGACGGCAATGCTTCAGTTGCCAGCTGCAGTACCGCCGGCCACCTCAGTGGTGGCGCTGGACCGGACACCTCGAACGCAACCTGCGGCACATCGACCGATTCATCGCGATGAGCGAGTTCAGCCGGGAGAAGCACCGGGAGTTCGGCTTCCCGCGCGAGATGGATGTCCTGCCCTACTTTCTTCCCGACGGCGAAGCGGAGGCGCCGGTGGTCGGCAACGCCGCCCCGCACCCCCGGCCCTACTTCCTGTTCGTCGGGCGACTGGAGTTGATCAAGGGGCTGCAGGACGTGTTGCCGTCGTTCGAGGGCGATGGCCCCGCCGATCTGGTGGTAGCCGGCGACGGCGAGTACAGCGAGGCACTGCGCGCGCAAGCTGGGGGCAACCCCCGAGTCCGCTTCCTGGGCCGGGTGCCGAGCACGGAGCTCGCCGCGTGGTATCGTGGTGCCGTCGGGTTGCTGGTGCCGTCGCTCTGCTATGAGACTTTCGGTATCATCCTGCTCGAGGCCTTCCGGCAATCGACGCCGGTGCTCGCTCGGCGGCTTGGCCCGCTGCCCGAATTGCTGGCGGCGTCCCACGGTGGCGAGGTGTTCGCCACCCGCGCGGAGCTCGACGCGGCAATGGCTCGGCTCCTGCATGACCCCGCCTATCGGGCGCGTCTCGCCCTGGCGGGACGCCAGGCCCTGGAGTCGCTCTGGAGCGAGCGGACGGTGATCCCCAGATACCTTGAGATCGTGCAGGCCGCGGCCGCCGATCGCCAGCGTGCGCGAGTGCCTTCTCCCAACTCCTGAGGTCGGACATGCGGTACCTGATTACTGGCGGCGCGGGTTTCATCGGCTCCCATCTCGCGACGCGGTTGATCGACCGAGGCGACGAGGTACTGGTGCTTGACGACCTCTCGACCGGCAGCATGGACAACATCGCGGCATTGGTCGACCGACCGGGCTTCTCCTACCGCATCGGGTCGGCGCTCGACGTGCCGCTCGTCTCGGAGTGCGTGGACCGCTGCGACGTGACGATCCACCTCGCCGCCGCCGTCGGCGTGCGTTTGATCGTCGAACGTCCGGTGCACACGATCGAGACCAACGTCAAGGCGAGCGAAGTGGTGCTCGCGGCCGCGGCGAAGAAGCAGAAGTTGGTGCTGATCGCCTCCACGTCGGAGGTCTACGGCAAGAGCGCCAGCCTCCCGTTCCGCGAGGATGGCGACCTGCAGCTCGGGCCGACGACGCACTCACGGTGGGCGTATGCCTGCTCGAAGGCGCTCGACGAATGGCTGGGCCTGGCCTATTTGCGGGAGAAGGGCGTGCCGGTCATCATCGTCCGCTTCTTCAATACGGTGGGGCCTCGGCAGACCGGGCGCTACGGCATGGTGCTGCCGAACTTCGTGCGGCAAGCGCTGGCCGGCGAACCGATCACCGTCTACGGCACCGGCGACCAGCAACGTTGCTTCGGCCACGTGCAGGATGCGGTGGAGGCGCTGCTGCGATTGATTGGCAATCCGAATGCGATCGGTGGCGTCTTCAACGTCGGCTCGGACGAGGAGGTGTCGATCCGACAGTTGGCGGAGATGGTGCGCGACGCGGCGGGGAGTGAGTCGCCGATCGCGTACGTGCCGTACGCAGAGGCCTATGCGGAGGGGTTCGAGGACATGCACCGCCGGATCCCCGACCTGACCCGGTTGCAGGCCATGATCGACTTCCGCCCGACCACGCCGCTCCGCAGCATCATCGCCGATGTCGTGGCCGAGCAGCGCGCCCGGCCCGAGCGCTAGGAGTCGCTTCGGGCGTCGGTCATTCCGACGGCCCCGTGGGGAACGGTGGAAGTGGTGCCGTCGAGTCGGCACTGAAAGGACCCTGCAGCAACCATGCGCCCCGTGGCTCCCGCGGGGCGACCAGCCGCCACACCGGACGTCCTCGATAGGCGGCCAGGAGTGCCGCTCGAGTGCCGGCATCGCGGTCCCAGGCGATGATGGTGCCGACGCGCTCGTTGACGTCGACCGGGTTGTAGGCGGCCATCGAGGCAAAATCCGGAAATCGATTTCCGCTGACGAGAATCAACCCGCCCGCGGCCTGCGGAGCGTTCGCAAGCACCGCGCCGCCATCGCCTGACATCCCTCGGTAGTGGTCATACTTGTCCGTGGCACGCCACGGATAGAACACCGCCAGGGTACTGAAACTCAGCGCGCCGACGGCCGCGAGCACTCGTCCCTGCCGACGGGGATCGGTTCCCTCGATCGAGCGGATTCCGCTCGCCGCCAAGGCCGTGCAGGGAACGATCACCAGGAACCAGTACCTGGCCCCGAAGTCCGGTCCGCCGCTGAACCAGAAGAGCGAATGGAGACCCACGACAACGAGAATGCTCAGCCACATGAACAAGTCGATGCCTCGGACACGCCGCTGGACGAGCGCCAGGACCACCAGTCCAAGCGATCCGCATGCCCACCCGAAGAGTTCGGTGTTCACCTGGAAGAGATTCAGCAGCGCGTTGATGACGACGTCCGCGGCGCCGTGTCCCGGCAACGGGTCGAGGCCTGGCCAGCCGAGGCCGCGCGTTGGCCCAAACCCGATCTCGTAGCGGCCCGGGCCGTAGACCCGGCGAAAGTACTCCTCGACGGGGAAGGTGAGCGGACGCCCCGTCACGGCAGCGTTGTACGCCAGCCCCAGCGCGCCGGCCATCAGGGTACCCAGTCCCAGGAGCAGCACCGGCGCGATGCGCCGGCGACGCACCAGGAGCACGAGGGTGATCACCCCGAACACGAATGCGAGCGCGACCCCCTCCAAGGGGCGATTCACGCTGGCCAGCCCGATCGCCCCGCCGCCGATCAGGCACCACCACGGTGACCCGCCCCGCCACACGTGCGCCATCGCGAGACCCGCGATCAGGGCCAGCGTCAGGGAAAAGGCGTGACTCATGTAGCTCATGGCGAGGAAGCCGTGCCACGGCGAGAGCGCCAGCAGCAGCGTGGCGATTCTCGCGGTACGCTGCGGCATGACCCGCTGCAGCGTGGCATAGGTCAGCAGGATGTTGACGGCGCCCAGGATCGGGTTGATGGCCCACGGTGCACCGATCGCCATGCCAGCCGCCAGCATCGCCGGCCATCCCGGCGGCATCGCGGAGAACCACCGCGTGCTGTCGATGGTCATCAGGTCGACATCGAATCCGGCCGGCACCGCCGGCGCCGGCATCCACAGCAATCCGTGCGCGAAATACTTTGCCTGCATGTAGAAGGCGACTTCATCGGGAATGTGCGGTCGACCCTGATACGCGGTCACTGCGAGCAGGAGCGAAACGACGAGGACGAACGCGGCAGGACCGAGCGCCCATCGCCAGCTATCAGGGGTGACCGAGTCGGTGGACGGATCACCGAGCCATCGCGCGCTGGCGGTGCCGAGACGCGTCGCGCTCGGCCCGGGCAGCGTGGCCGCGATGAGGAGCACGTTCGCCAACGCCACGAGTTGCACGGCGAAGAGGGCGGCAGACTCCAGAAGATATTTCGCTGGTGAGGCCGACAGCACCGAGCTCGCGCCAAAGACCGCGAGGAGCACCACGACAAGTCGCCGCGGGAAGGAACCTGCGTCCCAGCGGCGCCGACGCGCCCAAAGCCCGATCCCGCCGGCCACGACCGCGGCGTACGCGACGTAGAGGCCGAGCAGCAGAGGCTTGGTGTCGATCAACTGCCCCGGACTGCCCAGATGCTGATAGCCCACCGACGGGCCCGCATCGACCAACTGCAGGAAACTCCCCTGTCCGATCACCAGGGCAACCGACCACGCGATCACGCCGGCCCAGCCCTCGCCGCCCGGGATACGTGCATCAGGGCTGGCTGACGTCACGGGCGCCACGCCACCGTGATGACGCCCTCGACGCCGCTGAAGCGCAATTCGCCGTCGGCCCCGACGGTCGCCTCGGTCGGGCCGGCGGCGGACGGCAGCGCATTGGAGATCGTGTAGCGACCCGCGCGCAGACCCCGGATGGCGAGCGTCTCGGCGCGCTCGGTGTGCAACACAACGACTGGCGCACCGTCGGGGTTGGTGAACCCCACCGGTCGGACCGCCGCGTTGGTGCTGGTCGCCGCGACGCGAAACGCGCCGCGTCGAACGAAGTGAAAGTACTGGCGGAGCGCGCGCGTTCGGCTCCCCATCACGGGAAGGCCACCGGTGATCGTGAAGTACTGGGCGCCGTCGTCCGACGTCGGATACGCGAGCGTATACTGCTGCCACCCCGAGACTTTGGCGATCGTCAGGTCCTTGAAGAGATCCTCCACCCCGCTCCCGATATGCTCAAGCATGGCGGTCCTGAGCCCGAGCGCACTGGCCCGCGCGTGGATCGCCGCGAGGTTGGCATCCGACACGCCACCATACCGGTGGTAGGAGACCTCCTTGAGGTAGGTCATCACCCCGGGCACGGCCACCATCTGGTCGAGATACGGCACCACGTTCGCCATGTTGGTGGTGGACGGGGCGACGAACTCCGGGCGGAATCCCGCGAGGGCGAGCCGATTGCCGGCCGCAACGATGGCCTGTCCAATCAGTGTCCCCACCCACGGCGTGTTGGCGTCCGGCTCGAGGATGACCTCGACGGCGTCCGGCACGAAACCGAACGTGCTCTGCAAGTGCTGGAAGGTCGCGAGGAGGAACTCCGCGTATTCCGCCGGGTCGAGGTGCGCCAGCGTCGTGCTGGGATTGAACGAGACGTAGTTCAGGTTGACATACAGCCGCTCCCCGTTGGCCTCGACACGCTGCCTGAGCGGCAGCACGACGTTGGTGACCGCCCGGTCGATGGCGCTGAAGTGGAACCCCGCCGCGTTGATGACGTTCGGATCCGCATTGTCATTGACCACGAGGTAGCGGCTGTTCCGCCATTCCGACGTGGAGATGGTGCCGGCGCGGTAGGCCGCGTCGGAGTCCACCGGATTCTCGACACCGGACCGGACTTCGAGTCGGAGCCGATTGAGTCCCAGGTCATTGGCGGCAAGGTCCATCAACTGCTGCTGCCACCCCGCGAACCCCGCTTCGTCCTGACCGGCCTGCGTCACGGCCTCCCAGCCCGACATCACCTGGAAGCGCGTCAGCGTGTCCACGGTGATCGTGGCCGTCACCTGCGACGGCGGGGGCGGTGTGCCCGGCGGCGGTGGGGGTGAGGGGATGGGCTGCTGGTCAACGGGCGCGTCGTTGCACGCCATGCACACGACAGACGCGAGCAGCACCGTCGCGCGGGCGACGCTGCGGGGCCCATCCCATGGCGGGCGGAGCAGGAATGGTCGAATCAAGCAATCCTCCGTGAGACGACAGGAACGACGGCGTCAGCCATGTGGCCCACGATTCAACCCGCCTGCGGGCGGCGGAAGCGCCAGATCAGCACCACGCCGGCGGCGAGTCCCAGGATGGCGAGCACGCCGAATGGCTGTACCCCCCCGGCCAGGGCCGGCGCGTAGGCCGCCGCCGTCTTCTGCAACGTGAGCAGAACCGGGAGCGTCGGACCGACGGTGAAGAGCAGCGCCAGGGATGGCGCCACCCCTTCCCGCATCATCGACACCGCCACAGAAATGATCAGTGTCGGTACCACGAGTCCGATGGCGGCCCAGCGCGGCAGCGCGCGCAACACCGGCACGACCAGCAGGAAGAGCAGCGGACCAGCCGGCACCAGATAGCGGACACCGGTATTCCACTGGAGATTGGAGAACTGGTTTGCCGCACTGAAGAGCAGCAACGCGCCCACAGCGATGAGGGCCACGGCCTGTTCGCGGCGGTCAGGATCGGCCGCCACGCGCCGCACGAACGGTGCGGCCAACCCGACCGCCAGCAGTGGGCAGAAGGCAAACAGGCCATAGCGCAGGTCGAGCAGGTTGCGCCAGAGCAATTCCGGATCGGGCAGCGTGACACCATTCCATCCACGCACGCTGAAGTCGGTGGCCGGCATGTACCGCTGCGCCGGGAACCATGGCGAGCCGAAGGCCAACCACTGGTACCCCAGCAACAGGAGCACCGGCCCGATGGCGCCCGCCACGCAGGCGCCTCCCAGTTCGACTGCCCCGCGCGGCCCGTTCCGTTGCCACCCCTCCATCAAGGCCCAACCGCCGAACACCAGCGCCAGTGGCGCGGCGCTGTAGTCCATCAGCAGTCCGGCACCGAGCAGCAACCCCGCCAACGCCCACGGGCCGCGACGGGAGCGTGGTGGCTCCCCATTGGTGGGCCACGTGAGTACGACCCAGGCCCCCAGCACCAGGTGGGCGAGCAGCGCGTTCTGATTGAGGAAGGCCGACCGAAAGAAGATCGGCGTTCCCAAGGCATACAGCAGCGCCATCCAGAGGGCGAGCCGCTCATCGCGGTAGCGTGCCCCGAGATATCGGAACAGCACCACCGCCGCCAGCGCCCCGAGCGGCGCCATGAGGCCGACCTGCGTCACGAGCGCCGCCAGCGCGAGCCGCACGTCCAGCCCGCGTGCGCGCATCTCGTTCATGTAGTTGGTGCGGTTGGGGCGGGGGTCGTTGTAGGCCGTCGGGGGCTTCGGCGCGCCGAGCTCGGGCCGCAGGGCGAACAGCCCCGCAATGAGCGGACGGGCGACTGCATAGGGAATGGCGCCCACCAGCGACGCGCCGGGATTGCTGTTGATGTACGACCCCCGCCCCGGAATCTCGAACAAGTCGGGGTGGAGCCCGAGGTACGGGTCGACGCGCACCGAGAGACGCTCGCCGAGAGAGACGGCGAGGTAGGTCTCACGGACCACGTTGGTCGTCGCGAAGGCGGCGTAGACCAGCCAGACGGTCAGGAAGAGACGAACGGCCGTCGATGCTCGGGTCATGGCTCTCCAGGCGGTGCGGGGCGGGATCGGTGTACCAGCCACTGATCGGGTACTCAGGGACGGTAGAGCACCCACCCGTTGTACACCAGCCACAGCGCGACCGTGGCGAGGAGCCATCGATCGGAGAGCACCGTCTCCGTGGGCGTGCCCTGGTCGCGCTGGTGGACGAGGTAGAGATAGCGGAAGACACCGTAGAGCACGAACGGGATCCCGTAGCTGAGCTCCTCGGTACCGACGCGACGGGCGGTGTCCGACGTCAACGAATACATCAAATACGAGACGATCGTCACGGCCAGGAGCACGGAGGAGATCTGGTCCAGAAACGGCGCGCTGTACTGGGCCAGCACGCTGCGGTGCGTCGCCGACGCATCGCCGAGTGCCGACAACTCGTGGCGCCGCTTGGCAAAGCCGAGATACAAGGCAAGCAGGCCGCCGCAGAGGAGCAGCCACACGGAAGGAGCGACGGCAACGGCCGCGGCACCCGCGAGCAGCCGGAGCACGAAGAAGCTGGCAATTGCGAAGACATCAAGCAGGACGACCCGCTTGAGCCCGAACGAATAGAGCAGATTGAGTCCGAGATAGAGGCCGACCCACCCCGCGGTCTGCCAGTGCGCCTGCTGGGCCAACAACAGCGCGAGGACCGCAAGCAGCCCCGACACCCCCATCGCCTGCCGGGTGGTGATCTGGCCGGCGGCGACTGGCCGCAGCCGCTTGGTCGGGTGGCGGCGATCGGCGTCACGATCGAGCACGTCGTTGAACGCATAGACCGAACTCGCCGCGAGGCAGAAGGCGACGAACGCCAACCCCGCCGAGATCGCCACGTCCACCTCGCGCGCGCGCCCCGAGAAGAGGAGCGGGGCGAGGACGAAGAGGTTCTTGGTCCAGTGGCTCGGCCGCAGGAGCCGGTACCACGGCGCCATGCCGCCCTGCGGGGTGGAGAAGTCTGACCGGTCGGCAATCGCCATGGGGTCCCTCGTGCGCCAGTTCCGTGCCACGGGTCCGCTGCCGGACCGAGGCGAATGAACCACCCCTACCGAGCGGTGGGTCCGGCCCGTGGGCGATCCCACACCGGGGCACCATGCAGCAGCCGGTAGACCAGCCGTTCCACCACCTGGCCCATCCGGATGCTCTGCGGCAACGTCTCCGGGCCGATCGCCGGGAGCTTGAGGCTGCGGACGCCCGCGAGATTGGCGCCGGCAATGTCGGTGAAGTATTGGTCGCCGATCATCACCACGTCCGGTAGTGCGAGACCAAGGTGGTGTGTCACGGCACGCACCAGACCCCCGTGGGGCTTCCGTAGCGGCATCGCACCCGCCGCGGTGCGCTCGACCACCTGCTCGGCCGACCAGGAGTCCTCGCCGTGCAGGATCTCCCGCAGCGCCACCGCATCCTTCCACCAGTATCCCTTCATGACGGGGATCTCCGGGAAGATCGTCCCCAGTTCGCGAAAGCGATCCTCGCCGGCATTGGAGAGGATGGCATGCTGCAGTCCGGGGATCGTTGTCAGCGTGCGAAAGGCGCGGGCGTCGTCGGCCACCGTCGTGTCATGGAACTTGGTGATGGTGCCATCGACATCCCAGATGAGCGCCTTGATCCGGTGGTTCGCCACGAAGTCGGCGTCGAGCAGGTCGAGGGAGCGCAGGTGCCAGGTCGGCCGGAGGTTTCGGAGCACCGACCCGATCTTCGGCAACACCTGCATGATGGTGCCGATCGGCGATTGCCACGCTGCCATCTGGTTCATGGGGTGAGCTCCGGCAGCGCGCCCTTTCTGAGCGTGATACCACCCGCCGCCGTGAGTGCCAGCAGGTAGGTGAGGGCGCCGCCGGCCACGACCAGACCGAGGGGCTGTTCCGTCTGCCACCACACCACGGCGGCCATCGCGACCGCGGCCACGATCACCCGGCGAAAGCGCCACGGCGACGACAACGGCAGCCCGAGCCGGTGCGCATAGCGCGCGGCGAGCGTGGTCCGAAGTACCTCGGTCGCGAGGGTGGCCACCGCGGCGCCCGCCAAGCCCCACCTCGGGATCAGCGAGACATTCAGTGCCACGTTGATGCCCGCCGCCCACGCGGCGGTGAGCATCAACTGGTCTTGCCGTTGATAGGCAATGAGGGCGCTCTGCGAGACGTTGCGAATGAGCGCCACCGGGATCGACCAGAGGAGGATCTGGAGTGGCAACGTGGCGGCCAGATAGTCCGCGCCGAACACCAGGGCGATCAATCGCGGCGCGACCAGTGCGCCGCCGACGGCCACGGGGACCGCCACCGCGAGGACCTGTGCCAAGGAACTGTCGTACAGCGCCGTGACCGCCGACCGCTCCTCCCGCACACGCGTCATCACCGGCAGGAGCGTCATGGTGTAGGTGGCGCCGAGGTTGAGGAAGAAGGAGATCAGGGCGTAGGCCGCCGCGTAGATGCCGACCGCGGCAGAGTCACGGAAGATCCGCAAAAAGATGAAATCGCTGTTGAAGATCGCGAGTCCCAGGAGTGCATGCACGATGAGCGGCCAGGACTGCTGCAGCAGGGCCCGAATTCTTGCCGGCTCCAGCACGGTGTGCAGCGCGCGAAGCGGCGCCGGCAGCAGGCGCAGGAGGAGGATTGCGCCGAGGCCCTCGCCCACGACTTGCGCCATTGGCACTCGACCGAGGTCGTCGGGCCCGCGCACCAACGCGAGCACCAGCACCACGGTGACGCACTCGCTGAGGAGGCGCCCGATCGACGCGCGGCCGGA
This sequence comes from Gemmatimonadota bacterium, assembly GCA_016720805.1. Taxonomy (NCBI): domain Bacteria; kingdom Pseudomonadati; phylum Gemmatimonadota; species Gemmatimonadota bacterium. Next base: position 159,367 of record JADKJZ010000002.1, on the reverse strand, counting down.
CTGCTCCAACCCCAGATGCACCCACCGGGTCCCGAGCGCGGAGATCGGCAAGGTGAAGGCGTAGGCCGCCAGGATCGCCCCGTCGGGCTGCGGCATCAGGGCACCCACGGCGACCGTGACCACCATGAGGACGACGCCGACCATCAGTCGCGCCCCCAACGTGCTCGGCAGCAACGAAGGGAGGGCCTCCGGGGCAGCGGCGACTTCGCGCACACCCAGCGCGTCGACGCCACAGTCGGTGAGAAAGGTGAGATACAGCATCACCGCCGTGGCAAGGACGATGACGCCGTAGACCGACGCCCCGAGGGTGCGTGCCAGGTAGACGGTGGCGCCGAAGGCGATGATTCGAGCCGCGGCCTCACCGACACCGAGCTTGAGGAAGCTGCGGCCAACCGCGGCGTCGTGGCGAACGCGACCGGGTGCTGGGTGGTGCGTCACGGGCTACGGCCGTCCCGTCAAGGTGCCGATCGCCTCGCCCAATGCCCAGGCGATGAGGAAACCCAGAATGACGGGCGTCGCGACGACGAATCGCCCGATCTCTCCGCGACGGGCGTGGACCCGGGCGTGACGACCGAGCAGGACCGGCGGCACCAGCGGCCATGCCAATGCCAGCAGCAGTCGCTTGCCGATCCCCAGCTCGGTGGCTCGGATGTACCCGAAGAGCTGACCCCAGTGAAATCGCTCAACGAGCGAGCCGAGCAACGAGCTGGGTGTCCGGAGATGATCGACCACCAGCTCCGGCGTGAGGAAGAGGACCTCTCCCTGCCGGAGCAGTTCCCAGTGCACTGCCGGTTCGTGAAATCGCTCGATCCAGAGCGCGCGGGTGGCCTCCAGCGCATGCCGCTTGTAGCTCACATTCACGTCACTCACCCACGCCGCGGGCCCGGCGGCAAAGGGCAACGCGTAGCGGGAGAAGTCGCAGACGTACAGCGCCCAGGCGATCAGTCCGGAAGGGGCCGCCTCGATCGCCCCACCGATGACGGCCCACGGTTGCGCGTGCAGCTGGACCACGGTGCGTGCCCAGTCGGGACGTGGCAGGCCGCGGTCCTCGAGAATGGCGATGATCTCACCGGTCGCGGCGGCAAGCGCTTCGGCCCGGCGGCGATCATACAACTCGTGTTGGCCGTCGGCACTGGTGATCGGGCGTGCGGTGGACACGTGTCCCAGGTCGAGGAATCGCACGGTCGGGAACGCCGGTGCGAGCGCGAGCAGGTCGCGCACGCTGTCGTCGACCGAGACCAGGATTTCCATCGTTGGCGGGTGGTGCTGCTGGCAGAGCGTGCTCAGCATTCGCCGCACGGCGTCCCCGCCCTCCACCACGGTGACCACCACGCTGAGTTCCGGCGTGGTGCGAGGTGGTGCCATGGCAGATGGGGAGAGGTCGGTCCGTGCATCGGGCCGGGCGAGCGGCTCGCCGTCACCATGCCGGTCGCCCGCACGTGCGCCGGGCGTGGCATCGTGGTAATGTGTTGGCATTCCCCATGTTAGCGGGCGTGGCCGCGGGGCGCCAGACAGGCCACCACGATCGGCACGGCGTCCGACGTCGCCGCGACCTCTCACTCCTCAGGAGCCCCATGCGAAAGCTGCTGCGCGCCACCCCGCGCCTCGCGGTGCTGCTTGCGCTCTTCCCGCTCGTGGCGCCCGCCGCCCAGGCGCCGCAGGGACCCACCGGACTGCTCCCCTGGTCGCAGCAAATTCGCGTCCGCGAGTCGTGGCTCGACGCCCGGCATGCGATGCTGCTGCCGATGATGCGGCGCCATGGCATCGGGATGTGGATCGTGGTGAACGAGGAATTCCATGACAATCCGGTGGTGCATGCCATTGCCCCACCGCGCCCCTACACCGGCAACCGCGACATTTTCGTCTTCGTGGACGCCGGGGCGAAAGGACTTCGGCGCGTGGCGCTCACTGGCTATTCCGAGGACAACCTCACGCGCTGGTTCGAGAGCACGGCGGAACCCCGCCCCGCGGCGGTCGTCCTGCGTGAGCTCTACGCCGAGCACGCCCCCGCCACGATCGGACTGGAGATCGGCGGGTCACGCGGGCAGAGTCGTACCCTCACCCATGATGCCTACACCTGGCTCGTCGGCGTGCTCGGTGATAGCGTCGTGCCCCGCTTCGTCAGCGCGGCGCCATTGATCGAGGAACTGTTGGACACGCGCCTCGAGCAGGAGAAGCCGCACTACACGGCGGCGGTGGCGGTGACGGCGCGGATCGTCGAGCGCGCCCTCTCCAACGAGGTGATCAAACCCGGCGTCACCACCGTCGGTGACGTGCGCAACTGGCTGTACGATGCCCTCGGCGCGCACGGCGTGCGGACCTGGTTCCAGCCGGACCTGCGCATCCAGCGGCAGGGTGGCGGGCTGCCGCTCTCGCGTGGCTTCCTCGCCGTGGCCCCGGAGAAGACGGTGATCCTCCCCGGTGATGTGGTGCACATCGATTTCGGCATCAGCTACATGGGCTTCGACACTGACTGGCAGAAGATGGCCTACGTCCTGAAGCCCGGCGAGCGCGACGCGCCGGCTGGCCTGAAGGCCGCGATGCGGAACACCAACATCCTGCAGGACGCGCTGATGCAACGCCACTCGCGCCCCGATCGTTCCGCGGGCGAGGTCTATCGTGCCACGATGCAGGAGATGAAGGAGCGCGGGATCGAGGCGATGATCTACTCGCATCCGATCGGGCTGCAGGGCCACGGCCTCGGCGCGAGCATCGATTTCCGCTCGGGGGCGCGTCCCGGCGCCGACGGCAAGCGACTCCGGAAGGGGTCGTACCTGTCGGTTGAGTTGAATACCAAGACCCCGATCCCGGAGTGGAACGGGGAGCAACTCTTCGTGATGTTCGAGGACGACGCCTGGCTCGACGACGACGGCTGGCACTTTTTCCGGCCCCGTCAGGAGCAGTGGTTCCTGGTCGGGCGGCGCTAGGCCCGTCGACCGGCCGTCCGGGGGCCGGCTGACGAGCAAGGTGGAGCGGTGCCCCTGCGGCCTTACCCCGTATTCCGCATTCCCGCCGCCACGCCGTTCACGGTGATCAGAAATGCTTCGAATAGCGCCGGGTCGGCCCCAGCTTCCCGCAACCGGCGCAGCACCTCGATTTGCACCAGGTTGATGGGGTCGACGTACGGGTTCCGCACATCAATCGAGCGGCGCAACACGGGGTTCTCCTCGAGGAGCTGCGAATGCCCGGTGACCTCCCGCAGGACGCGCTCGGTGCGTGCCAGATCCTCGCGCAGGGCCACGCCGAGCGGCTGCAGCGGCGCGGGCACCAGGGCGGCATCGTATTGCGCTGCGATCTCCGGGGACGACTTTGCCACGACCATTGCGATGAGGTCGAGGGTCGAGCGGAAGAATGGCCACTCCAGATACATGGCCCGGAGCTCATCGGCGTGCCCCGCTGCCAGGGCTTGATCGAGCGCGGCCCCCACGCCGAGCCATGAGGCAAGCTGCAAGCGCGTCTGCGTCCATGCGAAGACCCAGGGGATTGCACGGAGTGACTTGACGCCGCCGTTGCCACGCCGACGTGCCGGCCGACTCCCGGTCCGCAGATGGGCCAATTCCCCTTCAGGCGTCGCGGCGTGGAAGTAGTCGATGAATTCCGGCATGTCGTAGACGATGCTGCGGAAATGTGCCCGCGAGGTGTCGGCGAGCGCTTGCATCCGCAGCCGCCACGCCTCGGGGATTGCGACGGCGGGGTGCAACGAGGCTTCCAAGGTGGCCGTGGTATACACCTCAAGGGTGCGGTCCGCGATCGCTGGCAGGCCAAACTTGGCGTCCACCATCTCGCCTTGCTCGGTGACGCGAATCGTGCCGTTGACCGAGCCAGCGGGTTGCGACTGAATCGCCAGGTGTGTCGGACCTCCACCTCGCCCGACCGAGCCGCCGCGGCCGTGAAAGAGGGTGAGCCGTACCCCGTGCCGCTCGGCGACGGTCACGAGCCGCTCCTGCGCCGCGTAGAGTTCCCATGCCGCCGCAAGCCGACCCCCATCCTTCGCGGAATCGGAGTAACCGACCATCACCTCGATCGTCGGGCCCACCCGTTCGCGATACCACGGCAGCACCAGCAGCCCATCGATGACCGTGGCGGCGTGTTGAAGATCGTCCACCGTCTCGAAGAGCGGCACCACACGGAGCGGTGGTGTGAGCCCGGCCCCCTCCTGCAACGCGCGCACCGCGAGCACGTCGGAGGGATGGGCCGCCATGGAGATCACGTAGGCGCCCAGCGCATCGCGCGGGAGGGTGGCGGCCGTGCGCACGGCGTCGAGGACGTCGGTGATCTCCGGTGTGTAAGTCGCGCCGTTGACGAACGCGCCGGCGATGACGGACGCCTCCCCGCTCAGCTCTGCGCGCAGGAACTCCTGCCGCGTCGACTCGTCCCAGTCGGCGTAGGAGCCCAGCCCGGCCGCCTGGGTGATCGCGGTGAGCGCGTCGGTATGACGACTGGCTTCCTGCCGCAGGTCGAGCCGTGCGAGCGAGATGCCAAAGCTCGGAATCCGTCTCAGGATGTCGAGCAGGCGACCGTCCGCGATCCGGCCGGCACCCGACTCGTACAAGGAGCGGTAGCAGAGCCGGAGCGGTTCCGCGAGCGCCTCGGCATCGGGGTAGTCGGCATCCGCCGGCTCAAAGGGGGCGCCGGAGTCAAGCAACGTGGTCATGCGATCTCGCATCGCGAGCAGGCGGGCAACCACGGGCTTGAGCAGCGCGCGATAGGGCTCCGGCGCGTCGCCCACGACGGCACGCAGCTCATCGTTCGCCCGCTGCATCGAGAGTTCACCGCGAAGCGCCTGGAGCTCCCGCCGATAGAGGTCCGTTGCCATCCACCGGGCCAGCATCACTGCCTGGGCAGTCACCAGCGGAGTGACGTTGGGGTTGCCGTCACGATCGCCACCGATCCAGCTACCGAAGCGGAGCGGGGCGGCATCAAGCGACAATCCTGCCCCCGTGGCCGCCTGAAGCACGCGATCGAGTTCACGGAGCGAGCGGGGTAACGCGTCCCACAGGGTCTGTTCGAATGCGACCAACCCCCACTTCACTTCCTCGAAAGGCGTCGGTGCCTCACGGCGGACTTCATTGGTGAGCCATAGCGCGGTGATTTCTGCGGCGAGACCCCGGAGCACCTCCTCCTGCTCGAGCGGGGTGAGGTCTGGTCGATCTCTCTGGTCGAGGTGGTCAGCGATCCGTCGATACGCGCGTCGCACCGTGCGTCGCACCACTTCGGTCGGGTGCGCCGTGAGGACCAGTTCCACCTGCAGCGACTCCACCGCCGCGTGCAAGGCGTCGGCGCGCATACCGGCGGCGCGCAGCCTCGGGAGGCTCTCGGCCAGCGACCCCCGCTGGGGACCCTGCTCCGGCGCCCGCTGGTAGTCGCGTCGGCGTCGGATGCGATGGTGTTGTTCGGCGATGTTGGCGAGGCCCAGAAAGTGGGCAAGCGCGCGGGCGATCGTCAGCGAGTCCATGGCCGAGAGGCCTTGGAGCGTGCGGCTAAGCTCCTCACGCGCCACCTGTCCGGCGCGGACCGCCTTGGCCATGGCCCGGACGCGCTCGACGGTCGCATAGAGCGCATCGCCTTCCTGTTCACGAAGCGTGGTACCGAGGAGCTGCCCCAGCAGGCGGACGTCGGCATGCAGGGGAGCGTGAGGCGAGGGGAGGGCAGCAGAGGGCACGGGCTGACTCACAGGAGAGTAGTGGTGGAGCTGCGGCCCGATCGCGGCCAGAACACGTTGGACGGGAGGGGCTGCTCTCTAGGGACGTGGCATGGTCCGTCTCGTCGCACGCCTCGCGTGCACCATCCCATGGACATCGTCCCACACGCTGCTTCGCGAGGAGGTGGCCATGCTGCACCACGATTCCCATCTCGCAGGAGCGCAATCTGGCTGGGACTGCGCACCTGAAGCCACCTCGCTTCCGCGATTCCGGCCCGCGTGCTAGCTTGATCGAAGGCGCTGGTCGGAGCGCCTCCGGTCCGCGGGAAGGGATGGTCCCCTCCGATGTCGTCGCAGTCCCGCAGCACCCCGACAACTCATCCTCTTTTCGGACCCATCTGGCGGACACGGGTCACCACGAAAGGAGATCCCATGTCCGGCACCAGCCCCAGGCGCGCTGACCCGATCGCGCACAGCGCCCGCCCGCTCCCCGCCACTCCGCATCTCGAGTACGAGCGCAAGCAGGCCAAGGCGCTCCTCAAGCAGTTGCATGCCGGCGACCCCGACGCGTTGCGTCGCGTGCAGGCGGCCCATCCCGCCGCCCTGCGCGACACCGGCGTCGAGGCGCTCCAGTTGGCCGACGTGCAGCACGTGATCGCACGCGAATACGGCTTCACGAGTTGGCCGAGGATGATTGAGTACTTCGAAGTACTCGAACGGCATCGCCATGCCCCGCGATTCAACGTTGCCGACGACGGCCTCGCACGCTTCGAGGCGCGGGCCAGGAACGTGGTCACCCGACACGAGCGCGGCGACGTCATTGCCGCGCGAGAGCTCGCCCACTTCGTCCCGCGCTTCTTCGCGCGGCCGCTCCCGGAGATCCTCGCGACCCCCATCACGATCGACGAGGCGCGACTCGTCGTCGCGCGGCGCTATCGTCGGGCCAGCTGGGAGGAGTTGATCGCACGTGGCGACGAATCGCGGCGGCGCAACGACAAGAACGTGTGGGATCGAGAGAGTGGCCCACGAGCGCAGGCGGGGCAGGCGATTCAGCAGCACGACGCCGCGGCCCTCTCGGCGATCCTCGACGCCTACCCGGAGCTGCTCACCCCGTCGGTGACGGATCGCGAGTGGCGCAACACCTTGGGGACGATGGCACTCCGCGCCGAGCGCAACGCGACGACCCCCGACGCGCGACGCGTCACCGACCTGCTCGCCGCGCGCGGCGTCGACATCCAGCGCGAGCTCAACGAACAGCTCCTCGGCTGGCCGCTCGATGGCACCCACACACACGCCGGCCTCCTCGCCGAGACGGTGCAGTGGTGCCTCGATCGCGGCGCCGACCCCGACTGGCTGCCCCCGAACAGCATTCCGATCCTCGAGCATGCGATCGCCCGCTTCCGGAACCCAGCGGCGGTCGATGTCATCGCCGCACGGGTCACGCCACGGCGCGCCCTCTGGATCGCTGCGGGCCTCGGCGACGTCGCCGGCGTCAAGCGCTTCATCGCCGGCAAGGGGCGGCTCACCCCGGAGGGACGGCTCAATCGCCCTGATCCGGTGGCGATGGGACTGCACCAGGGTCACCTCCCTCCCCACCACGACGCGGACGACCTCGAGATCATGTACGAGGCGTTCCAGATCGCCGGATGGAACCAGCGATGGACGGCGATGGATGCACTCCTTGACGCGGGTTTCCCGATCGACCACTCGCCGTTCCAGTGGCCGCTGCTCCGCGAGGCGGTGGGGAACCTGATGGTCCCGCTCGCCGAATATCTCGTGCGCCGCGGAGCCGATCTCGATCACGACTGGCCGGGGCACGGCTCGGCGCGCGCGACGGCCCGCGGACACGTCCAGTACTTCCACGACCCGACATCCGACGACGTGCGTCAACTCCTGGCGATCTGCGGAGCAGGGACCCTCGAGGAGATCCTGGCCGAGATCGATGCCACCAGGCAGTCGCCGCCGCCGATGGACGAGATGGCGGTCCGTGTGCTGCAACTGGCCGCGGACGATGCGGCGCGGCAGGCGCAGCCGGCGATCACCACAGAACACCTGCTCGTCGGTGTGCTCCGCCTCCGCGATGGTGCCTTCCTCTCATTCCTCCTCGGCACCGGCGCCGACATGCCGCGGCTGCGCGCGTTGATCGGCACGAGGCTCCTCCCCGACGCGGATCCGCTCCGGAGCGAGGGGCTGCAGCTTGATGCCGGCGCCGAGGCGGCGATCGCGGCCGCCACGGCGGAGGCGGACGCCCGCCGCCGCGAGGGGGTCGGCCCGTGGCACCTCTGGTACGGCCTGATGCAGCAGCGGGGCGCGCCCGGGGCGCAGCTGCTCCATCAGGTTGGGACCAAAATGGACGTCCTGTCGGAGCGATTGGCCTCCACGATGTAGTGGCGTCACGCCGTGGTCCGCGCGCATTAGAATTCCAGCATCACGCGCGGGCCTCGACTGGGCCCTCCCTGCAGCGCTCCCTCCCTGGGGTTCTCATGTCGCTACCGCTCGACCCCTCCGCTCCAACGGATTTCGATTTCGTCATCGGCGACTGGCACGTCCATCATCGCCGTCTCAAGGCGCGCCTGGCCGGGTGTACCGAGTGGGAGACCTTCGACGGACTGTCATCGACGCAGAAGACGCTGGGCGGCTTCGGCAACGTCGAGGACAATCAGCTCTTCCTGCCGACGGGGAGCTACCGCGCGGTGGCGCTTCGCTCGTTTGACCCGGCCGCGGGCACCTGGTCGATCTGGTGGCTCGACGGCCGTTTCCCGGGGGCACTCGACACGCCGGTGGTTGGTCGCTTTTCCGATGGCGTGGGCCTGTTCTTCGCGGAGGATTCGCTCAACGGTGTGCCTGTTCGAATCCGCTTCAGCTGGCGCATCTCACCCGAGGGCCATCCCCGTTGGGATCAGGCCTTCTCGGTCGACGGCGGCGTCACCTGGGAAGTGAACTGGGAGATGGAATTTGTCCGGCTCGACTAACCACGCCTGAGGAACGAGATGCCCAACCCCACCACGCAGATGACTGCACTCTGTCGCAGCACGGCACTCCTTGCCCTCCCTCGCCGGGAACGCGTCAGCACAACAGGCCGCCGTGCCGACGCCAGAGGTGGTCGTGCAGCGCTTCGTCGATGCGGCCAATGCGCGCGACGCGAATGCGATGGCACTGCTGGTCGCGCCGGACGCCGTCTTCGAGCGCTTTCCGGGTGGTCAGATCATCGCGCAGGGGCGCGACAGCATCCGCGCCCGCTACGCCCGGTCGCTGCCGCCCATGCCGCCCGGTTGGCGCATCACGGTGCAGCCGAGGATCGTCGAGGGCAACCTGGTTATCGACCAGGAGCACTTCACGGGCGGGCCGCCGGAACGGACACAGGCAACCTGGATGTACCTCGTGCAGGGCGGGTTGATCCGCCGCGCATGGGTGCTGGACGGGAAGGCGCCGTAACAGCCCCGTCCCGGCGCTGACATCGGTCACCGCGCGACGATGCCATGCACGCTTTCAGCGATCGCCACCTCGCCGCGCGGCGTGAAGGCTGCGGCGCGCGCCGACGTCGGCGAATGGAATGGCTGACTGACCCGCAGGCATGGATCGCACTCGGGACCCTGACGGCGCTTGAGGTCGTGCTGGGGATCGACAATCTGGTCTTCATCAGCATCCTCGCGTCCAAGTTGCCGGCGAGCCAGCAATCGAAGGCGCGGCGCCTTGGCCTCCTGCTCGCCGTCATTTCGCGGGTCGCGCTGCTCTTTTCGCTGGCGTGGATCATCAAGCTGACGGCCCCGCTCTTCACCAGTGCCGGTGCAGTGACCACCGGACGGACCTGATCCTGCTCGCGGCCGGTCTCTTCCTGCTCGCGAACCGCACGCCGATATCCGCGAACCCGATGACTGCGGCGATGAAGGCGCCATGTCCGCTCGGGGCGCCCTCCTTGAGGAAGCGGCATCCAGATCATGCTGCTCGCCGTGCCGACTCCCGCAGTGGTCGTTCAGCGCTTTGTCGATGCCGCCAGCGCGACCTCAGATGCGATCACGGCGCTGCTGATTGCCATTTCGTTCATGATCTTCTTCGCAGACGCGATCAGCGGCTTTGTGGACCGGCATCCCACGGTCAAGATGCTGGCCCTGAGCTTCCTGCTCCTCATCGGCGTGACGCTCGTCGCGGAAGGTCTGGGTCAGCATTCCGGATCAGGGCTGCATCCACTGATCGTCGAAGGGCATTTCGGTCATGGTGGATCCTGAGCACTTTGCAGGATGCCCGCCAAGGAGTCAGGCGACATGGATCTACCTCGCTGCAGGGCAGGCTGATCCGTCGGGCGTGTGAACGACTGATGTCCTCCGGGACGCACACGCCAGACACCCCGCGCGCCAGGACCGCCGGAGTGATCGCCCCGCCGCCGCTCATCTACGGCGTCCCGCTGCTGGCAGGCCTGCTGCTCAACCGCTGGTCGCCGTGGCCGCTCGTCGCCGGACGCGCCACGATGCCGGGTGCGCTCGTGCTGGTACTCCTCGGCTTCATTGCACTCCCGGCCGTGCTCGCCTTCCGGAAGGCACGCACCCATCCCGAGCCCTGGAAGCCGACCAAGGCGCTGGTGACAGTCGGGCCGTATCGCTTCTCGCGGAACCCGATGTATGTCGGCTTCACGCTCTGCTATCTCGGCATCGCGGTCTGGCGGAACAGCGTCTGGCCACTGCTTGCCCTGCCGGTGGTGCTGGCGGTGATGCAGGTGGGGGTGATCCATCGCGAGGAACGCTATCTCGAGCGACTCTTCGGCGAGGACTACCGAGCGTATCGCGCGCGGGTGCGTCGCTGGTTCTGAGCGGAGGTTGGGACGACCACCGCAGGCCGAGCGCCACGTGCGCATCTGGGAGGGACGATGGACAAGGTCAACCTCGCCGAGAAGTTCGCCCTGATCACAGAGCATTGGCGCCCCAAGGTCGTCGGCGAACTGAACGGGCAGGAGGTCAAGCTCGCGAAGTTCAAGGGAACGTTCGTGTGGCACCAGCACGACCACGAGGACGAGCTCTTCCTCGGCGTGCGCGGCCATTTCCTGGTCGAGTTCCGGAACAGCGTGGTGGAGCTCGGTCCCGGCGAGTTCCTCGTGGTACCGCGCGGCGTGGAACACCGCACGGTCGCGGACGAGGAGGTCGAGGTGCTGATCTTCGAGCCCGCCGCGACCCGGAACACGGGGAACGTCGAGGATCCGACGTTCACCGCACCCCAGGGCGTTCGGCTCTAGCGGTCCGTCGGGCCTACGCCACCAGCGGCGTCGACACCCCGAGCTTGAAGCCGTCGGGATCCTTGAACTGGAACATCCGCGCGCCCCACGGGCGATCGGCCGGCTCGCTCAGCAGCGTTCCGCCGTTGGCCTTGATCCGCTCGGCCGTGCTGTCGACGTCGGCGTAGGTCGGGACGTTGATCTGCAGGTAGCAGCCCTGCCCCTTGATCCGGTCCCAGCCGAGCTTGCCGTCGTCCTGGTTGAGAACGATCTGGATGTTGCCGGCGACGATCACGGCGGCGACGACCTTCCCCTCGTTCTCGAATTGCTGCGCCACGGCGAACCCGATGGCATCGCGGTAGAAGCGGATCGAGGCCGCGAGGTCGGTGCAGGTGATGGAGCAGCCCAGGTTGGTCGCGTTCAGCGCAGGAGCGGTCATGACAGTCTCGGGAAAGGGTTTGGAGAAGGAGGCAATGATAATCGGGCCGCGCGCGCAGTGGCGCGCGACCGACCCCTGCAGCCAGGATTGTAGGCACCACCCTCGGAGTACCAGATGACTCGGCTTCTTCTCGCCCTGGCGGCGTTGCTCACTGTGGCCACTCCCGCATCAGGGCAATTGGTCGTGCAAACGGGCGAACGACCGCCGCGTCGGCCGGAGGTGGAGTGCACAGAGGTCTTCCTGCCGGCTCCGGGCGACACGACACGCGGCGTGTACTGGAAACCCTACGTGCGTTCCATGGTCATCATCAAGGGGCAACCACCGAAGAAGTACCTCGATTCGTTGGTCACGTTGACGATGCGAGTCGATCGACGTGGGAAGGTCGACAGCACGATCGTGACAGGGATGCCCGACTCTGGATTCGTGCGCAAACTCAGGAAGTTCAGCCGCGACCTCATTTTCGTGCCTGCCTTGTACCAGGGCTGCGCGGTATCGGGCTGGGCCAGCATGCGATTCACCTTTGGCGCGTCCGGATCCGAGCAGCGCATCTGGCCGGACGACTGAGGGAGGGGCGCGCCGGAATCGAGCCGGAGGTGGCGGAGAAGGCGCGAGCCTGAAGCGCACTGGAGCACACCTTGGCCCCGAGCGCGCATCCGCCTTACGGAGGGGGCAACACCCGCGTCGCCTGGAAACTGAAGGTGTGGTATGCAAGGCCACTGCTGTATCGCACGGGCCAGATCAGCGTGCCGGTGAGCGTGAGCCCTGACATCGTGGCATTCAGCGAACCACCTGGGAGCGAAATCTCATCCGGCTGCGGAATGTTCACGGCCGAGGCGATCAGCGTCCCGCTCCCGAGCGTCCCCATCGTCAACGACCAAATGTACGAGGGGTCTGGCGGACAGTCGGAGCCGAGGAATGCCTTGAGCACACCCGAGAAGGAGGAATCGAGGACGGGGGCATATTGTCCTGGAGGGAACTGCTCCAGATAGAGCGCGCGACATGCCGGACTGGGAACGTTGTACAGGAAGAGCAACGAGTTCTGTGGCGTGCTCGTGAGACTCTGGCTCCAGCCGTTGAACAGGTTGAAGATCGTCGTGTCGGACTTCTCGCTGCCGATGCCACCAGGCGGCAACTGCGACGAGACCAGCGTGGCCGACGTGAACCGCCAGGCGAAGTTGGTGGGCGCCGCCGTGACCGGCACGGTGGCCGTCCCGAAGCCGGTCGCGGCTGGTGCGCGGACCGGGTCACGCATGGTGACAGACACCGTATAGGGCCCACCAACGGGAAAGGCATGCGTCACCGTGCTATCGCCGGTGACCGTCACCGTGGCGGGGGTGGTCCCATCGTTGAACTGCCAGACATAGATCGACTGCGCCCTGGCCAGGACGCCTGGGTGAGCCGTCAGCTTGGCGGGAACGGCCCCGGTGATTCCAGCGGGCGCCGTGACGGTCAGCACGTGATATCCGACCGTCATCTTCTGGACGTCGACGAAACCGAGCTGCCCGGGGTCGCTCGCGGGATACGGCGAGAGCGCCTTGAACACCATCAAGTAGGTGGAGAAGCCGTCGGGAATGTTAAGCGAGGAGACTGGCCTGCTACCGTCCTCCTCCCAGAAGTAGACGAATTGCTGGTCGGTGCCGGCCACAGCGCGCACCGTACACGCGCTGCACATGAAGCGCACGGTGAGTCCTTGTCCGGTCCAGACCGTGTCACCTGGCACCACGCGCGCCCAGCTCTGATCCACGGTGAGCGAATCCTCCAACTGGTACGTCGCGGGATAGCGGTCCCTGCTTGAGGTTCGCGCGACAAACTCTTGCCACCGAGCATTGATTTGCCGAAGCGGGACTTCCGCCGTGACGCCGAGGGCCCAGACCTTCCCGTAGGCCGTCGCCGGGCTGCTGACATTCTGCTGCATTGAGACCGGCGTCGCGACGCCCGAGACGAAGTTCATGGTCCTGGCGACGCCAGGGTCATTCGGATCGGCGAACGACACCACCGTCTTTGTGCCGTCGAAGGTCGCGGCATAGGCCACGACCCGGTGCCCGCCGCTCGTGCCCTGCAAGGCCATCAAGACCGGTTGCTGGGTCAGCTTGAGGGTGAGGAGAATCCAGGTGGAGGTCAGAAATTTCGTCTGGATGCCGGCCGCGATTCCCTGCTCGATGAGCGTGTACAGTTGGCGGACGCCGGAATCCCAGATCTCCTCGTAGTCACCCTGAACACCACCCGCGAAGCGGATCCCCTGGATGTTGTCCCATTGATTCACCAGGGTGGTGTCGAACTGGTGATACAGCCCCTTCCCCGCGGCGGTGGGATGGAAGTAATAGTGATAAAACATCGCCGTGATGCTCATACCTTCGCAGTCGCCACCCGGCCCGACAAAATCGCCATAGTTGGTGAATTCCCAGTCGTCCACACCGGGGCGGAACGTGGAGCTCCAGCTGCCGACCAGTGAGGCCGTGGTGGTCTTGACCCACACGATATGGATATCGCCGAATGCTTGCCTGAGCGATGCCGGCGCCGTGCCGAGCGAGGGGCCGCTCCCGGGAATGGCCATCTGGCTGGCGCTGAAATGCTTGGTGGCAAGCGTCACGGAGTTCTCCGTGGCGGCAACGATCGGAATCCCTTCGAGGGTGTTGGTGGCGGGGTCAAAGTAGAAGGGTGCCACCGTCTCGGTCGCGGCCAGTTGCATCGGCATCGTGAGCGTCATGTTGCTGCTGGCGTATCCCTGCCCGTTCCCGATCAGCAGCGTCGGCCCGACCTGGGAAAAACCGGTCGGCAAGGACGGTACGGCGGCAGAATCTGCAACGAGGGTCCACGACGTGGCCCCGGTGTACGCCCCCGCGGGCACCGTGATGGACAAACCATCGAGTGGGTCACCTGCCTTGGTATAGCGGATGGTGCCACCGCCGCTCCCCACGGCGGTGCTGGTGAAAATCGGACGTCCGGTCGCACTCCCCGGCGGGGGAGGCGGCGGCGGGACCGGGTCAACAGGAGCGGCACCGCCGCACGCGGTGGCAGCGACCAACAGGGCGAGACAGGCCGGACGACGCATCGAGATCCCTGGTTCGAGTTCTTCCTGACTGGAATTCTACCACCAGAGTTCCACATCGGTGCGCCAGGGTGGTCGCAGGCCCCCACCCCCTCGATATTGCGGGATGACCACCCTCTACGACATTCCCGTGCGCACCATCGACGGCACCGAACAGACGCTCGCCCAGTACCGCGGGAAGGTGTTGCTGATCGTGAACACCGCGAGCGAATGCGGCCTCACGCCCCAGTATGCCGGACTCGAAGCGCTCCACCGCGCACTGGGCCCGCAGGGCCTCACCGTGCTCGGCTTTCCCTGCAACCAGTTCGGCGCGCAGGAACCCGGGAGCGAGGCCGACATTACGACCTTCTGCTCGACCAGCTACGACGTGACCTTCCCGATGTTCGCGAAGATCGACGTCAATGGCGATGACACGCACCCGCTGTTCCGCCTGCTGAAGGAGGAGCGGCCCGGCATGCTCGGCACCGAGGCGATCAAGTGGAACTTCACGAAGTTTCTGGTCGGACGAGACGGGGCGGTGATCAAGCGCTACGCACCGACCGACACGCCGGAGTCGATGCGTGGCGACGTGGAACTGGCGCTCGGGGCAGCTGTCGGATCGTCCCCGACCTAGCGACAACACCCGCCACCATGCCAGACGGCGCTCAGAGTCCGAGCTCGCTCAACCCGGGATGGTCAGCCGGTCGCACGCCCTGCTCCCAGCGGAACTTCCGCTCCGCCTCGCTGATCGGCACGTCATTGATGCTCGCGTGCCGTTCGGCCATGTAGCCCTCCGCATCGAAGCGCCAGTTCTCGTTGCCGTGCGAGCGGAACCACTGGCCATCGGCGTCCCGCCACTCATAGACGAAGCGCACCGCGATGCGATCGCCGGTGACCGCCCACAGCTCCTTGATCAGTCGGTACTCCTGTTCCTTGGCCCACTTCCGCGTCAAGAACGCCTCAATCTCGGCGCGGCCGGTGATGAACTCCGAGCGATTCCGCCACCGACTGTCCGGTGTGTAGGCGAGCGCGACCTTGGCGGGGTCGCGCCGATTCCAGGCGTCCTCCGCGGCGCGCACCTTGAGCGTGGCGGAGGCGATATCGAACGGGGGGATAGGTGGACGCATGCGTGCTACCTCCTGCGGTGAAGGGTGACGGGGTCCCCGACGGTGATATTCCCACCGCGACCGACAGCCGCGTTGAGTGCGAGCTTCCCTCCGAAGCGTCGTCCGATATCCTTGAGCACAGCGGGATCCCGGGTGATCGTGTCTGGGTCGACCGTCGTCATCGGACAGCGTCCGCGGAGCGAGTCGAGTTCGATGATCGCGTCGCCGATCTCGAGTTCCGCGCCTTCCCAGGTGGTCTCGGCCATCCCCTCGACGCCGTTGATCAGAAGATTGGGCCGTAGTCGCCGAATGTCACGCCCGAATGCGGTGACTGCCCCATCGGTGGCCACCAGCAACGGCAAGATGTCGAACTGGTGGCCCATCGGTGCGCGTTCGAGCCAGGCGTCCTCCCCCGCAGCGGCGCGCACGAGATCGCCGGCCGCCCGGGAGTCCCATGCGTGCCCATTGACCAGCACCTCGCCCTCAGAGCTGATCGTCCCGCGCAATCCGAGCAGTTGGTATTGTCTCCGCGCAGTGCGCACACCCTCGGGACCGCGCACCCAGATCCGTCGATCGCCCGGCACGCCGAGGTCGGTGAGGGTGGCGTGGGCAAGTTGCTGCCCGGCCATCGACTTGACCGGGTAACGCCACAACTGGCCGAGGGTGAGCGCCATCGGGCTAGGCCGCCTGCTCGATCGCCACGAGCGGGAAGTCCACTTCGGTCTCGGCCAGGTTGTTCAGATAGTTGGTGAAAATGTTGAGGGCGACGTGGCCCACCACCTCCACGATGTCGCCGTCAGTGAACCCCGCCGTGCGAGCAGCCGCAAGCGTCGCATCTGACACGCGACCCTTGGTGCGGACGATCTCGAGCGCCAGCGTGATGGCGGCTTGCGTCTTCGGGTCGTCCGAGTGTCCGTGGCGAGCCGAGGCGAGATTGGCGGCACTGACGCCATGCATTCCGCCGATGGCGGTGTGCGCCGAAAGGCAGTACTCGCAGCCATTGGCTTGGGCTACGGCGATGGCGACCTGCTCACCGACCTTCCCGCCCAGAGGGGCCTTGCCGAGCGAGGCGAAGAAGCCGTTCATCGCGGCCAGGGTTGCAGGGGACTGGGCTGCGGTCGTGAAGAGGTTCGGGGTCGACCCGAAGAGCTTCTTGGTCGCGGCGAGGTGCTCAGCGGGCAAGCCAGTGGCGGTCGAGGGAAGAACGGGCTGAATCCGGGACATGGTGTTTCTCCGTGGCTGAGTAGGCAAAGGTATTGTACCGATCGTTCGGTACAATACCGACTGCCCCCAATCCGCGCAAGGGGCGCCCGGCCTCAGCGTCGCAGCAGTTCGTCCGGAAGACTCTGCAGCGCCCGCCCGAAGATCGCCGGCTCGTCGAGCGAGCGTGCGAGCACCAGCGCCCCCTCGATCCGCGCCACGGCATCCTCGGCGCGCGCCTGGGCTACGTGCCGTGGGAGGCCGTCGTCCCGAAGGGCGCTGGCGATCGCGTCGATCCAGCTGCGGAAGATCTTCTTCACCTGGGGATGGAAGCGGCGGGAGGCATCGCCAACACCGAGGATCGCGAGGACGCAGGCCTCGCGGCCGCCGTGATAGAACCCCTCGAGCACCTCGTTCATGGCGCGCAACCTGGCCGCTGGCTGGCCAGGCTCGCGGAGCGGCGCGAACACCGCCGCCTCGAGGGAAGCATCGAGGTGGCTGACGACTGCGCCGACCATGTCGTCCTTCCCATCGGGGAAGTAGTGGTAGAGGCTCGACTTGCCGAGACCGGTGGCCTTCGAGAGTTCGGAAAGCGAGGCACCGTCGTACCCCTGTCGGCGGACCACCGCCATCACGCGGGCGACGACTTCATCTCGACTCAGTACGGCGGGGGGCATTGGCTCTCCAGGCGATGGAACGATCGGTACAATGTAACGCCGGGTATGATGGTGGCAACCAGCGGGGCCCAACCCCGAGCCGCCCATCGTGGCGCGCGATGACCCGGGCAGCGTATTCTGGGCGCGCGTCGGCTGACGCCCGACATTTCCCGCTGACAGGTCACGCTCGCCATGCCCACCATCCGCCACGCCACCCCGCGCGACGCCCGTGAACTCGCCCACCTCGGCGAGCGCACCTTTCGCGAGGCATTCGGCCCAATGAACACACCCGAGAACATGGATCACCACACCCGGGAACGGTACGGCGAGGCAATCCAGGCCGAGGAGATCGCCGACCCGCGCATGACCACCCTGGTCTTTGAGGCAGACGGCGTGCTGATCGGCTTCACTCAGCTCCGCTGGGAGGTGGCACCGCCGTGCGTCGCGGCGAACACCCCCGGCGAGATCCAGCGACTCTACGTGGCGAGCGAATGGCACGGCCAGGGCGTCGCCCAGCAGTTGATGGAGGCGGCGCTCGGGCTGATGCAGGCGCGCCGCTGCGACGTGGCCTGGCTCGGCGTCTGGGAACACAACCCGCGGGCGATCGCCTTCTACCACAAGTACGGCTTCGCCGAGGTCGGCGAGCTCCCCTTCTCCCTCGGCGACGACGACCAGCGAGACCTGGTGATGGCCCGACCCCTTGTCGTGATCTGACCCACGCCCGCGCAGTACACTTAATGGAGTCCCAGACCCAGCCCGCCTGAGGAGGCGGTCCCGACAGCCTTCAACCCCCTGACGCGCCATGCCAAACATTCGCCTCTCGGAAGGTCGCCCGATCCCTGCCCCCGCGGCCGCCGTCTACGACATCATTGCGGACTACCGGACAGGGCACCCCCACATCCTCCCGGCCAAGTACTTCGGGGCGCTCGACGTCCTCGAGGGGGGCCGCGGCGCCGGCACGAAGATCCGCTTCGAGATGAAGGCGTTCGGCCGCCTGAACATCGCCACCGGTGATGTCACCGAGCCGCGGCCGGGGACGGAGCTGCGGGAGACGCTCACCTCCGGCATCGTCACCACCTTTCTGGTCGAGCCGCGCGGACCGAACGCTGCCATGGTCACGATCACGACCGAATACGACAAGCCCGGCATCCTGGGATGGTTCGAGAAGATCCTGGCGACGTCGTACCTGCGCCGCGTGTACACCGCCGAACTCGCGCAGCTTGAGCGCGTCGCGCTGGAGCGTCTGCGCACTTCCTGACCTGATGCGGGGCGGCAACCAATCCGGGACGGCCGGGTATCTTACGCTCCGCCTCGTGGGGCGCTATTCTCCTCGCACCCCGACCAACCCCCGGAACCAACGCCCCATGCGCATCAGTGACATGCACTGGATGCAGGTCGACGCGTATCTCAAGCGCGACGACCGCGCCGTCTTGCCCCTCGGCAGCACCGAACAGCACAGCTATCTCCGGCTCACGGTCGACTGCATCCTTCCCGAGAAGGTGGCCGTTGACGCGGCCGAACCGCTCGGCATCCCGGTCTTTCCGGTGCTCTCGTACGGCGTGACGCCGTACTTCCGGGAGTATCCGGGATCGATCTCGATCCGGGTCGAGACCCACCTCGCCATCGTGCGCGACATTCTCGACGGGATGGCGCACAGCGGCTTCCGACGGATCATGATCTGCAACGGCCATGGCGGGAACGGCGCGGTGCAGCAGTTCGCGCAGGAATGGGCCGCCGATCATCCAGGCTGCAAGGTGCTCTTCCACAACTGGTGGAATGCCCCGAAGACCTGGGCCAAGGTGCAGGCGATCGACCCGGTGGCCTCGCACGGCTCGTGGATGGAGAACTTCCCCTGGACGCGGCTTCCGGGTGTGGAGTATCCCACCACGCAGCGCCCGATGGTCGACCTCGCCAAGGTCCGGATGCTCGACCCGGTCGCGATGCGCGACTACATCCCCGACGGCAACTACGGCGGCCTCTACCAGCGCCCCGATGAGGATGTCCTTGCCCTCTGGCAGGTCGCCGTCGAAGAGACGCGAGAACTGCTTGATGGCGCGTGGGGTGGCCCATCGTGACCGCGCCCCGGACGCGCTGTCTCGTCTGGGGAGCTGGGGCGATCGGCGGCACCATGGGGGCGTTCCTGGCCAAGGCCGGGCACGAGGTGACCCTGGTCGACAACGTCCCCGACCATGTGGCCACCATCAACGACGCCGGGCTCCGGATCACCGGACCGATCGCCGAGTTCACCGCGACGGTGCCGGCTTTCACGCCGGAGACGCTGCGCGGGACGTGGGATACGATCATCCTCGCCACCAAGGCGCACCATACCGCCGGCGCGGTGCGTTCGCTCCTCCCCCACCTTGCGGACGATGGCTGCGTCGTCTCGGCGCAGAACGGCCTCAACGAGTTGACCATCGCCGAGGTCGTGGGCGAGGCGCGCACCGTTGGGGCGTTCGTCAATTTCGGCGCGGACTATCTGGAACCGGGCGTGCTCTTCTACGGCGGCCGGGGGACCGTGACGGTCGGTGAGGCATTCGGCCCCGCCCTCGCGCGGATCTCGCCGCGCGTGCTGGCCATCCGCGACGGCTGGCGCGACTTCGACGAACGCGCCTTCGCCACCGACAACATCATGGGCTATCTCTGGGGGAAGGAGGCGTACGGCGCCATGCTGTTCGTCACCGCCCTCACCAACGACTCGATCGCCGATGCGCTGGCGATGCCCGAGTATCGCGGCGTGTACGTTGCCATCGCCCGCGAGATGCTTGCCGTGGCCGACGCGCACCAGGTGCAGCCGATGGCGTTCGACGGCTTCGACCCGGCGGCCTACCGTCCCGACGCCCCGGCGGATGCCGCGACGCAATCACTCGATGCGCTGGTCGCCCACAACCGCCGCTCGGCCAAGACGCACAGCGGCATCTGGCGCGACCTCGCCATCCGCAAGCGCCCCACCGAGGTCGATGCCCAGCTCGGCATCGTGGTGCGACTCGGTGCCGCGGCCGGCGTGCCCACGCCGCTGACGACGCGGGTGGTCACGATGATCCAGGAGATCGAGCGCGGCACCCGCCCGCAAGCGCGCGAGAACCTCGAGGCACTCACGACGTGAATCAGGACTTCAGCGGCCGGACCGCCATCGTCACCGGTGCGGCACACGGCTTCGGCCGGGCGATTGCGCTCGCCTTCGCCACGCGCGGCGCCAGCGTCTGGGCGTGCGACGTGCTCGAGGACGAAGTGATGGAGACCGAGCGGCTCTGCCGGGCAGCCGGTGGTGACTGCACCGCGCGGGTCGTCGACGTGCGCGACAAGCCCGCAGTCGAGCGACTGGCGACCGAGGCCGCGCAGGCGACGGGATCCGTGCACGTTCTGGTGAACAACGCCGGCGGCGTGCTCGGGCAGGTCGGACAACCACTGGAACAGGTTCTCCCCGAACAGTGGCAGGCGATCTTCGACGTGAACGTCACCGGCGCCTTCCACTTCGCACAGGCGGTGGCGCCCGGGATGAAAACGGCGAAGTCCGGCCGCATCATCAACATCTCCAGCGGCGCCGGCCTCGGCATCTCGCTCACCGGCATCCAGGCCTACGCCTCGGCGAAGGCGGCGCAGATCGGGCTCACCCGGCAGTTGGCGCATGAGTTGGGGCCGTGGGGCATCACCGTGAACAACGTCGCTCCCGGCTTCGTCCGTTCCAACCCGACGACCGAACGGCAGTGGGAGTCGTACGGACCGGAGAAGCAGCGGGCGCTCGTCGAGAGCATCGCCTTGAAGCGACTCGGTACCGTCGAGGACATCGCCGCGGGGGTGCTCTTCTTCGCCTCGGAATCGGCGCGCTGGGTGACGGGACAGGTTCTTTCCATTGATGGTGGCCGATGACAGACATCATGCCGGTGCTCGAGCACCTCGACGCGGCGCACGACCGGATCCTGGCTGAACTGGTGGAGTTTGCCAGCATCCCCAGCGTCAGCACCGACCCAGCGCATGCCGCCGACATGCACGCCGCGGCCGAGTGGGTCGCCGCCAAGTTGCAGGCCGCCGGGCCGTTCACGGTGCAGATCATGCCCACGGCCGGCAACAGCATCGTCTACGGCGAGTGGCTCGGCGCCCAGGGTGCGCCGACCGTGCTGGTCTACGGACACTACGATGTGCAGCCGGTCGACCCGATTGAGCTCTGGACCACGCCACCCTTCCAGCCGACGGTGCGCGACGGCCGCCTCTACGCCCGCGGCATCTCCGACGACAAGGGACCGATGTTCATCCCGATCAAGGTCGCCGAGGCGTTCTTCGCCGTGGATGGGCGGTTGCCGCTCAACGTGAAGTTCATGCTCGAGGGTGAGGAAGAGGTCGGCAGCAGCCACCTCGAGGAGTTTGTCGAGGCGAACCGCGCCCTGCTCGCCGCCGACGTGGTCATCTCCGCCGACGGCGCGATGTGGCGGATCGACGAACCGTCGATCACGATTGCCAACCGTGGCCTCTGCGGGCTCGAACTGACGCTCCGCGGCGCGTCGAAGGACCTGCACTCCGGGCGCCATGGTGGCAGCGTCGCCAATCCGTTGCATGCGATGGCGCAGCTGATTGCCTCGCTGCACGACGCCGAGGGACGCGTGGCGGTGGCCGGGTTCTATGACCAGGTGGTCGAGCTGAGCGCGGCGGAGCGTGCCG
This sequence comes from Gemmatimonadota bacterium, assembly GCA_016720805.1. Lineage (NCBI taxonomy): Bacteria > Pseudomonadati > Gemmatimonadota > Gemmatimonadota bacterium. The sequence goes on along the minus strand of JADKJZ010000002.1, from coordinate 137,441 downwards.
AGATTGCCGCGCTGCCGTTCGATGAGGCGACGTACCTGGCGCAGGTTGGCGCGCCCGCGGCGGTCGGGGAGCCGGGCTACACCACGATCGAGCGGCAGTGGACGCGGCCCACGCTCGAGGTGAACGGGATGTGGGGTGGCTATCAGGGGCCGGGGCAGAAGACGGTGGTGCCGTCGGAGGCGCACGCCAAGATCACCTGCCGCCTGGTGCCGGATCAGTCGCCGGACGACGTGGTGGCGCTGGTGATGCGCCACCTCGAGGCACACGTCCCGGCGGGAACCACGCTCAGCGCGCAGGTGGCAGACCACGGCGCACGCGCCGCACGGATTCCCCGCGACCACCCGGCGCTCACGTCGGCTGAGGCCGCGTTGCGCGACACGTACGGCACGCCACCGTTGATCGTCCGCATGGGCGGCACGGTACCGGTGGCCGAGATCTTCCAGCGCACCATGGGGCTCGGCACCGTCTTCTTCTCCTTCTCGACCGGCGACGAGGACTTTCACGCGCCGAACGAGTTCTTCCGCATCCATCGACTGCACGAGGGGCTGGCCGCCTGGACCAGGCTCTGGGATCGGCTCGGCAAGGAGCGCACGGCATGACGCTGGCTCAAGACGAGGCACGGGTCGAGGCGCACAGCGCCGGGCTCAAGAAGGAGCTTGGCGTCCGGGACCTGGCGCTCACCCAGATCCTCTTCATCATCGGCCTTACCTGGATCGGCGTGGCGGGGAAGCTCGGACCGTCGCACGTGGTGCTCTGGCTGACCGCCATGGTGCTCTTCTACCTGCCGATGGCAGCGGTCGTGATCTACCTGAACCAGTTGATGCCGCTGGAAGGTGGGTTGTATCAGTGGGCCAAGCTGGGGTTCAATCCGAAGATCGGATTTCTGCTGGCGTGGAATCTCTGGCTGTACGTGATCGTCTTCACGTCGGAGATCGGCATCCAGTGCGCGACCTACCTCTCCTATGCGCTCGGTCCGAGTGCGGCGTGGATGACGTCGAGCAGCTGGTTCGTCGCGCTTTCGTCGGCGATCATCCTCACCTTGATGGCCACGGCGGCAACCATCGGCCTGGCCGTAGGCAAGTGGGTGCACAATATCGGCGGCGTCTTCATGCTGATCATCTTCGGCGTGCTGATCGCGTTGCCGTTCATCGGGCTGGCGACCGGACATCTCGGCGAGTTCCACCCCTTCCGGACCGAGCTCCCCGAGATGTCGCTCCTCAACCTGAACATCCTCGGGAAGATGGGATTCGGCGCCCTCGGCGGCTTCGAGTACATGGCGATCCTCGCCGGCGAGACGCGCGCCCCGGCAAGCGCGATCCGTCGCTCGGTGTACATCGCCGCCCCGATCATCGCGGTCATGTTCATCCTCGGCACGGCGACGGTCGTCGCGTATGTCCCGACCAATGAGATCGACCTGATTGGGCCGATGCCGCAGGTGCTGCGGGCGGGCTTCGAGCCGTTCGGCATTGCGGGGCCACTGGTGACGATCGCGATCCTGATGACGCTGGCGATGCGCGTGGCGCAGGTCAGCGTCAGCTTCACCGCAGTCACGCGGCTCCCGATGGTGGCCGGCTGGGACCGGATGCTACCGGCGGCGTTCAGCAAGCTGCATCCGCGCTACCGGACGCCGGTGAACTCGATCCTGCTAGTGGCGGTCTGCTCGTTCGTCCTGTCGCTGGTGAGCCAGGTCGGCGTCGGGCAAGCGGAAGCGTTCCAGCTGCTGTTCAACGCGGGCGGCATCTTCTACGCGCTGGCATACGTGGTGATGTTCTCGATCCCGTTGTTCGGGTTGCGGAACGTCACGCCGCGGCCCTCGCCGCTGCTGCGGGTTGCCTCGCTGTCCGGCCTGTTGATGACGCTGTTGTATATCGTGGTCGCGGTCTTTCCGATCATTCCGGTGGAGAGCGTGGGGAGTTTTGCGCTCAAGATCGGTCTGGTGGTGCTGGTGATGAACCTGGTCGGCGTTGCCATCCTGGTTGCCGCCCAGCGGCGATCTTCCTCGGTTCCGGACATTGGAGCGTAAGATGACGATTCGAACCTCGCGCAGGGGCGGTGCCCGCTGGGCCGTCATGCTGGTCGTGCTGGTCGCGCTCGGCGCGGGCGCCCTCGCGGCGCGCCGCCGCGTGCCGGTCCTCGCCGGCGAATGGGACGTGTACATCGCCCTGAGCGCCAAGCCGAAGTTCGGCTTCGAGGGATGGCGGCGGATGGCGTACGCGCACTTCGCCGGCACCGACTCGGCCAACGCCGGCTTCCTGCGTCGGCGCACCGGTGCCCCGATGCTGACGGTGGCCAAGGTGACGACCAAGGGCGACTCCCTCCTGCTGGCACAGGACGCCAACACGGTGCTCCGCGCCGCGTGGCACGGCGACACGCTCGAAGGGGTGCAGTACACCAACGACCGGCCGATGGATCGCCGGTATCGGTTGGTTCGCCGGGCGACCCCCGGCGCCCCCGAGCCGACCCATCAGATCTGGAAGATGCCGGCGTCGGACTCGCAGTATGCCACCGTGGTCGACACCACGACGCTGATGCCGGTCCGTGACGGCACCATGCTGGAGACGTACATCGTCCGCCCGGTCGGGCCCGGGCCGTTCGGGGTCGTCATGCAGCGCTCGCCGTACCGCGCGTCCAACCCTGGTCCGGGGCGGTGGTGGGCTGCGCGTGGCTACATCTTCGTCGGCCAGCTGGTGCGCGAGCGCGGCAAGTCCACGGGCAGGATCGAGGAGTTCGGCGACTACAGCCATGACATCGAGGACGGCTACGACGCCGTCGAGTGGGCGGCGAAGCTCCCAGGCGCCAACGGCAAGGTCGGCTTGATTGGCCACTCCGACGAGGGCCGGCTGGCCTGGTACGCTGCGGTGAGCGCCCCGCCGCACCTCGCGGCGATCGCGCCCTCCGCGGCGACCAGCGACCCCTGGCGGATCGTCCCGTACGCCGCGATGGCGTTCGGCCCGATCAACATCAGCTGGGCCTGCATGATGCGGGATCGGAACATGGCCACCAACGGGGCGGACCTCGAAATCGGCGAGGCGATCACCCACCTCCCGCTCTCCGCGCTGCCGGCGCGCCTGGGGTGCGCCCCCAACGCGATCTGGGACCGCTGGATCGCGCACCCGACACTCGACGCGTTCTGGCGCGCGCGCGCCGTCACCACCTACATCGACAAGGTGAAGGTGCCGGCGATGTCCCTGGCCGGTTGGCACGACGACGCGCGTGGCCCGCTCGACTACACCAACGCGCTCCTCAAGGTGAAGAATCACCCGGCGTGGCATCTGGTCATGGGCGTCCATGCTCACAAGGGCGTGGATTACGTCGCCGGCGACTTCGGACCGCAGGCGCGTTACGAATACCGCGACATGCAGATCCGCTGGTTCGACCACTTCCTGCTCGGCCGGGACAACGGCGTCGAGAAGATGCCGCCGGTCGACATCTTCGTGCAGGGCGACAACAGCTGGCGTCAGGAGCAGGAGTGGCCGCTCAAGCGGGCGCGGGCGATGAAGTGGTATGTCTCGTCGGGCGGGCGGGCGCAGACGAGTGCGGGCGACGGCGTGCTCGACACCCTGCCGCCGCGCGGCGCGGTGGCCGACACCTTCACCTACAACCCCGGCGACCCGACGCCGTACCTGATCGATTCGCGCGAGCTCGAAGAGTCGCTGAACGAGGACTACACCAAGTTGAATGCCACCCGGCGCGACGCACTGGTCTTCACCTCGAAGCCGCTCACCAAGCCGCTCGAAGTCACCGGCGAGATGACGGCGACGATCTGGGCCGCCAGCGACGCCAAGGACACCGACTGGGCCGTCATGCTGCTCGATGTCTTTCCTGACGGCCACGCCGAGCGGGTGCAGGACGGCTTTGTGCGGGCGCGCTTCCGGAAGGGGATGGACAAGGTGATCCCGCTGGTGAAGGGGCAGGTCGAGCAGTACGAGATCGACCTCTGGTTCACTTCGAAGGTGTTCGCCCCCGGGCACCGGCTCCGGGTCAGCATCACCTCGGCGCTCTTCCCGAAGTACAACCGGAACCTGAACACCGGTGGCAACAACGAGAAGGAGTCGACCTTCGTCTCGGCGCATCAGCGACTGATCCACGACGCGGCCCACCCGAGCCACATCGTGCTGCCCGTCATCCCGCGCTAGGCATCGCGCCACGCAGAACAGATCGCCGGTGTCGGACTCGCGTCCGGCACCGGCGATTCAGTTCTCGGTCCGTCCCTCGTGCCGCCGCTACTCGGCTTGCCCGACCTCGAAGGTCCGCAACTTCCGAATGCAGAGGGTGACCGCCGCCACCGCAACCACTCCGCTCATGATGTAGGCGGTCTTCGGCGCCAGCAACGCCACGAACACCTCGGCGTTGACGGTGCTGATCGCGTCGGCGACGGCGAGCATGTACTGCCGCACGCTGAGCACCCGGGTTCCCTTGAAGAAGGAGCCGAGGGCTCCCTCCCACACCACCAGATACGTCAGCCCGATCAGCATCCCGCGTTTGGTGATCAGGCCGAGGGCCAGGAAGATCACGGTGTAGAGGAAGGCACCGAGCGAGGCACCGGCTGTCAGGCCGAGCACCAATCCGGTGGGGTCGAGCCCGCGCACCAGACTCACCCCGGCGCCAAGGGTCGTCACGGCGGCCAGCGTCATGCAGATGAGGGCCGTGACGACGAGCTTGGTGAGAACGATCTCCGTGCGCGAGATCGGCTTCGCCAGCAGGTAGATCACGGTGCCATCCTCGATCTCCGCGCCGAAGGAGGAACTCGCGAGAATCAGCGCGATGACCGGAACGACCACGGTGTAGATCAGCGTCATGATCGGAATGGCGACGATCTGCAGCGGTTCGTCGTCGACCGTACCGTAGAGATGAATCAGCGTTGCCATCACCACCGGCAGGGCGGCCAGCAGGAGGACGATCATCCAGCGTCGCTTGGCGAGCGCCTGGCGCACGGTCAGCCCGGCCAGCACAGGGTTGAAGAGCATCGGTTACCCCTGCACCAGGTAGGAGAAGACGCTCTCGAGCGATTCGTCGGCCGGATGCACCTCGAGAATCGAGACGTTCGACTCACGCGCCAGTCTGGGCAACGCTCTCGTGAAGGCACCCAAGTCCGACGTCCGGATGCTCAGCCCGGCGGGCGTCACCTCGACACTTGCCGTGACATCCTGCCGAATGAGGCTCGATGCCAGCAATCGGTCGTCGCTCGTCCGCACGGTGAAGGTATGCGGCCGGTCGGTCATCAACTGCCGAATGACCCGGCTGGTTCCGGAGGCGGCGAGCCGGCCGCCGATGATCACCAGCACGGTATCCGCTAGGCGATCGACTTCTTCCAGGATGTGCGACGACACGAGGATGGTGCTGCCGGCGTCGGCGAGCCGGCGCAGCACCGCCATCATCTGCAGCCGCTGCTTCGGGTCCATCCCGTTGAAGGGCTCGTCGAGCAGCAGCACCGTGGGGGAGTGGACCAGCATCGCGGCGATCTTGATGCGCTGCCGCATCCCCTTGGAATAGGTCGCCACCGGCCGGCCCTGCGCCGCGGTCATCTCCACGAGGTCGATGGCGCGCTTGACCGCGGCATCGGCATCGGGCAGTTGCTGCAACCGGGCGTTGAGGCGCACCAACTCATAGCCGGTCAGGAAGCTGTACACCGACTCGCTTTCGGGGACGAAGCCGAGGGTGCGGTAAATCTCCGGATGCTGCCACGACGGCACGCCGTTGACGGTCACGGTACCGCTCGAGGGGCGCAGCAACCCGACCAGCATGTGGAGGATCGTCGACTTGCCGGCGCCATTCGGGCCGAGCAATCCGGTGACACCGGGGGTGAGGGTGAACGAGACATCGTTCACCGCGACGATGTTGCCATACCACTTCGAGACGTGCGCGAGTTCGACGGTCACGTCTCGATGCTCCGGTAGCGCAGCGTGAGCACCACGCCGGCAATCGCGATGAAGCCCACCATCGTGCCCAGGTAGGTCGTCCCTGGCAGGTTCGCGGCCTGCAGCACCGTGCGGTTGCGGCGGCGAAAACGGCGGCGGAGCTGTGCATTGCTGTCGGCTGCATTCTTCGGCGGCCGGGCCTTGGCGTCCGCCGCGTCGAGCGCCGCGATCGAGTCGGCCTTCTGCTTGACCGAGGTGGTGTCGAAGATCCACGTCGTCACGCCATCGCCGACGATCATCGGCGACGTCAGCGCGAGGTAGCGCATCTTGTCGGGCCGCTGCATGATGAGCGGGGTGACGAATCCGCTGGCGAGCAGGAAGAAGGCGAGGATGGCGGCGGTGGCGAAGGGACGCCGCTTGAGCACCGCCGCGATGGTGATCGAGACCGTGGAGAGCAGGATCGCGATCGCGAAGGCGCCGGCGAGGATCCGCGGGATGGTCGGCAACGAGGTCCGCATTGCCGCGGCGACATCTTCGGCCGACATCCAGGTGCCCGCGAGCAGCACGATGTGCGGCAGCAAGGCGACGACGAAGAGCGACGTGGCCAGGGCGGCGACACGGGCCAGCACATAGTCCGACCGGCGGACCGCGCGCGAGAAGTAGAGCGCCAGGACGCGGCTCTGCGAGTCGCTGGTGATCAACTCCGGTGTCTGGAAGGCGCAGAAGAGGCCGAAGAGCCAGACCGTGGTGCGGAAGTAGGTGGCGTGGGCAAAGAGCTGGATCATGTTGCCCGCGAGGCCGGTGACCGCGCTCTGGATCAGCGCGGGAATCACCATCATCGCAATGAGCACCACCGGCGGAATCTTGGCCTTGCCGCCGCGGCCGATGCCGAAGATCGACCGGATCCCCTCGACATAGAGCGCCCGCACGGCGCCGGCGCGGCCGAGGCGCGGACCGTCGTAGTGCTGGTAGCCGATGTCGTAGATGACGCCGGTGCGTGGAGTGGCTGGTTCAGCCATGCATCCCTCCGGCGATCACCGCATCGTCGACGTGAAAGAGATCCTCGAGGCGGTCGCGCCGGCGGGCCACGCGCAACAGCCCGACCCCCATCTCGGCGGCGACATCGCGCACGATGTCGAACGGCGAGTCCGACCCCACCTGAATCGCGATCGCCCCGCCCGCCCCCATGCGGGCGGGTAGCCCTCGGGCGACCAGCATCGCCATGAAGGCATCGGCATCGCCAATGATCTCCACCACGAGCAACTCGGTCTCCTGCACGAACTCCTTGAGCGGCGCGGCGCGCAGCAGACGGCCACCGTCGATCGCGACCAGGAAGTCGCAGACCTCCTCGACCTCGCCGAGCAGGTGGGTCGCCACGATCACGCTGATGCCGAACTCGCGCCCGGTGCGCTTGATCAGGTCGAGCATGTCGGTGCGGCCGGCCGGATCGAGCCCATTGGTGGGCTCGTCGAGCAGCAAGAGTTTCGGATCGTGCACCAGCGCCTGCGCCAGCTTGACGCGCTGCTTCATCCCCGTCGAGTAGCCACCAATCGGCCGATAACGTTCGTCGTAGAGACCCACGTGCCGGAGCATCTCGGCGGCCCGCTCGCGCGCGGCCGTGGCCGGCAGCCCGGAGACCCGGGCGAGGTGCGTCACCAGATCGGTCGCGGTGCGATCGGCCGGCAGGCAGTCGAACTCGGGGATGTAGCCGAGGTACTGACGCAGCTCGGTACCACGGGTGGTGGCGTCGATGCCGAGCACGGTCAGCGACCCGCTGGTGGGCGGGAGGAGGCCGAGCATGATCTTGAGGAAGGTGCTCTTTCCGGCGCCGTTGGCACCGACCAGCCCGATGACACCGGGCTCGAGGTCGAGCGTCAGATTGTCGAGCGCCGTCACCCCACCGGGGTACCGTTTGGTCAGCTCGTAGGTACTCAGGAGGGGCATGTCGACCTGGTCCCGGGGGAGGAATGCGTGCGGCAACGGGGAATCCTACGGCCCGGGGGGCGAGATAGGTAGCCACGTCGCACACATGAAACGAACGCCCCCCTCCCTGTCGGCCGCACAGCACGAGCAGTAATTTCTGTGAGGGCGCGCAGGGCGCCTCCCGTCCGCGGACAGGACCGAGTCCACCTGAGCAGCGTGCCGAGCAGTCCCCGGGACGTACCCATGACCCTCCTTCGCCCGGCGCCAGCGGACCACGGGCACATCAAGGAGGTTCGTCATGCCCGGCCGTGATCTTCCCGTCCGTCCCGATCTCGACCAGCTGCATCGCCAGGCCAAGGAATTCCTCAAGGCGATCCACGCCGGCGACGCGACGGCGATCGCCGAGTGGCGCGAACTCCACCCCGAACCGTCCGATCCCGCGGCGGCGAAACTCGCCGAGGCGCAGCGCGTCCTCGCGAAAAGTTATCGCGCGTCGAGCTGGCCAAGGCTGGTCGTCGCGGTGGAGCTGGTCGATGCGATCTGGCGCGACGACCGCGCCAAGCTGCTCTCGCTCGTCGACTCAAATCCGGCCCTGCTTCATGAGCCGGTGCTGCTCCGCCCCGACAGCAACTGGGGGCCGCCGATGAGCTACGCGGCCAACCTCGGTCGCGACGAGCTGATCCGCCAGCTGCATGCCCGTGGTGCGCGCGACCTGGAGAAGGCCGCCGGTCGGGCCGCCCTGCAGGGCCATCCCGGCACGGTGCGAATGATCTACGACTTGGCGGGGCGACCGGCCGTCAGTCACGATTCACTCGCCGGCCCGGCCTACACGCTGAACGTCGCCGGCACGGCGGTGCTCTTCTCGCTCGGCGTCCGCGTCGATGGCCCCGACGGTGTCGAGCCCACCGTCATGGAGCATCTGCTCGGCACCGACAGCCGGAACTCGGCGGCGAAGCACCGCATCCTGGAGCTGTACGTCGAGCACGGCTTCGAGCCGCCCGACACGCCGATCATGGCCTTCCATCGGGGGCGGCTCGACCTGCTCGAGGCCCATCTGCTCCGCGACCCGCAACTGCTCACGCGCACCTTCCCGAAGGCGGCGATCTTCCCGATGGCACCGGCCTGCGCAGCAGGCCCGTACACCGCCCAGGGAACACCGCTCGAGGGCGCCACGCTCCTGCACATTGCGGCGTACTTCGACGACGTGGAAATCGGCGAGTGGCTGCTCGACCGCGGCATGGACCCGAATGTCCCTGCGGCCATCGATGCCGACGGCTTTGGCGGCTACACCTCCCTCTTTTCAACCGTGGTCTCCCAGCGCAACTTCTGGGTCAACTACGGCAGCGGGCAGCCCGACGAGGCGCGATTCACCCGGCTGCTGCTCGATCGTGGTGCCGACCCGAACGTCCGTGCGTCGATCCGCGCGCAGCTCGAGGAGGGGCACGGCGGTGGGCCGATCCACGAATACCGTGGCGTCACGCCACTCGGCTGGGGCGAGCAGTATCACGCGCGGATCTTCGTGAGTCGTGAGTCGATGCGACTGGTCGAGGAGCGGGGCGGACTCCGGTAGCACGGCGTACCGGGTGTGATGCGTCGCACATCTCAGGGAGAATCACCAATGAAGAAGAGTGCAGCCACGCCCACCGACTCCGCCGCCGCGCTGATCGACGGACGGATTGCCGAACTCGGTGACTGGCGGGGCGAGACCCTCGCGACGGTTCGCGCGATGATCCTTGCCGCCGATCCGGGCATCGTCGAGGAATGGAAGTGGGGCGGGCCGGTGTGGTCGCATACCGGCCTGATCTGCACCGGCGAGAGCTACAAGAAGGCCGTCAAGCTGACCTTCGCGAAGGGAGCGTCGCTCAAGGACCCAGGCGGCCTCTTCAACTCAAGCCTCGACGGCAACGTCCGCCGCGCGATCGACATTCACGAAGGCGAGGCGGTCGATGCCAAGGCGTTCACCGCGCTCATTCGCGCCGCGGTGGCATTCAACGTCGCCTCGGCGAAGGGCTGAGGGCACAATGGGACGCGCACGCGCCACCACGATCGCCGAGTACATCGCGGTGGCGCCCCCGGCGGGACGGTCGCACCTGCGGCGGCTCTACGCGATCCTGAAGGAGATCGCGCCTGACGCCGAGGAGGCGATCAAGTGGGGCACGCCGTTCTTCGTCGAGCCGCGCTTTCTCTTTGCCTTCTCGGCGCACAAGGCGCACTGCAACTTCACGCCGATGGAGGCGGGACTGGAGCCGTTCCGGAAGGAGCTGGCGAAACACCAGACCACCAAGAGGATGCTCCAGCTGCCATACTCGGCGCCGCTCCCCGAGGCACTCATTCGCAAGATTGCCAAGGCGCGCGTCCGCGCCGTGAAGGCGCGGGACGACGACGGTTTCTGGTGAGCTCCCGCACCCTCTTCTCCTTCTGACCCGGGTCCCTGATGAAGAATCTCGCTGATGACGCCGTGCGCGACGAGCTGGTCGCGCGCCTCGAACGCCTGACGCCCGCCCATGCGGCGGCGTGGGGCACGATGAACGGGCAGCAGATGGCGCGGCACCTCGGGGACGCCTCCGAGGCCGTCCTCAAGCTGCGCCCGTTCGCATCCAGGCCACGCGGCAAGCCGTCACCGCTCCGCAAGTTCCTGCTGCTCCACGTGCTCCGGCAGATGCCGCGCGGCATCACGGCCGGCGCCGACCCCGCGGGGGCCGCCGTCGACCCCATCAATTTCACCACCGACCTCGAGCGAGCCGTCTCGCTCCTTCGGGCCCTCGCGAGCGCGACGCCCGAAGCGCTGGTCGAGGCGCATCCAGTGCTCGGGTCGATGAGCCGGGCGAACTGGATGCGGTGGGCCTGGCTGCACACCGACCATCACCTGCGGCAGTTCGGGGTGTAGCATCATGACACCCCCGAACCCGAGTGTCGTGCTGTTCGTCGATGATGTTCCGCGTATGACGACTTTCTACGCCGAACTCGCGCAGATGACCGTCCTGCACCAGGAGTCGAGCCATGCCGTGCTGGCGATCGACGGACTCGAAGTGGTGATCCACGCGCTCCCGCCGCAGGCGGATCGCGACCACGCCGCACGGACGACCATCGTGGTGCGCGAGGACTCGCATTGGAAGCTCTGCCTGCCGGTCGTGAGCATCCTGCACGCCCGCGACGTGGCCGGGGCGCTGGGTGGAGCGATTCGTTCGGCCGAGCACGAGTGGGAGGCGCGCGGGTTCCGGGCGTGCGACGGCCACGATCCGGAGGGCAACGTGCTGCAAGTTCGCGAGACCGCATCCTGACGGCCTACCATGGCCCATGACATTGTGCCAGGGAAATTTCGGCGCTACACTGAAGTGCGCCTGGGGCGCATTCAGTCCGCGTAAAGGGCCGTGCCCACCCACCGCAGTCGCCAAAAAATCGACGAACCTTCTTTCAGCCTGATCAGTGCGGACTCCAGGCGCCCCGAAAGGAGATTCGTATGTATCCCAATCCGCAGGACGCGCTTCCCCTCCCGCCACGCCCCGACCTCGAGCAGTACCGCACGCGCGCCAAGGAACTTGTCGCGGCGTGTCGCCAGGGCGACCCCGCCATGCAGCGCTGGGTCACCCGGTGGATCGCCGATCTGGTGCGACTCCAGCCCGACGGCAGCCGGCTGAGCCCTGCCGACGTCGAACGCCCCGGGCAACAGCTGATACACTTCGTCCGCGAGCGGCTCCGCCCGAACGACGCCACCATTGCGCAGGCGCAGTTCGTGATCGCCCGCGCGCACGGCTTCGACAGCTGGCCGAAGCTGGTGCAGTATGTGGAGGCCGCCGCGCAGCAGGACTCGGCGGTCGCCACCTTCGAGCGCGCGGCCGATGCGATCGTGGCCGGCGACCTTGCCACGCTCGAACTGCTGCTGCGGGCGGAGCCGGCGCTCGTCGGTGCGCGTTCCAGCCGCGAGCACAGGAGCACACTGCTCCACTACGCCTCCGCGAACGGCGTCGAGAGCTACCGCCAGCGCACGCCCGCCAACATCGTGGCGATCACGGAGCGGCTGCTTGATGCCGGCGCCGCGATCGATGCCGAGGCCGACGTCTACGGCGGCGGCGCCACGACGCTTGCCCTCGTGGTGACGAGCTCGCATCCGCGCGCGGCCGGGGTCCAGAACGCTCTTGCTGACCTCCTCCTGGCGCGCGGCGCACGGCTGGACGCGGGCATCGTGCGCTACTGCCTGATGAATGGTTGCCCTGAGGCTGCGGCGCACCTCGCCGGGCGCGGCGCGCGCGTCACCGCGACCGACGCGGCCGGCCTCGGTCGCCTCGACCTGTTGCGCCAGGCGTTCGAACCGCCGAAGAGCGTCTCCGCCGCCGATCGTGGCGAGATGATGGCGATGGCGGCATGGTATGGCCAGCGGGACGCCATCCGGCTGCTGCTGAAGCTCGGGGTCGATCCGGCCCTGCGACGGCCCGAGGGGGGGCAGACGGCGCTGCATGTCGCCGCCTATCAAGGCGACGCGAAGCTGGTGGAACTGCTGATCCAGCACGGCGCGCCGCTCGACCTCCCCGATGCCCAGTTCGGAACGCCACCGCTGGTCTGGGCGCTGCACGCCTGGCTCAAGGAGGATCGGCCGAGCGCGGCGCCCTACATCCGCATCCTGACAGCGCTGGTCGCCGCGGGGGCCACGGTGAAGCCGGAATGGATTGCTGACGAGCGGCTGCGCGCGGAACCGACGCTGTTCGCTGCGTTGCTCGCCGCGGTGCGGCGATGAAACGCGCTCAGCCGCTCAGGACGGATCCTTCGGGAGGTCGCGCGAGCGGGTGTGGCTCACGCCGCTCAGGATGCCGACGCCCACCATGACGACCGCCGCAATGATCACCCACGTCGTAGGCAATCCGGCCTTGATCATGCCCCAGGCCACGCCACCGATCACGATCAGCGCGCCGACGAAATAGAGCGAGAATGACATGGTGCCTCGTTGTGCAGGGATCCGCATCATACCCTACTGCACCGAGGCACGCGCGACGCCGTGGCGGTCACTCCATCCGAGGATGGAGATGCTCCGTGAAGAACCAGAGGATCGTGTCGTGCTGGTGTGCCTTGGTGTTGATCCCCTCGGCCATCCCATGCGAGCGATTGGGATAAGGCACCACGGCAAAGTGCTTCCCCGTGGCGATGAGCGCATCCACCATCAGCTCCATGTTCTGGTAGTGCACGTTGTCGTCGGCCGTCCCGTGCAGCATGAGCAGGTCGCCGGTGAGGTTCTTGGCGTATCGCAGCGCGGCCGCCTTGTCATAGGCCGCGGGCGACTCCTCTGGCAGGCCGAGGTAGCGCTCGGTGAAGCCGGCCTCGTAGTAGCGATGATCGCTGATGAAGGCGCCGGGAACCGCAGCCTGGAAGACGTCGCCATGGCGGAGCAGCAGGAGCATGCTGATCAACCCGCCGCCGCTCCAGCCGTAGACGCCGACATGCTTCGCATCCAGATACGGCCGCTCGGCCAGGAGTACCTTGGCCGCTGCCGCGATGTCATCGGCGGGGAGGATGCCGTGGTTCTGGTAGATGATCTTGCGCCACGCCCGGCCGTACAATGATGGCGTGCCGCGTGAGTCGACCGCCATGACCACGAAGCCGCGCTGGGCCAGCATGAGGTAAAAGAGATAGTTGTCGCCCTTCCAGCTGTCGGTGACGAACTGGCCGCCTGGCATGCTGTATTCGTGGAAGATCACCGGGTACTTCTTCGACGGGTCGAAGTCCGGCGGCTTGACGCACCACGCGTCGAGGCGCACGCCGTTGCCGATGTCGACCTTGAGAAACTCGTAGGGTGCCCGGGCCACGCCGTCGAGCTTGGCGCGCAGCACCCCGTTGTCCTGCACGGTGCGCACGACGCGGTGCGTGGGGAGCGCGACGACCTCGGAGCGGGGCGGCGTGTCGAAGCGGGAATAGGTGTGAAAGGCCCACTGCCCGGACGGCGAAATGCTGTAGCTGTGCGTCCCTGGCGGCCCGGCTGGGGTGATGCGCTCCGGGAGGCCGCTGCCGTCAAGCCGCGTGCGGTACAGCGCTCGGTAGATCGCGTTGTCCGGCGACGCCATATAGTAGAGCCAGCCCCCCGCCTCGTCGATCCGCTCGATCGAGGCGATGTCGAAATCCCCTCGGGTCACCAGCACCGGATGGCTGCCGTCGCGCTCGTGCCGATACACATGACGCCAGCCGTCGCGTTCCGTGATCCAGAGGAAGTGGCGACCGCTGTCGATCCACTCGATGCTGAACGGATCGAGAAAGGTCGGGTCTGTCTCATTCACGATCGTTGTGGTGCGGCCCGCCGGCACGGCCGCCAGAAAGACGGTCATCCGGTTCTGATGCCGATCAAACTGCTGCACCGTGAGTTCCGACGAACTCGCTGCCCACTCGACCGTGGTCAGGTAGTTCATCCGCGGGTCGCCCGGCAGCCCGATCCATGACGTTGCCCCGCCTGCAATCGACACGACACCGACTCGACTCGCCGGCAGGGTTGCCCCCGGCTTCACGTGCTGAAAGGAATCGACCTTCGGGTAGAGGTAGTCCACGTTGTTGATCATCAGGACGCTCTGCACGCCGGCCATGTCGAACTGGACGTAGGCGAGCTGCGTGCCGTCGGGGCTCCAGCGGAAGCCCTTGGTGTTGTTGACCACGGCAAAGGGTCGCGGTGAGTCGCCGTTGATTCGGGTCGGCGCGCCATCCTGAGTCAACTGACGCCTGGTCGATGTCGCCACCGCCTCGACATAGAGGTTGTGTTCCGAGGCATACGCCACGTGGCTCCCGTCCGGCGAGAGCTGTGGCGCCACGACGCGGCCTGGCAGCCCCGACGCGCCCACCTGCGTGAGTTGCCGCGTGGCGAGATCGATGACCCACCAGGTCCCCTCGGCCGGCACTCCAGCGGCGGCAGCCGCATTGATCAGTAGGCGCGAATGGTCTTCCGAAAAGCCATAGGATGTCATCCGAAGCTGCCGCGTCTCCCCGCGGGGCACGAGTGCGGTCGCGGGGAGGATGACCGAGCGGACCCCTGCCGCGGTGATGGCGACCAAATCCACCCCACCTCCCGCCTGCCCGGACGCCACGAGCCGAGTGGCCCCACGGACGTCATCGAGCCAGGGCGACCAGCCGGCCGGTGCGGCCGCGAATTCCCGCTTCGTGAAGATGCGCTCGATCGTGAGTGGTGCCCGGACCGCGGTCTGCGCGGCGGCGGGAGCCACCGCGACGACCAGGCCGAGTGCGATCAACGAGACGCGACGGTGGGGCATGCTCACCCTCGATGGTGTGGAGTGCTCACTCTGCGGGCCGCGCCGCGCGCCAGCCCGTCACTCGCTCCGCTTCCAGCCGGGCGAGCAACGCGGTGTGCTCCGGCCGGCCGGCCAGGTTCACATTCTCCATCGGGTCGGCGCGGCGATCATACAGTTCCCAGGCGACGTACTGCCGTGTCGTCCAGTTCATCCACGCGACGTAGTGCCAGTCGGCGGTGAGCATCGAGTACCCCATGTACGGGATGCTGTCCTTCGCCACCCAGATCCCGTTGCGCAGGTACTGGCTGAACACGGCGCTCTTCCAGGGCCGCTGGGGATTGGCCAGCAAGGGCATGGCGCTGGCGCCCTGCAGCTGCGACGGCACGGGCAGCCCCGCGAGCGCGACCAGCGTCGGGTAGATGTCGACCAACTCGACCGGCTGCGACAGTCGGAGCCCGGGCCGGACCTGACCGGGTGCCCGGATGATCAACGGGACATGCGTGTCGATGGTGTAGTTGGTCATCTTGGCCCAGCCGTTGTGCTCGCCGAGCTTGAAGCCGTTGTCGCCCCAGAGCACCACGATGGTGTTCTTGGTGAGGCCAAGCGCGTCGAGTTGGTCCAGCAACCGACCGACCTGCGCGTCGACGTAGCTGATCGAGGCGTAGTAACCGTGCGTCAGGCGGCGCACGTCCGCCGAATCGAGCGTGCCCTCCGCGGCGTCCTGCGCGTTGGCGAAGTCGGCGTAGCCACGCAGCTCCCGATTGGTGTTGACGGCCATGCCGGGCGCGCCCGCCGGCACCGTCCGGTTCGGCGCCAGCGGCAATGCCTTCCGATCATACAGATCCCAGTAGCGCTTCGGTGCGTTGAAGGGGAGGTGCGGTCGGTAGTAGCCCACGGCGAAGAAGAACGGTCGGCCGGCGTCGCGGAGTGCCGCCAACCGGCGCACGGCATAGTCGGTCTGCGCGCCGTCGTAATAGACGCTGTCAGGGAGGTCCTCCGCCTCGGTGGCATTCGCCTTCAGGTACCATTGTCCGAACTGGTCGATGGCGGTTGCCTCGCGGCCGGCACGGATCAGCGCCGCCTTCCGGATCTCCTGGATGGACACGTTGTCGTGCCCATGGTAGACCGCATCGGGATCGTAGGGAAAGCCCGCCACTTTGTGCTCCGGCTCACTCCAGGAGAGCGAGTCGGGGATCAGGTTGTGATAGATCTTCCCGACGCTGACCGCGGTGTAGCCGTTGCGGATGAAGTACTGCGGCAGGGTGACGACGTCGGGCGTGGTGCGTCGGAAGTCGGTCTCCAGGTCCCAGACCCGGAGCGAATCGGGGCGCAGCCCGGTCAGGAGGCTGGCGCGCGAGGGATTGCAGACCGCTTCCTGCGCGTGCGCCTCGAGGAAGACGGCCCCCGACCGCGCCAGCCGATCGATGTTCGGCGTCTTGACGACTGGGTCGCCGTAGGCGCCGAGAGTTGGACGGAGGTCATCGATGGCAATGAAGAGGACGTTGGGTGGCGGCGCCACCGCAGGCGACGGGGCCGATGACGGAGCACACGCCAGCAGACTGCACAGCCCGGCCAAGGCGAATGCGGGTGGGGCGACAGGCGACCGAACGACGTCGGACGTACCATCCATGCGCAGACCTCGGGTCCGGGGGCAGGCGATCAGCGAACTGGGGGATCCCCCAGTATACGGTGAAGACCCGCCTGAGGGCGACGGTGATGTACCTTCCGGGGTCATCCCTGTCCCCCATTCCGGACGACACCCCATGCCGACTCGCAGCTTTCCCAATGTCTGGTTTCTTCACTCAGAGAACCGCTGGCGCGACCTGAACGTCCTGGCGATGCATGACCGAGGCTCGCTGACGCTCCACGACGACTCGCTGGAGTTCGTCGGGAAGAAGGGGACGGTGATGGTGACCGCGGTTCACCGGATCACCTTCGGCAAGCAGGGGCGCGACTTCGTGAACAACTGGGTCAAGATCGAATACGGCGACAGCAAGACCGCCTTCTTCGCCGACGGCAGTTACTTCGGCTGGGGAGGGTTCTTCGGCGGGACGCGCACCCTGCTCCGCGCGGTGCAGCATCTCGCGCCAGTCGCCCTGTCCACGCACAGCAATCACTGAGGTCCCATGGCCGACACGGAATGGTGGCAACGCGGTCCGATCGCAGGCGTCCCGGATGTGCTCCAACCGGTCGCGCACATCCTGCTGCAGGTGCGTGAGAGCGTCGAGGAGCTGATTCCCTCGCTCACGGAAGCCGAATGGAATGCGCGGCCAGCGGGCATCGCATCGGCCGCCTTTCACGTCCGACACATCAGCGGCGTGATCGACCGCCTCTTCACCTATGCGCGCGGTGAGGGACTCACCGAGGCACAGTTCACCGCCCTGCGCGCCGAAGGCAGTCCCCTCTCGCTCGGCGACGTGCCCGCGGTCCTGAGAACGCTCTCGGATCAGGTGGACGCGGCGATGGCCCAGCTGCGCAGCACGCCGGCCGCCACCCTCGGCGACTTCCGCGGCGTGGGCCGGGCACAACTCCCCTCAACGGTGATTGGCTGCCTGGTCCACGGCGCCGAACATGCGATGCGCCATGTGGGGCAGCTGTCGGTGACGGTGCGAGTGGTGCGGAGCGCCAGCTAGCGACCCCAGAACATGCATGCTGCCGGCTTCCCGATCCGCGGGATGCCGGCAGCATGCATGTTGGTCCTGCGTACGACCCTGCCGAGCCTAGTACCGCGGCTTCGTCTTCCGCGGCGCGTCGCCGCAGTTGGCGGGCCAGTCGGCCGGCCACGTCCCCGGCGACTTGGTGCGATCAATGAAGGTCGGGTCTTCCGACGCCAGATACGCCATCATCGCCGCCAGCGTCGCGTTGTGCTTGAGATCGTCGAAGACAACCTTGTCGTAGGTGTCGCGGTTGGTGTGCCAGGTGTAGGCGCCGTAGTTCCACCCCACCGCGTTCATCCCGATCGACGGCGTGCCGTAACAGGCGAACACCGCACCGTCGGTCCCGCCCGGGTTCCCGGTCGGCACGTCGCGGAAACTCCACGAGACGGCGTTCTGGCTCATGCTGTCGGTGAAGAACGACGGCAGCTTGCTGTACCACTCCTTCAGGTGCGGCCCGATGTTGGTCACGCCGGCCGCCGACAGCCCGGTGACGCGCCCGGTGCCGTTGTCCTGGTTGAAGAGCGCCTGCAGCCCCTTCATCACCTCGGGATGGTCCTTCGCGAAGGCGCGCGAGCCGTTGAGTCCCTGCTCCTCGCTGGCCCAGTGGCCGACGATGATCGTCCGCTTCGGATTCGGATACACCTTCTTCAGGATCCGCATCGCTTCCATCGACATCAGCGTGCCGGTGCCGTTGTCGGTCGCGCCGGACGAGCCATCCCACGAATCGAAGTGTGCCGAGAGGATGACATACTCATCCGGCTTCTCGGTCCCGCGGATCGTCGCGATGGTGTTGAAGGCCGGCACTTCACCGAGCAGCGTCGCGTCAGCCTCGATCCGCATCCTCGGCTTCATCCCGCTCTCGGCGAGCCGCCAGACCAGTGCATAGTCCTCGCACGAGAGGGTCACGGCCGGCGCGATCTTGTTGTAGGTCTCGAAGATTTCGATCGAACCCCAGCCGCCGCTGCCGAGCGCGGCCGGAATCCCCGCGCTCAAGGAGGCCGCTGCACCGCCACCTCGCATGCTGCCATCCGCGCCAGCGGGCGCACCGCCACCGCCGCCCGCGCCGCCACGACCCCCGGCGCCGCCACGACCGGGGCCGGCCGGCGGCAACCCGAAGCCGCTCAGCTTGTTGCGCGACGTCACCATCCCGACGACGCCGGCCTGCTCCAGCCGCATGCCGAGGGTGCCGGTGCCGAGGCCCATCGACTTGCCGGTGCCGCGGTAGAGCTTGCTGCTGTCGGGGTCCACCGCCCACTCCCGCTGCATTGCCGTCACCATCGTGTCGAGCCGCGCCTTCGACGCCACCGTCCCGAAGCGGAGCCAGTCCTCCGACGGGCGGCAGGTCGGCCACGCCGGCGAGAGCATCACGATCTTCCCGCGTGCCTGCGGCAGCCACTTCACGAACTCGGTGCTGTCGGCAAACTTCGGCAGCGTGATCACCTCGGCGCGCACCGGCTTGACCCCGGTCCCGGGGCTCCATGCCAGCATCGTCCCTTCGAGCGAGCGCACGCGCGGTGCGACCAGGTCGATGTGCGACACGCCACGCCGCCAGCCGCGCCAGGTGCCGTAGACATCCTGTTTGGCGTCGATCCCCCACGACTTGTACTGGGCGATGGCCCAGTTGCTGGCGGCCTTGATGCCTGGGCTGCCGGTGAGGCGCGGGCCGATGGAGTCGAAGAGGGCCACGGCGAGCGGCTCGAGCTTCGAGCTGTCCATGCCGACGGCCCAGATGCGCTTGAGCACCGCATCGTTGGTTGGGAAGGTGGGCTGCTGCGCCGACAGCGACGGCGCGGCGAGGAGCAGGGCGCTGGCAATGGAGAGAGCGGCACGACGCATGGCGACTTCCAGGGGTGGGGGTGGACTGCGTCAAAAATGGTAGGCGAGCGGCCGGGCTGGGGCAACTGGATCGCAGGACTCCGGTGGCGGGTAACACCTGCTATTCTGCTGGCTGCCCCCGCGTGGTACCCATCCCGGTGCCGTGCATCATCCTCCGACCGGACATCGCCATGGACGCCCTTCGTACCCTGTTCGACTCGGAGCTCGGCTACGTCGTCCTGTTGTTCGGATTGTTCGTGGTGCCACGCGTGCTGTTGCGGTGGCGGATCCCCACCGCGGTCACCAGTTTCGGGCTCGGCACGGCGGCCGCAATCGGCTTCGACCTCTTCGACCACAACGAGACATTGCACCTGCTGGCGTCCTTCGGCATCGTTGCGCTCTTCCTCTTTGCCGGACTCGAAGTCGACCTGCTCGCGCTGCGTCGGCACGCGGTGATCCTCGGCCAGCACCTCGCCATTCGGGTCGGGCTCATCGCGTTGGTGGCGTTCATCGCCACGCACGCCTTTTCGCTTGATCCACGGCCCGGAATCCTCTTCGCCATCGCGATCCTGATTCCGTCGACCGGCTTCATCCTCGATTCGCTGCCCTCCTTCGGGCTCGATGCCGACGAGCAGTTCTGGGTCAAGGGAAAGGCGATCGCGACCGAGATCCTGGCGCTGGTCCTGCTTTTCGTCGTGCTGCAGTCCACTAGCGTGGCCCGCTTCGGCCTGGCGACACTCGCGCTCGGTAGCCTCATCGCGATCCTGCCGCCGATCTTCCGCCTCTTTGCGGTGCGGATCGCCCCCTGGGCCCCGAAGTCGGAGTTCGCCTTCCTGCTGATGATGGCGGTCGTGGTGGCGTACGCGACGCGCGCCCTCGGCGTGTACTACCTCGTCGGCGCGTTCGTGGTGGGCATCGCCGCGCGGCGCTTTCGCGAGGCGTTGCCGGCAATGGCCTCCGAGCGGATGCTGCACGCGGTGGAGGTCTTCGCCTCCTTCTTCGCCCCGTTCTACTTCTTCGTGGCCGGGACGCGGATGCGCGCCGAGGATTTCACCCTCGAGGCGCTGCTGTATGGCGTGGGGCTGGCCGTGGTCGTGCTGCCGATTCGGATGGGGGCCGTCATGCTCCACCGACGCGCGGCCCTCGGCGAGACCGCGCGGCGAAGCATCCGCGTTGCGGTGCCGATGCTGCCGACACTGGTTTTCACGCTCGTGCTTGCGGGAATCCTGCGCGACCAGTTCGCACTGCCCTCGACGCTCTTCGGCGCACTGATCGTCTACACGCTGCTGAACACGATCCTTCCCGGACTGGTGCTCGGGACGCCGGTGCCGACCTACGATGCGCCGGAACTGCCGCCGGCCGGCGCGGACACCGGACCGAGGCTCTCCTCCGACGCAGCGCCCCTCGTGCGTGAGTGATACCGCCTGCAATTGCCTCAGCGATCAGCGCTGGCGAAAGACCCGAAGCGGCAGGTAGAGCACACTGAGCAGCGCGATGATCCCTGCGCTCCACTGCGCCAGGCGCCACCCACGGGAGCGCCACGCCAGTTGCACTCGGTCGTCGTACTCTTCGCGAAATTCCGCGCGCAGCGAATCGCCGTCGAAGAACACGCCTCCCTTGATTACCCGGTTGGGCAGGAGGGTCCCGCCGGACGTCTCCAGCGGGTCCCGCGGATAGATCACCGCA
Source organism: Gemmatimonadota bacterium (assembly GCA_016720805.1). Lineage (NCBI taxonomy): Bacteria > Pseudomonadati > Gemmatimonadota > Gemmatimonadota bacterium. The sequence goes on along the minus strand of JADKJZ010000002.1, from coordinate 116,285 downwards.
TCCCCGACTTGCCCCAACACGATCGTCCCGACCTCAGGGTGATTGAGGGCCATCGCGGCATTCCGGGTCGCGGCCTGAAGTCCGATCATCGGCGAGCCGGTCGCCTCGCCAATCAGGGCGATCTCCTCGTGGAGGTCGATGCCCGGCGCGAGCCCATCCGAGCCGGCCACCACGATCCCGCCCCGCCGGACGAATTCGCGCACGAACGCCGCCTGCCGCGGCCACGCTTCCGGAAAGACCGGCGCGGGACGCAACCCGGTCGGGCCTCCGCCCAGCAGCAGCGCACGCAGGCTCGGCGCCGCATCGAGAAACTCCGTCTGACGGGGCGGCAGGAGCGGCCTCCCGAAGTGATACTCGCTCGCCAGTGTCGGTTCGAGCCAGACGTTGGCGGCGATCATCTCGCGGAACAGGGTATCGACCCGGGCGGAATCGATGGTGAGCCAGAGCGCCTTCTCCCATTGCCAGAAGGCATCCTCCGACCCCGGCGGGATCAACTTCGCGCCGGCCGGTTGCACGGCGAGCACCAATCCCATGATATGGCTGATGCCGCTGATCCCTTCCGCGATGGCGTCGCGGGTGAAGTCCTCCGTCTGCCCCGCCCAGGTGTGCCCGAACGCGGGAATACCGGCACGGCGTGCGGCACGTATCTCCTCGCGCCAGATCTCGTGGTCGAATGGCGGCTTGATCTTGATCGCCTCGACACCGAGTGCCGCCAATCGCTCGACCACGGGTGCCCCAAGCGGCACCTGCAAGCGCGTGGCGTCGGCTTCCTCGACGCGCGAAGCGACGACGATCCGTGGGATCGGCGATGTCGCATGCTCCGCCAGCGTCCGAGCGGCGAGCAGTTCGTTGGTGGACCGTGAGCCCGCGTCGCGCACCGTCGTGATGCCGAGCGCGAAACGAAGCCGTTGCGCTCGCATCAACCCGGAGAGCGGGCCCGCGAAGGGGAGGTGGACATGGGTGTCGATCAGCCCCGGCGTGATCCACTGCCCGGCCAGATCGAGTTCATGGTCGCCGGGACGGCTCGGGCACCCCGCCGGGCCGGAGACGCAGGCGAACAGCCCGTGCTGAATGACGATTCGGGCACCAGCCATCGGGGCGCCGCCATTGCCGTCGATCAGCGTTGCGCCGACCAGGACCGTCCGCTCCTCCGACGGTATGATGCGTTGCGACGCGATTCCGGGGCTGTGACCGAACGCGGCGAGCATGCCGATCCCGAAGAGGACAGCGGCGGGACTGGCCACCCGTACGAGTGCCCGACGGGCCATGCGTGCACGGCCGGGCATCAATCCTCGACGACGTGCGTGTCGAAGATCGCCCGATGCGCACGCCAGCGGACTTGATCGAAGCCATCCGGATCCAGACAGTCCGAGGCAGCGTACGCCATCGCCAGCGCGTGGTGAGTGTTGTCGTGCGCGAACAGCCCCTGCCGACCGTAGCTCAACAGCCGCGGGAGACTCTCCACCCACTGATCGAGGATGCCGAACCACCGCTCGTAGCCGGTGGTGTAGACCGGGTAGGCCTGCGGGAGACGGCGGACGAGCACGGCGGTCGGCGCAACGGGCAGCGGAACACCTGCCGTCGCGAGGTCCTCGGCGACCAGGGCACCCAGCGCGGCGTCATCCATGGTCCACCACGGATCGCCGGGACCGCACGGGAGCTCGGCGCAGAGCACAGTGCGCTCCGGGGGTTGTCCGAGGCCGGGATAGTTCTTCGGCTCGGACAGCCGCGTGATCCGGATATTCGCGCCCGGAAAGTAGTGCGCGTCGTATTCAGTGAACGACGGCACCGGCAGCGAGAGGTAGATGAGCAACATCGCCCGGGATTCGAGCTTCGCGGCGGCCTCGTGGACCGTCTCGGGCACACCGGTGCCGATCAGGCGCGCCAGCAGCGCAACCGGAATCGTCGACCACAACTGATCTGCCTCGATGCGCTCCGCGCCCTGATCGGAGGTCATCTCGATCACCCACGGATCCGTGTCCGTGGCAGGGGGGACCAGTCGAGTCACCCGGCGGCCGTATCGCAGATCCGCCCCGAGCGTCGTCGCGGCGGAGGCATACGCCTCGGTGATCTGTCCGAAGCCCTTCGCGGGATAGAAGAAACGCCCCGCCCCCGGTGGCTTGAGCCCCGGCACGGCGGAGAGCACCTTGCGCGCGAGCTTCAGGAACGAACCCGCGGAGACTCGCCGACGCGCCTGGATCCCGGAGAGCGCCGTCGGCTCGCGACCCCAGATCTTGCGCGCATAGGGGAAGTAGAACGACTCGCAGATGGTCGGACCGAGATTGGCCATCAGCACGTCGCCGAAGCTGTCGCCCGCGGGCGCCGCGCGGAACGGCTTGCTGATCATGTCGCGCAGCGTCCCGAGCGCGAAGCCCGGGTCGAGGCGGACCAGCAGGTCGATCGGCTTCAACGGGAAATGGATCCACCGGCCGCGCAGGCCGATCCGACCATGGCGCGGACGGTCACGGAGGTCATCGCCCAAAAAGCCGCGAATGTCGGCCAGAATCTCGGGATCGCAGGCCGGGTGCAAGCGGTGGCTGCCGAAGTCGACGCGCATGCCGCCAAACTCGAAGCTGCCGGCGTTTCCACCTGGCACGTCGTGCTGCTCGAGCACCGTCACCTCGGCTCGGGCATCCTGCCGCAGACGATAGGCCGCGCCGACCCCTGCCGGCCCGGCCCCGAGAATGACCACCCGATGTGCCCCTGCGCTCACTACTCCCCCTTCGTCTCCGTCACGCTGATGTTCCCATGGCTCACGCCGAAGCTGATGCGACGCGAACGATGGAGCACAAGCCATACCAGCCCGCCGAAGAGACCCCCGACGATCAGGACGGATTGCCACAGCAGTGAGCAGACGACACTGTACGCGACCGGTACCCCGAAGGGCACCAGCAGGGCGGCCAGACTGGCCTCGCGCACGGCGAGACCACCCAGCGAGATCGGCATGAGCGACGCGATCTTCGCCAGCGGCCAGACGAGGAACCAGACGGCCAGGCCGACGTGGATCCCGACATTCCGCCCGAGCCAGGCGTTGAGGAGCACGAAGCTGCCCTGGATCAGCAGCGAGAGGGAGAGCCCGAGGAGCGCGGTCCCTGGCCGCCGCCGGAGCTGGCGAAGCCCGACCAGCCCGCGACCGACCGGGCGCCGCAATCGGCGCGGCCAGCGCGCGAGCGGCCGCCGCAGGGTGAGCGGCAGGGCGAGCACCACCAGCCCGACCCCGACCATGAGCGTGATGCCGAGCACCTCGCCGGTCCAGCCGTCGAGCTGCGTGCGGGCCATCAACGCCCCACCGGTCACCAGCAGCGCCAACGCCAGCATGTCGGTGAGGCGATCCATGATGCCGCCCCACAACGCGGCCTCGGGCCGCTTGGTCAGTCGCCCCGCGAGGGCGATCCGCAACACGTCACCGCCGACGATGCTGGGCAGGCAGAGGTTGGCGAAGAGACCAGCGGCATAGCAGAGCGTCGCGTCGATCCGGGTGAGTCCCGCACCGGCCGCATTGACGAAGAGCCGCCACTTGAAGATCCCGAGCGCGTGGCCGAGGATGAATCCGGCCGCGACGCCGGCCCAGACGCGCGGTGGCAGTCGACCGATCGCATCGCGCACTTGTCCCCACGGCAACAGCACGAGGAGCAGGGCAAGCAGCGCGACGCTGATGGTCGCCTTGAGCCAGGGCTTCAACGGCGGCTGGCGAATCGCGTGTTCTGGTCGGCGAGGAGCCCGACCGCCCAGACGACCAGCGCCCCGATCAGTCCGAGCACCGCGCTTTCGGAGAGGTTGTCCTTGGTGATGTCGTAGCCGAACTTCGCCAGCCCCAGGGCCGCGAGGATCGCGCCCACCGGGATGAACACCTTGAGCGGATTGAAGACGACGATGATCCGCAGAATCAGCAGGGTGAAGTCGTAGGCATGACGCGCGCGGATCTTCGACTCGCCGAGTCGTGCGTGATAGTTGATCGGGATGTACTCGAAGGGGTGCCCGTTGCAGGCGGCGGCGAGCGTGATCGTCGTGGTGAAGGAGAAGCCGTCGGGGAGGAGGTACTCGTAGCGCTCGACCAGCGACTTCCGCATCAGGCGGAGGCCGGAGTTGATGTCGGGGAGCCGTTGGCCGGCGAGGTAACTCGCCAGGCGGTTCAGGAACCACTTCGGCGGCCGGCGAATCAGCGGAATCTGGACCGACTTGCCGAGCCGCGCGCCGACCACCATTGCGTTGTGCTCGGCGCGGGCCAGCAGTTCCGGAATGGACTCCACCGGGTAGGTCCCGTCGGCATCGGTGATCAGAATCCAGTCGAAGCGTGCCCGCCGAATCCCCACCTTGAGCGCCGCGCCGTAGCCGCGGTTCATGGCCCGTCGAAGCACCCGCGCGCCGGTGGCGTCGGCCTCGGTGGCGGTATGATCGCGCGAACCGTCGTCGACCACGATGATCTCGTACTCCCACCCGCTCGTCGCCATCGTGGCCTGGACGGCCCGCACCTGGTCGGCAACATGGGCGCCCTCGTTGAAGGCAGGGATCACCACACTCACGGCTCGGGGGAGAGCGGCAGACGCATCCCCGACGATCTCTTCGATCACGCAATCCTCCGGCAACGGCGGGGCAGGCTGAGTTCTGGGTGTTGATGATGCACGTGGGGTGCCACAACGCCCAAGGTACTCCCCCCGGTGGGCTCCGGGGAGGGCGTCATGGCACTTGGTAGACCGTGACGATGCTGGGGAGTCCCATCGCGAAGACGAAGTCCCCCCCGGTCGGAATATCCGTCGCGTAGACCAGGCCGGCGGTGGCCGGCACGGCAACGACGTAGTAGCGACCCGCCGGCAGCCCCTTCAGGGTGAGCACTTCGCTGCGCTCCAGGTGCAGCACGACGACGACCCGACCGTCCGGATTCGTGAACGCCACGGGTCGGACACGCGGGGTGTCGCTGGCGGCCCCCACTCGAAACGCCCCGGCCCGCACGTGGCGAAAATATTGGCGCAGGGCCTCGGTGCGTTGGCCCGCGACCGGGCGTCCGTTCTTGATGTAGTAGTACTGCGCCCCGTTGTCGGTGGTCGGGTAGGCGAGGGTGTACTGCTGCCAGGCCGAGACCTGGGCGATGGTGAGGTCCTTGTACAGATCCTCGGCATCACTGCCGATGTGTTCCAGCATCGACGTCCGCAGCCCGTACTGCACCGCACGTGCATGGATCGCCGCGAGGTTGGAATCGGAGACGCCACCATAGCGATGGTAGGCGATCTCCTTGAGGTAGGTCAGCGCCCCGGGCACCTGGACGATCTCATCGAGAAACGGGACGGCGTTCGCCATGTCCATCACCGACGGCGCGATGAAGTCGGGGTGGAAGCCTGCCGCGGCCAGCCGCGCCCCGGCCGCCGCGATCGCCTGCCCGATGCGTGGTGCGCGCCACGCGGTGTTCTCGGGCTCGAGGAGCACCTCGATCGCATCGGGGACAAAGCCGTACCGGCTCTGCATGTGCTGGAACGCCGCCAGCATCAACTCCGCATACTCGGCCGGGTCCTGCTGCGCCGTGGAGGTTCCGAAGGAGACGTAGTTCAGGTTGAGGTAGAGTGTCTCGCCGCGCGCCGCGAGGCGCGCCCGCAGCGGGACGACCGTTGCATCGAGGTGCTCGTCGAGTGCCGTCCAGTGGAAGCCGTCCGGGTTGATCGTCGCGGGATCGTCATTGTCATTGACCCACGCATACCGGACGGCCTCCCAGGCGGGTTCCGGCATCGTGCCCGCCCGGAATTGCGCGTAGTGATCCACGCGGTGCTCGGCACCGCTGCGGAGCTCCACCCGGATGCGATTGATGCCGAGATCGTTCGCCGCGAGGTCCATGAGTTCCGCCTGCCAGCCGACAAACCCCGGTTCCGCCTCCCCCGCTTGCGCGTTCGCCTCCCAACCGCTCATCCGCTGAAAGCGCGTGGCAGTGTCGACCGTGACCACGGCCGTGCTCTGGCGTGCGGCCGGGGACGCGAGTGGTGCCTGCTGGAGGGCGTGCGCACCGGAGCTCGGCAGGACGAGGAGCAGCATGAGCATTCCGCGCGTCGGCATCACCATGCACCCTCCCGGGCTTCCCTGTCGGGTCCAACGTGGAATGCGTATACTGGGCGTGCCAAAAGGATAACCCACACTTCAGGGGTCTCGGCTGCCGAACCTTCCGGGCACACTGGCGACGGTCCTCCGCGATGCAACGGTCGCTCCCGGCGCATCCGACGTCACAGTCGGACTCTGGCTTTTCCTCGCCTTGCTGGCCGCGCATGTCGTGGTCGCGCGCTGGCTGCGCCGCATCGTGCCGTCGCATGACGCCGCGGCCACAGCCGCGCCTCCGCTCCCCCTCATCCCCGTCCTCGTGCTGCTGATCGTCGGCCTTGCCGCCCGCCTCCCCGGCCTCAACGACGGCCTCTGGTTTGATGAAATCCAGACGCTGGTCGAGTACGTGCGCCAGCCGTGGAGTGTCCTGCTCACGACCTTCGACAGCACCAATCAGCACTTTCTCTTCTCGATCGCCGCCCGCGGCGTGCGGGCGATTGGCGGAGAATCGGCGGCAATGCTCAGACTTCCCGCCGTGATCTTCGGCGTGTTGAGTCTCTGGGCCACCGTGGCCTTCGGCCGTCGCTGGATCCCCGCGCGCGAGGCGTGGTGGTCCGGCGCCCTGCTCGCCGTGTCCTACCACCACGTCTGGTTCTCCCAGAACGCGCGCGGCTACACCGGCTTGTTGCTCGGCACCCTGGTCTCCAGCAGCCTGATGCTCGACATGCTCCGCGACACGCCTGCGACGAGGCGTCGGGTCTGGAGCTACGCGCTGGTCGTGGCGCTGACGCTGCTGACGCACGTCACCGCCCTGGTCGTCGTGGCCGGTCACGGGGTGTGCTGGCTCCTGTGGCTGCGTGCGCAGCCACGGGGCACCGCACGCTGGGCGCCCGGCGTGGCGCTGGTCCTCGGTGGCACGGTGGCGATGATGCTCTACGCGCCGGTCCTCCCCCAACTCGTCGGGGCGCTGGGATCGTCCGGGACGGGGGTCACGGGCGCCGAGTGGCAGCGCCCGGGGTGGTTTCTGGCCGAGGCGATTGCCGGCTTGATCCGTGGCGTGCCAGCCGGTGCGCTGGTGCTGCCGGTCACGGCCGTGGTGGTGCTTGCCGGACTGCACGATGCGTGGCGACACCACCGACTCGCGGCCATCATGATGGTCCTGCCGCTGCTGATGATGGCGGCGCTGCTGCTCTCGACCGGTCACAACATGTGGCCGCGGTTCTTCTTCTTTGGTGCCGCGTTCGTTGTGCAGTGGGCTGTGCACGGTGGCTTCGTGGTGCTGGCGCGCCTGCTGCCTCGCGCCGCGACCAGGATCGGGGACGCGGGACTGTCAGCCGTCACGCTGGCGTCATTGCTGTTGCTGCCTCGCGCCTGGGCGCCGAAACAGGACTACCCCGCCGCCCTGACCTGGCTCGCCGAGGCGCGGACGCCGACCGAGCCGATCATCGGCACGGAGATGATGGAACTCCCGATGAACCAGTGGCTCGGGCAGCAGTGGCCGATCGTGCGCACGGTCGGCGAGCTGCAGGCGCTGGAGGCCGGAACAGCGACCACGTGGGTGGTCACCACCTTTCCCATCCGGCTGGAGTCCACGGCCCCGGCACTCGCCAGCTACCTCGACTCCGCCTATACCATCGCGCACCAGGTTCCGGCCAGCATTGGCGGCGGTGAGGTGCGCATCCTCAAACGGCGACCCGCGACCCAGTAACCACCCCCGCAGTATCCCGCCCCGTCCTGCCGCGACCCGCTTCCAGCCAACTCTGCACCATGCAGTACCTTACCGCCCCCACTCGGCACCTTGCCGCGTGAGGGGCCGGATGCCTCCAGGCAGGCGCCGGCCGGTGGTGCACTGTCTATTTGTGAGATAGCCTGCCGATACTCTGAATGGCAGTCGCCGATATGCAGTCGTATAAGTCGTTATAAAACAACGGCTTATTGGATATGTACGCGCGGGAGGCGACTGTGGCCTCTCCCTTGCAGTTTCTAAACACCAGGACCGGGAGAACAGCCCGGCGCAGGTGACATACCGCTGCACAGAGCACACCCGGGGCGACCCGGAGTCGCAGAGCCAGGGAGCTGTCCGCCAGCGCCGTATCGACGGTGTGGCAGCCCGCCCAGCCGCCAGCGGGATTCCCCCTTCGCGAGACGCGGGGGACGTCCGACGACGAGGCTCGTCGTTGGGCTGCATCCCAATGGAACTGGACTGACGATGACGAACATGACGCCGATTTCCTCCAAATCTTCCCGTACCACCCTCGGGTGGCGCGTTCTTCTGGCGTTGTTGCTGACCGCCTCGTGTGGCGAGACCGACAGTGGCGGCCTGACGGGTCCCGCGCCGACCGGTGCCCTCGAGTTGTCGCTCTCCGGGTTGCCGGCGGGTGTGGCAGGTCGCCTGATCGTCATCGGACCAAACCGGATTGATACCCTCACCTCGAGCCGCATGCTCTCCGGCCTCACGCCGGGCGAGTACCAGCTCGCGGCGCAGGACGTCGACGCCGCCGACGTCACCCTGTTGGCCAGCCCGGCGTTTCAGACCATCACCGTCAACGGCGGCGGCACGGCAAGCGCCCACGTCGACTACCATCCGGGGGCACCGCGTTCCGGCAGCCTGACGGTGGCCGTCGAAGGGCTGCCGGCCGGCGTGAATGGCGCGGTCGCCGTCTCCGGCCCCAGCGGCTTCTACCAGAACCTGACGACGACCACCTCCGCGGCTGGCCTCATTGCCGGCACCTATCTGATCGCGGCCAATCCCGTCACGATCGATGGCGAGACCTACGCGGCGGAACCGGCGAGTCAATCGGTCGTCGTGGTGACCGCCGAAATGCGGACCGGCGTCGTGCAGTATCGCCGGGTCGTGGCGGCGAGCGGTGCGCTCTCGGTCACCACCAGCGGGCTCCCGACTGGCGCGATGGCCGCGATCACGATCAGCGGCCCCAACAACTTCGCAGCGACTCTGACGGCCTCGTCGCAGCTCGAGCAGCTGACCCCCGGCAGCTACACCGTGGCGGCCAGCGAGGTGGCGGTCGAGGGCGCGCGACATATCCCGACCCCGGCCTCGCAGGTGATCACGGTCACCGGCGGCAACGTCGCCGCGGTTGCCGTGACCTATGCACCACCGTCCACCCAGGTGACTGGAGGACTCAACCTCCAGGTCACCGGTCTCGGCGGCGGTGCGCCGGCGGCGATCGCCGTGAGCGGACCGAATGGCTACGCACGCCTCGTGAACGCGACATCCGTCATCGATGGATTGGCGCCGGGCTCCTACACCGTCAATTCCGTCGCCGTGCTCGTCAACGGCCTCAGCCACACGCCGTCTCCGTCGTCCCAGACCGTCACCATCGTCGCCGGTGCGAGCGCCACCGCCAACGTCGCCTACAGCGTGCCCTCGCCGACGTTGGGACAGCTTCAGATGACCATCGCCGGCCTCCCGATTCCCGCGGCCGCCGCCATCACGGTGACCGGCCCCGATGGCACCCCGTTCCAGGTCACCGCCTCGACCACGATCGACGGCCTGACGCCCGGCAGCTACACTGTTGCCGCCAGTCCCGTCACGGTCACCGGCGTCAACTATCTGGCTGGCCCGGCGTCGCAGGTTGCCACCGTCGTCGGGGGCACCACGGTCGCCGTCTCGGTCCTCTATGTCGCGCCCACCCCCAGCATGGGGCAGCTGGCGGTCGACATCAACGGCCTCCCGGGTGGTGCGGCGGCCGCGATCACGGTGACCGGCCCGAACGGATACAGCCGTCAGGTCACGACCTCCGAAACGATCAACGCGCTTCCGATCGGTGGATACACCGTCACCGCGAGCGCCGTGACGGTCGGTGGCGTCAGCTATCTCCCGACGCCTACCGCCCAGGCGGCGGCGATCACCGCCGGCGTTCGCACGGTCACCGCCTTCAGCTACGCAGCGCCGAGCCCGACCACCGGCAGCCTGACGCTGACGGTCAGCGGCGTCCCCGCCCCCGCCGCGGCGGCAATCACCGTCACCGGACCGGACGGCTTCAGCCGCGCGGTCCCCGCGACGACGACCCTCGAGGGATTGGCACCGGGGAGCTACACCGTCACCGCCACACCGGTCGTACTCAGCGGTGTGAGCTATCTGCCCGCACCGACTTCGCAGGTCGTGACCGTGACGGCAGGCGCCACCGGTACCGGTGCCGTCGCCTATGCCGTGGCCGCGCCGACCACCGGACAGTTGTCGGTAACGATCAGCGGGCTCCCGGGTGGCGCGAATGCGGCCATCACGGTGACCGGACCGAACGGCTACAGCCATGCCGTCACGGCCAATGAGACGATCACCGGGTTGTTGCCGGGCAGCTACACCGTCGCCGCGACGTCGGTGGTCGCGAGTGGTGTCACCTACCTCGCCACCCCGACTTCGCAGGCCGCCACGATCACGGCGGGTGGCAGCAGCAGCAGCAGCATCGCCTACGCCGTGCCGGCACCCACCACCGGGCAATTGACGGTGACGGTGAGCGGGCTCCCGGGTGGCGCCAATTCCGTCATCACGGTGACCGGACCGAACAGCTACAGCCACTCGGTGACTGCGACCGAGACCATCACCGCATTGACGCCCGGCACGTACACCATCACCTCGAGCACCGTGACGTCGGGCGGGACCAGCTACACCCCGGCACCGAGTTCGCAGACCGCGACGGTCACGGCCGGCGCCACGGCGACCCGATCGGTGGCCTACACCGCCGTCGCCGCGCCGGCGACCATCACCGTGGACACGACCATCCGCTTCCAGCTGATGACGGGATGGGAAGCCACCACGCAGGTCGGGCAGGCGGAGCCGGGGTTCGCGGGATATCAGACGGAACTGATGGATCTCGCCGCCAACGACCTCGGCATCAACCGTCTCCGCCTGGAGATTGCCAGCGGCGCGGAAAATACCGTCGACTACTACGCGCAGTACCGTGCCGGCACGATCACCTCCGCGCAGTACAACGCGCAGCGCTATGCCTGGGTCAACGACAACGCCGATCCGAACAGCGCCAATGGTTCGGGCTTCAAGTGGTCGAAGCTGGATGAGTCGATCGAATCGACGGTGTTGCCGATGCGGACGCGGCTCGCGGCGCGCGGTGAGGCGCTGTACGTCAACTTGAACTACGTCTCCTTCGGCAACTCGACGGCACAGCAATCGGCGGCCGAATACGCCGAATTGATCCTGGCCACCTTCCAGCACATGCAGAGCCAGTACGGCTTCGTGCCGAACGCGGTCGAAGTGATTCTCGAGCCGGACAACAACACCATCCGGACCGGGACCGGCATTGGCGGCCTGATCGCCACGACCGGTGCGCGCCTCGCCGCGGCAGGCTTCCATCCCGACTTCATTGCGCCGTCGGTGATGAACATGGGCAACGCCGTGGCCTATCTCAATCAGATTGTGGCCGTCCCGGGTGCGCTCACCTACCTCACGGACGTCGCCTACCACCGCTATGCCGGCGTCTCCGACGCCAACGTGGTCGGCATCAAGACGCGCGCGGCGCAGCTCGGCCTCGGCACCGCAATGCTCGAGCATATCGGGAGCGGTGTCGAGGATCTCTACGCAGACCTGACGCTCGGCAACGTGTCGGCGTGGCAGCAGTACACGCTCGCCTACCCGACCAACGACAACGGCGCCCAGTACTACTACATCAGCGGCGGCCGGCCGGTGATGGGGGCGCTGACGAAGTCGCTGCGCCAGTACTTCCGCTACGTGCGGGCCGGCGCGACCCGGGTGGCGGCCACCAGCCTGAGCGGCTCGGTCCGTCCGGTGGCGTTCACCAATCCTGGAGCGGGGATGGCCGTGGTGTTGCACATCGATGCCCCGGGCACCTACACCGTCGGGGGCATGCGCGTCGGCACCTACGGGGTCGAAATGACCAATTCGTCCGGCACGCGGAGCACGCTCCCCAGTGTCACGGCGACTGCCAACGGGACGGTCAGCATTTCGCCGACCCAGAGTGGCGTCCTGACGCTGTATCGCACTCCCTGACCGCCCCGATGTCGCAACCGAGGGACCCCGGCCCGCCAGAGGGCGCGTCCCGGGGTCCCTCGGTGCATATTCACCGATGCGGGTGAGCGTCTGGCCCGGCCCTTGCTCCCCTCAAGCAGCTCAACCATCCCCCCGAGGGTGTCGATGAACCCGATCCAGCGCCTGGCGCGTCATGCCCGGCTGACGAGTTACTCCTATCGCGACATGGATAGCCCGCCATTTCTGGTGCTGTTCATCAACTCGATCTGCAACATGAAGTGCGAGCACTGCTTCTACTGGACCGCCCTGAACCAGAAGAACGACCTGACGAAGGACGAGCTCTTTGCCCTCTCGCGCTCGCTGGGGAAGATCGAGAACCTGAATCTCTCCGGCGGGGAACCGTTCCTTCGCCCGGAATTCGGCGAGATCTGCCGGCAGTTCATCCAGCACAACGGGGTGAAGGAGATTTACGTCCCGACGAACGGCTACTTCACGGCCCGGACGATCGCGGCGATCACCGAGGTCCTCAAGGAGCCGAGCCTCAAGCTGTTCGTCGCCGAGATCTCGCTGGACGGCATGCCGGAATTTCACGACAACTTCCGCGTCGCGCGCCACGCCTTCCAGCATGCCATGGAGACGTACGACGCGCTGGTCGAGCTGCAGAAGTCCGACCCGCGGCTGCGCATCCACTCCATCTCGACGGCCACCGACGTCAACATGGACGAGATCCGGAAGCTGACGACCTACTTGTATGAACGGTGTCCGCAGATGGACCACCACAACCTCGCGATCATCCGCGGCGACCGGAAGAATCCGACGCTGGTGGGACCGAGCCTGGCGCTGTACGAGGAGCTCTACGAGTACATCCGGCGGCTCTGGGCGCCGCGGGAGGTCGGGCGGCGCGGCTCCTGATGGAGCCGATGCTGCAGTGGGGCAAGGTGGAAACCGTCAAGCAGAACCGACAGGTGATCCCGTGCAAGGCGGGTCGGATCTCCGGGGTCGTGTACGCGAACGGGGATGTCGGTGTCTGCGAGATTCACGCGCCGATCGGCAACCTGCGCAACAACACCTTCCCCGAGATCTGGCATTCGGAGGAGGCGAAGCGGCTCCGCGCCTCGATCGCGAACAAGGAATGCCACTGCACGACCGAGGTCTTCATGTGGTCGAGCATCGCCTATCAGCCGATTCCGCTGGTGCAGGCGCTGGTGCGCGGGAAGGTGTGGAGTCGGGCGCTCCCGCTTCATCCCTCGGAACGGGTGCCGATCAACCTCGAGCAGGATGGTCCCAAGGCCAAGGGTGGGGCCTCGAGCGCCGACGAGGCGCGGGACGCCAGTCAGGCCGCCGGGTCCTGAGCGCCCTCCGGGCGGGTGAAGAGGTACACGACATGGGGATACGGTAGCCAGTCCGCGATCGGATAGGTCTCCATCGTGAGCTCTGGCGCCACGAGGGCACGATAGGTCTCCGCCGGTCGGTACCACATGTCGAAGCTCTGCGTCATCGCGACGTCGAGCAGCCAGGTGAACCAGCGCTTGTAGGCGGGACGCCGCGCGATCTCCTTGATCACGAGGCGTCCACCCGGCTCCAGCCGCGGAACGGTCGCCTGCAGCAGCCGTGCCTTGCCGCTGTCCGGCAAGTGGTGCAACAAGTCCATCATCACCACGCAATCATAGCTCGCGTCCAGCGGCAAGTCGGTGCAGGCATCCCCAACCTCGAAGCGGAGATTGGTGAGCCCCAGCCGTTTGGCCGCCTCACGGGCCATCGCGATCCGTCCGGCATCGATATCGAAGCCGTGGTAGAGCAACGCCGGGTTGCGAGAAGCGAAGTAGAGCCCGAACAGCCCGAAGCCGCAGCCGATTTCCAGCACCCGTCGCTTGTCGCGCATCCCGAGGCCGATGATCTGCAGAATGTCGATGTTGATGATGAGGAAGCGGATGGTGCAATAGGCCCGGATGATCGGCGAGTCGTAGACGGCGATGATGCGTCGGAGGAGTGCCTGATGCTCCGCGCGGGCGCGGCGCCGATCCTCGTCGATGCCGATCGTGGTCTCGGTCGCCATGGTGGGTACTCGCTCGTCAGGAAGGGTGCATTGCGCCGTGGAGCGGGGAAGTATGGAACGGCCGGTAATCGCAGGCAAGCAACGGCGGAACGAGGCGTGGCGCGCCTTCGACACCAACGCATGGTCGACACCCCACGCACCATGTCGCTCCCCGCTCGGTGGCTGCGCATACCCTGACGTCGACCCGGCACTCTGCCGGATCGCTTCACCATGCACGCCGAGGACCAGATGTCGACTCGCGCCAACCAACTCGCCGACCGGATCGAGGAGGGCGCCGCCCTGCTCGCCGCCGTCGCCCAGGATCTCACACCCGAACAGTGGTCCACGCCGGTTCGTCCCGACGGCCGGACCGTCGGGGTGATCGTGCACCATGTCGCCAACATGTACCCGATCGAACTCGACGTGGTCCGGGCGGCACTCGCCCACGACGTGATCAGCGACGTCACATGGGAGGTGGTCGCCGGCATCAACGCCGCGCATGCGGCGGAACACGCCGGCGTGACCAAGGAGGCCGCGCTCTCGCTGCTCGCACAGAACAGCGCGGCGGCGGCCCGCGAGGTCCGGGGCCTCTCCGATGCCGACCTCGACCGCGCGGTGCCGTTCTCGCTCAGCTACGATGCCCCGGTCACGGTGCAGTACATCATCGAGGACCATCCGATGCGGCATCCGTGGCACCACCTGGCCCGGATTCAGCGCACCCTCGGTGTGCGCGTGATCCGTCGGGCTGGCGCCGCGGCCGCCTGAGCGCCACTCTAGGGGGCGGTTCCCGGCATCGAGGGGGCCGCTCCACGCCGCGCCCCGGGACGGTGTCCGGCATCCCCTGCGAGAGGATGACCTTTCCTGGTTGCCGAAACCTCCCCGCCCCCAGGCCGTCATGCGCTGGTAGCTTCCGCAGGCCCCCTCGGGAGTATCTCCATGGCGATGAAGAAGGTGGTCCCCGCCGCGAACCCTGACGCCTACGTTGCGGCGCTCCGCGGTTGGCGCCGCACGGTGGTCGAGTCGCTGCGCGCTGCCGTCCAGCGCGCGGCGCCACTCGAGGAAGTCATCAAGTGGGGTCACATCGTCTATCTCGCCAACGGCCCGGTGCTGCTCATCCGTGCCGAGGAGGAGCGGGTGCTCTTCGGCTTCTGGCGCGGGCAGCGACTCACCGAGATCGAGCCACGCCTGAAGCCTGGCGGCAAGTACGAGATGGCGACGCTGGAACTCCGCCAAGGAATGACCATCACGGCGCCGACGGTGCGCAACCTGGTGCGCGAGGCGGTCGCCCTCAACCAGACGCTTGGCAATCCGACCGACGCCGCGAAATGATTCACCCCCATCCTCTTCCTGGAGTCCGCGTGCGCCTGCCTTCAATCCGCCGGATGTTCCTCGCGGTCCTGCTCGCCAGTGCTGGAATCCAGGAGGTGTCCGCCCAGGCGGCACCCGTGCGCACCGAGTGGCCGCGCACCACGCCGGCCAAGGTCGGCCTCAACGCGGCGGTGCTCGACTCGATCGACGCCGAGATCCGCTCGGGGCGCTACGGCAACATCGACCGGATGCTGGTGATCCGCCACGGGCGGGTCGCCTACGACAAGAGCTACCCGGTCGACTACGAAGCCGCGTACGGCTCGCTGGCCAAGATTCCCGGCGGGCTCAACGCGCACGACCTCACCGGGCCGTACAACTACTACAACACGTGGTGGCATCCGTTCTACCGCCGCGGCGACTTGCACACGCTGCAGTCGGTGACCAAGACCGTCGCCTCGGTGATCATCGGGACCGCGGTCACGCGCGGTGACTTTCCCAGCATCGATGCGCCAGTGCTCTCATTCTTCGACACGACGAAGGTCGCCAACATCGACGACCGCAAGCGGCACATGACGGTGCGCCACCTGCTGACGATGACTGGCGGCTTCGACTGGAACGAGTCGCTGCCGTACACCGATCCGCGCAACACCGCGACGGCGCTCGAGGAGAGCGCAGACTGGATCCGCTTTACGATCGACCGACCGATGATGCGCGAACCCGGGACGCAGTTCAACTACAGCAGCGGCGAGAGCGCGCTGCTCGCGCACATCTTCCGTCAGGCGACCGGAAAGGACATCGAGGAATACGGCGCGGCCCACCTCTTCCGGCCGCTCGGCATCTCGCGCTGGTTCTGGAAGCGCACGCCGTCGGGCACCGCCGACACCGAGGGCGGCCTCTACCTCGAGGCCAGCGACCTCGCGCGCGTGTGGCAGCTCTTCCTGCAGCAGGGGACGTGGCGCGATCAGCGCGTGGTGTCGGCCGATTGGGTGCGCCAGTCCGTGACGCCGGCCGTCGCGACCGGTTCCGGGCCGAACGCTTCACGGTACGGCCTGAAGTGGTGGCTTCACCCCGACCCGCTCGACCCGGCCAAGTTCGTCTGGGCCGGGTCGGGATTCGGCGGCCAACTTCCCGTGGCCTTCCCCGACCTCGACATGGTCGTCGTCTTCAATGGCTGGAACATCGCCGGCGGCAAGCAGCTGCCGTTCCGTGCCATCCAGGGACGGCTCGCGCGTGCCGTCGTCGCCAAGTGATTTCCCCACAC
Source organism: Gemmatimonadota bacterium (assembly GCA_016720805.1). Taxonomy (NCBI): domain Bacteria; kingdom Pseudomonadati; phylum Gemmatimonadota; species Gemmatimonadota bacterium. The sequence continues at coordinate 99,704 of JADKJZ010000002.1, read as the reverse complement.
CCTGCACCACGAGGCCGGTCATGCGACTGACACCTGGGCTCCTCCTGTTCGCGGCCGTCATCACCGCGCCCGTGGCGCTCGCCGCACAACAGACCGCGAGCGCGCCGTCCGATCAGGCGGCCGTCCGCGCCGTGGTCGAGCGCTACCTCCACGGGCTCAAGTTCAACGACGTGCCATCCTTGCAGGCCGCCTTCTGGCCCGAGGCGAAACTCCTCTTCATCAAACGCGATGGCACCATCGGCCAGCTCACGCAGGCGGAGTGGCAGAAGGGCTTCGTGGCCAACGCGGGAAAGGAAGAGGAGGGGACCCTCCGGATCACGGCGGTCGACATCACCGACAACGCTGCCTCGGTGAAGGTGACCGAGACGTATCCGAAGTCGGTGTACGTCGACTATCTCAACCTGCTGCGCGTGCGGGGTGAGTGGCGCATCGTGAACAAGATCTTCACCAGCCGGCCTCGGTGAGCGAGACGCCGCCGGCCGCACTGCATGTCGTGCTGGTGCACCCCGAGATTCACTGGAACACCGGCAACGCCGGACGGACCTGTCTCGCCGCCGGCGCCACGCTGCACCTGATCGAGCCGCTCGGCTTCTCGCTGGACGAACGGGAGGTGAAGCGGGCGGGGCTCGACTACTGGGAGCATGTCGACCTCCGCGTCTGGCCGGACTGGGAGACGTTCGCGCGGGAGCTCCCCTCGCTGGGGAGCCGTGGTTCTTCTCGACCAAATCGACGCGACTGTTCTGGGATGCCCCACTCGCCACTGCGGACGGGCGAGGCACCGTCCTCATCTTCGGACGCGAAACCGGCGGACTCCCCGACGACCTGCACGCCCGCCATCCCGAGCGCTTCCTCGCCCTGCCGATTCACTCGCCACTGGTGCGCTCGCTCAATCTCTCCACCAGCGTGGCCGTGGCGGTGTACGAGGCGCTCCGCCAGCGCCGACACTGATCCTGCGCTAGCGCTTCGCTCGCGAAATCGACCAGACATAGGCGGCCATCGACTTCACCTGCGGGTCGGTGAGGTTCATCGGGCCACCGCGGGCATTCATCGGGAAGCGGTGGGTCGTGTCCTTGATCGACGCGCGCGGCACGCCGTTGGTGATGGTACCGACGATCTCCGCGTAGCTGCCACTGTGCTGCAACCACGGCCCAGTCACGAGGCTCGGACCACGCGGCGTGCCGATGCCCTTGGCGCCGTGGCACCGCGTGCAGGATCCGCCGGCATAGAGCGAGTCGCCTTCGGCGATGGCCGCTGCCGTCACCTCGGCGGGGCGGGCCGGCACCGCCGGTGCGGCCGACGCCTGCGGCGCAGTGGACGGCGCGGTGGTGCCATAGGAGCAGGCCGCGGCGAGCGAGGCGGTGGCCACGAAAGCGATGAGCGGGAGCAGGCGAGAACGGGTGGAAGACATCGGAATCACCAGGGGTTGGGGAGGAAGGGAAGCTACCAAGCGGGACCGCCGATTCCCGGTCGACGCCGCTCAAATCCACGGTAGATTGTAGCATCACCATGACCATCCTCCGCTACGGCCTCCTCGGCGGCCTCCTCATCGCCGCCCTCCAAGCGGTCGAGTACCGCTGGCTGGTGCTCGACCACTCCGTGCAGATCTACGGCGGCCTCGTCGCCGCGCTCTTTGCCGCGTTCGGGATCTGGCTCGGCCGGCGGGTGACGGGGCCGAAGCCCACGGTGGTCGTGCAGGAGGTTCTGGTCCCGGCACCCAGGGATTTCGTCCGCGACGACCGCAAGGTCGCCTCCCTCGGCCTGACCCCCCGCGAACTCGAGATCCTCGAGCTGATCGCCGCGGGCCTGAGCAACAAGGAGATCGGCGAGCGGGTCCACGTCAGCGAGAACACCGTCAAGACTCACTCGAGCCGGGTCTTCGCGAAGCTCGGCGCGCAGCGCCGGACCCAGGCCGTCCAACTCGGGCAGGAACTCCGCCTGATCCCGTGACCCCCCGATTCCGTCACCTTTCCGGGTGATTTCGGCCAAAATCGCCGGAAATCATCCTTTCGGGTGACGCGCCCGGCGCCGCAAACCAATAGAATCCGCCGTCCTCCAACCCCCGAGTGTCGGAATGCGGAAGTTCGTGTTGACCTACGGCCTGATCGCCGGCGCCATGCTGTCGGCGATGATGCTCCTGACCCTGCCGTTCATGGATGCGATCGGCTTCGACTACGGCATGCTGGTCGGCTACACCACGATGGTGGCCGCCTTCCTGATGGTCTACTTCGGCGTCCGGTCGTATCGCGACGGCAGCCCGGACGGCCGGATCACATTCGGACATGCCTTCCGGGTCGGGCTCCTGATCACCCTCGTCGCGACCGTCTGCTACGTCGCGACCTGGGAGCTCATCTACTACAAGCTGGCGCCGGACTTCGGCGACAAGTTTGCGGCCCACAGCGTCGAGCAGGCGCGGGCGAGTGGGGCCAGCGAGGCGGAGATCGCCAAGCGGACGAAGGAAATGGCCGAGTTCCGGGTCCAGTACCAGAAGCCGCTGGTGAACATCGCGTACACCTTCCTCGAGCCGCTGCCGGTCGGGCTCCTCTTTACCCTCGGCACGGCGTGGCGACTCTCCCGGAAGCGCCGCGACGACTCGGTCGCCGCGGCGTAGGGCGGGACGGAGCGGTGGACGCTACCTTTGCCGGATGCCTGACATTGTCCTGCCCACCGACGAAGACGCCGCCCGTCGCCGGATTCTCACGGTGCTGTTCGTCGGCGTCTTCATGGCGGCACTCGACGCCGCCGTGGTGGCGCCGGCGATCCCCGCCCTCCGCGCGGCGTTCGGGGTCGACAATCGGCAGATCGGCCTGGTTACCATCGTTTTCTCGCTCTGCTCGCTCAGCAGCACCGCGTTGATGGCCAACCTCAGCGACCGCTTTGGCCGACGCGCGATCTACCTGCTCGACATCGCCGCGTTCGCGATCGGCTCTCTCCTGGTGGCGCGCTCGACGACTTTCGGGATGCTCCTCGTCGGCCGGGCCGTGCAGGGGATGGGCGCCGGCGGGATCACGCCGACCGCGAGTGCCGTCGTGGGCGACACCTTTCCGCCGGCGGAGCGTGGCAAGATCCTCGGCCTGATCGGTGCCACGTTCGGGATGGCCTTCCTGGTCGGGCCGGTGGTCGCCTCGCTGCTGCTGGTGGTCGCCAGCTGGCAGTGGATCTTCCTGATCAACCTGCCCATCGCGGCGGTGGTCTTCGTGATGAGTGCCCGCGCTCTGCCCTCGCGCGTCGAGCAGGTCGACCATCCCCCCTTCGACTACGCCGGGATCACGACGCTGGCGTTGATGCTGACGACGCTGACCCTCGGCATCAATCGCGCACTGGACACCGCCCTCGGCCAGACGCTCTGGCCTATGCTGCTGGCCACCTCCGCGGTCGCCCTGCCGCTGCTCCTGCTCATCGAACGACGCGCCGCGCAGCCGATCGTCCCGCTCACGCTCTTCGTCACCCGCCAGCTGCGCACCACCTGGGCTCTCTGTGTCGGCGCCGGCTTCGGGATGGGGAGCGTCATCTTCATCACGTCGATCGCGGTGGCCGCCTTCAATACGCCCTCGAAGAAGGCCGGCTTGCTGCTGCTACCGCTGGTGCTCTGCTCCGCCGTCGCCTCGGCCGGCTTCGGGCGGATCCAGCACAAGCTCGGCGCTCGCGCCGTGATGCTCTGGGGTTTCGGCACGCTCGGCATCGGCTCGGGACTGATCGGCGTCTTCGCCGCGCACTTCTGGATGTACATGCTCGCGACGCTCTTCATCGGCACCGGTGTCGGCATCGTGGTCGGCGGAACACTGCGCACCCTGGTGCTCAATGAAGTCACGGTGCGCGAACGCAGTGCCGCCCAGGCGCTGGTGAACATCGGGATCGCGATCGGCAACCTGATGGTGGTGGCCGTTCTCTCCTTCCTCGCCGACCGTGCCGGTGGGGGACTCGCCGGGCTGAGCGTGGCGTACCGCGCCGCGACGGCGGTGATGCTGCTGATGATGCTGATCTCCCTGCGACTTCAGCCGAGCACGGCAGATGGCCACGCAGGCTGACGTCCGGCGGATCGCACGCGCGCTGCCGGAGACGGAGGAGGCACAGACCGGCTTCGCCTTCGCGGTCCGGCAGAAGAAGGGGAAGGCAAGAGGCTTTGTCTGGGTCTGGATGGAACGCGTCCAGCCGAAGAAGCCGCGAGTGCCGCAGCCCAGGGTGGTCGCTGTCCGCGTTGCCAACCTGATGGACAAGGATTTCCTGATCGCCACCGAGCCCGAAAAGTTCTTCACCGAGCCGCACTACAACGGGTACCCTGCGGTGCTGCTCCGTCTCGAGGCGGTGACGGCCCGCGAACTGCGCACGATCCTGACCGAGGCGTGGCGATGCTTGGCGCCGCCCGGACTGGAGCCGAAGTCGCGGTCCTCGGAATGACGGCCGCACCGACCCACTTCGCGAGTGCGGCGGCGTTTCGTCGCTGGTTGCGCACGCACCACGCGACCACCGACCACCTCGTGGTCCGGATTGCGAAGGCCCACGCGTTGTCGAGCGGGATCGGGTACGCCGAGGCGCTCGACGAGGCGCTCTGTGTGGGGTGGATCGATGGGGTGCGTCGCTCACTCGACGCGGACGCCTATGCCATCCGCTTCACGCCGCGTCGCGCACGATCGATCTGGAGTCTGGTGAATGTGGCCCATGTCGAGCGGCTGCAGGCGGCCGGGCGGATGCAGCCGGCGGGCCTGGCGGCCTTCGAGGCTCGCACTCCCGAGCGGACGGGGATCTACTCGTTCGAGCGCGCCGCGAGCGAGTTGTCGGCCGACGACCTGGCCACTTTTCGGCGCGAGCGGCGCGCCTGGGCGTACTTTCAAGCGGCGGCACCATCGTATCGGCGCACCAGCACCCACTGGGTGGTCACGGCCAAGCGTGCCCAGACACGTGCCAAGCGGCTTGCCGAGTTGATTGCCTGCTGCGACCGCCAGGAACGAATTCCCTCGCTCCGACCGACCCCGCGCCCCAAGCACTGACCGCTCTCCCCGAGGCACTCGATGACCCGTCCGACCCTGCTCGCTCTCACCGCCACGCTGGTGGTCTCCCCGCTCACCGCCCAGTCCCGCGCGCCGCTGATCGGCCGCTGGGACATGACCGTCGCCGTCCCCGGTCGGCACACCTCGGCGTGGCTCGAGGTCCGGCACAGTGGCCGCAGCATGCTGGTGGGCGAGGTGATGTTGCTGGCCGGCAGCGCCCGTCCGATTGCCAAGGTCGAGTTCACGCCCGCCACCGGGGAATTCCGTTTCGTGATTCCGCCACAGTGGAATGACGCCGAGGGGGACAACACCTTCGTCGGCCGGGTGGTGGGTGATTCGATCAGCGGCACAGTCTCCTTCGGCAACGGCACGCCGATGACCTTTCGCGGCGGGCGGGCGCCGACGCTGCGCCGCACCACGCCCGTCGTCTGGGGGGCACCGATCGCCCTGCTTGGCGGCACGACGCTCACCGAGTGGAAGCCGCTCGGCGAGAGCCCGAGCCAGTGGACGCTCGCGCAGGGCATTCTCCGCAATGCCAAGGCCGGCGCCGACCTGGTGACCACACGGACCTTCGGCGACTTCAAGCTGCACGTCGAGTTCCGCTACCCGCCGGGCAGCAACAGCGGCGTCTACCTGCGCGGCCGGTACGAGGTGCAGATCGAGGATACGCCGTCGGCGGAGCCGCAGATCGACGGCCTCGGCGCCATCTACGGCATGATCACGCCGAACCAGAACGCGGCGAAGCAGCCGGGTGAGTGGCAGAGCTTCGACATCACGCTCGTCGGCCGCACCGTGACCGTCGTCCTCAACGGCAAGACGATCATCTGCGAGCGGGAAATTCCCGGCTTCACGGGCGGCGCGCTTGATGCGGACGAGGCGAAGCCCGGCCCGCTCTACCTGCAAGGCGACCACGGCGTGATCGAGTATCGCCGGATCATCATCACCCCGGCGAAGTGATGTCGCGCGCGCCCGCCCGCTTCCTCGTACTCGCCCTGGCCCTCGCCCCGATGGCACTCCCGGCGCAGGGCGCGCCGCGGGTCGTCTTCACCGAGGGCGCGCCGAAGCAGATCGGCCCCTATTCGCAGGGCGTCATCAGCAACGGGATGCTCTTCACCGCCGGCCAGACCGGGCGCGATCCGGCGACGGGAAAGCTGGTAGAGGGCGGACTCGTCGCGGAAGCACAGCGCGTCTTCGACAACCTGGAGGCGGTCCTCACCGCCGCGGGCGCGCGAATGACCGACGTGGTCAAGGTGACGGTCTTCATGACAGACCTCGCCGACTTCGAGAAGATGAACGCGGTGTATGTCCAGCGCCTCGGCGCGGCGCGGCCCGCCCGCAGCACGGTGCAGGTCGCCAAGCTCCCCGGTGGCGCATCGATCGAGATCGAGATGGTGGCGCAACTCCCTCTGCCGCCTGCCAAGCGGCCCTGACCCTCGACCGGAGCACGCTCGATGAGTTCCCTGCCTCCCATTCCGCACGGCACCGGCGCCCACCCGATCGCGATGGTCTCGATCGCCGCGAAGGATCTCGCCGCCTCGCATGCCTTCTACGCGGGCGTCTTCGGCTGGCCGATGCAGGCGCTCAGCGCGGAACTCATCGCCGCCGCACCGCCGGCCGGACCGTCCGTCGTGCTTCGCACCAATCTCCCCGAGGGCTTCCAGGCGGTGGTGCCCTTCATCGACTGTGCCGATGTCGCGGCAACGCTTGCTCAAGTCGTCGCGGCCGGCGGCAGCGCCGAGCGCGCGCCGTGGGCTGGTCCGATGGGCACCCAGTTGGCACGATTCACCGATCCTTCCGGCACCATCTACGGCCTCACGTCGGGAATGCTCGCGGCGAAGCCACCGCGCATGGAGATGCCGTTCGGCACCAATCCGAAGCCGCCGGCAGGCGCGCTCTGCAGCCTCGAGATGTATGCCGTCGACGGCGACGCCATCACACGCTTCGTGGGCGAGCTCTTCGGCTGGGGCGCGACCCCGACGATGCCGCACTTCGTCGGCTTCGACGCCGGCGCGGGGATCGGTGGCGTCTTCCAGTCGCACTCGCCGGCCGCGAAGTCGATGGCGTACATCTACTCCGCCGACGTCCCCGCATCGATTGCCGCAATCGAAGCCGCCGGCGGCAGCCGCATGGGCGATCCGATGCCGGTCCCGGGGATGGGGACATTCGGCTACTTCAGCGATATCTCGGGTACGGTCATGGGCCTGATCGGCCCCTGATCCGGGCGGCCGGGCGCGCCCTGCGACGCCGGGGTCGCGCCCCTATCTTTCCGGGTCCTCCCCCGAGTCTGACCGTCCACACCCGGAGTGCCCGTGATGCGTCGCGCCGTTCCCTTGTTCTTCCTTGTCGCGACAATCGCCGGATGTCAGGCGAAGGCCCCCGACGCGCCGGCGATGCCGCAGGCGCAACAGCCCCAGACGGATGCCCCCCAGCTCGCCACGCTGACCGGCTCGGTCCTCGAACTGATGCCGGCGTCGCCCTACACCTACCTGCGCATCAAGACGCCGATCGGCGAAACCTGGGCGGCGGTGCCGGAGGCGAACATCGAGAAAGGGGCAACGGTCACGATCCTCAATCCGATGCTGATGGCCGGCTTCGAGTCGAAGACGCTCAAGCGCACCTTCGACGCGATCTACTTCGGTACGCTGAGCGGTGGCACGACACCGGCTGGCAGTGCGATGGGTGCCGCGTCGACGCCCACCGTCGTCGTCGACAAGGTCGAGAAGGCGCGCGGGGCCGATGCCCGGACCGTCGCCGAGGCCTGGACGCAGCGGGAGCAGCTGAGCGGCAAGACGGTGACCATCCGTGGTGTCGTCGTGAAGTACAACGAAGGCGTGATGGGACGGAACTGGATCCACCTGCAGGACGGCAGCGGCGACGCGGCCAAGGGGACCAACGACATCACCGTCACCTCGATGGACGGCGTGGCGATGGGCGCCACCGTCACCATCACCGGTACGGTGCACATCAACAAGGACTTCGGCGCCGGCTACAGCTACGCCGTGATTGTCGAAGATGCCAAGGTCGCCAAGCCTTAGCGGGATCGCCCCGCTCAGCCGTCCCCCGTCGGACGCCGACCTCCGGGACCTCGCCGCGCTCCTCGTGGACGCGGTGGAGGCGGGGGCCGCGGTGAGCTTTCTCCCCCCGCTCTCGCGGGCCGATGCACTTGCCTGGTGGCAGGAGACCCTCGCCGGGCTGGCTCCGCGCGCGGTGGTGCTGGTCGCGCGGGACGCCGAGGGAATCGTCGGAACGGTCCAGTTCCAGCCCGCCTGGGCGCGCAACCAACCCCACCGCGCCGAGGTGGTGAAGCTGCTCGTCCACCGCCGGGCGCGCCGGCAGGGGCTCGGACGCGCACTCATGGTGGCAATCGAGGCCGCGGCCCGGACTGCCGGCCTTGACCTCCTGACCCTCGACACCAAGGGCGGCGACCCGGCCGAGCAGCTCTATCGCGAGCTCGGCTGGATCGCGGCGGGCACGATCCCGGGCTTCGCCGTCGACCCGGACGGCGTCACCCCGCACGATGCCGTGGTCTTCTACAAGCCGCTCCGGTAGCTGACACCAGTCGGCGCTCCGCAACGTTACACTAGTGGCGACCACCCCTGTTCCACCCTTCTCGTGAGGCACCGTATGCGCATCGGTGAGACCGCCCCGGATTTCCAGGCCGAGACTACCCAGGGCCCGATCTCGTTCCACGAATGGCTCGGCAGCTCATGGGGGATCCTCTTCTCCCACCCGAAGGACTTCACGCCAGTCTGCACCACCGAGCTCGGCTCGATGGCCGCGCTGAAGCCCGAATTCGACAAGCGCAATGTGAAGGTGGTCGGCCTCTCGGTCGATCCGGTCGAGCGGCACGGCCTCTGGGCCAAGGACATCGAGGAGACCCAGGGCACGGCGCCCAACTTTCCGATGATCGGCGACACGACGCTGGCGGTCTCGAAACTCTATGATATGCTCCCCGCCGCAGCGGGCGACCAGTCCGATGGGCGCACCGCCGCCGACAACCAGACGGTGCGCACGGTCTATGTCATCGGCCCCGACAAGAAGATCAAGCTGTTGCTCGCCTATCCGATGACCACCGGCCGCAACTTCCACGAGATCCTGCGCGTGGTCGACTCGCTGCAGTTGACCGCCGCCCATCGCGTCGCGACACCGGCCAATTGGGTGCAGGGCGACAAGGTGATCATCTCCGGTTCTGTCACCAACGACGAGGCGAAGACGATCTACCCCGATGGCTGGGAGGAACCGAAGCCCTACCTCCGGATCGTGCCACAACCGAAGGCGGCCGGCTGATGCGGCGCCTCATGCTGCTCCTCGCGCTGACGGCGGCGGCCCCGGCCGTGGCGGTCGCGCAGGCGCCGACCGCGACGAGCGCCGCGACGAGTCGGGCGATCGACGCCGAGGTCTGGAAGGTCGTCGCGGCCACCGTCGTCAGCAGCGACATCGTGGCCATGGGAAAGGTGTATCACCCCAATGCGGTGTACGTCGACGGCCGCGGCTCCCAGCCGATCGCCGAGGTCCTCGCGATCTGGGGCAAGGACATGGTCACCATGAAGCAGGCCGGTAGCACCGCGACGGTCGAGCTGCGCTTCGGCAAGCGACAGGACAATGCCACCACGGCGTTCGAATCCGGCGCCTTCAAGTACACCGTGATCGACAAGGCGGGGGTGCGGACCTCGAGCACGATCGCCTTCGAGGCGCTCCTCACCCGGCACAACGGCGCGTGGCGCATCCTGATGGAACACCAGATCGGGCCGATCGATGCCGCGGCCTGGGACCGCCTCCCGCATTGATGGTCACCTCCCCTTTCCGACTCACACGCACGGAGCGGCAGTGAACACCCACGTAGTCTGGACGCTCGACATGCAGGTCGCCGCGGGCCGCCAGGCTGACCTGCGCGCCCTCATGCACGAGATGGCCGCCGCGACCGAGGCGAATGAGCCCGGTACGCTCGATTATGAATGGAGCCTCAGCGAGGACGGCACCACCTGCCACCTCTTCGAGCGCTATGTCGATTGCGCCGCCGCCGAGATCCACATGGCGACCTTTGGCGAGAAGTACGCCGCCCGCTTCATGGAGCTCCTCACGCCGACGCGCGTGATCCTCTACGGTCGGCCCAACGCCGCCATCCGCGACGGCCTCGCGTCGGTCGGCGCCGTCTATTTCCCGCCCGCTGCGGGCTTCAGCCGCTAGTCGTTCTCCTTCCCTCCACCGGACCCGCCAATGCGCCGCCTGCTGCTCGCCCTGCTCCTCCTCCCGGCTGTCGCGACGGCACAGTCGCCCGCCGCCATCGACAGCATCGTGAATCGGGCACTCGCCACCTTCCACACCCCGGGCGTGGCCGTGGCGGTCGTGAAGGACGGCAAGGTGATCGTCGCGCGCGGCTACGGCGTCAAGAAGCTCGGATCGCCGGAACCGGTCGGCCCCGACACCCGCTTCGGCATCGCCTCCAACACCAAGGCATTCACCGCCACCGCCCTCGGCATCCTCGTCGAGGAGGGGAAGCTGGCGTGGGATGCGCCGGTCATTCGCTATCTCCCCGAGTTCGCGATGTATGATCCCTTCGTGACGCGCGAGCTCACCATTCGCGACCTCCTCGTGCACCGCTCCGGCCTCGGCCTCGGTGCAGGCGACCTGCTCTGGTGGCCGGCCTCGACCTACACGCGCACCGAGGTGATGCAGCGCCTCCGATACATCAAGCCGGCCACCTCGTTCCGCACCGCCTACGCTTACGACAACGTGCTCTACCTCGTGGCAGGCGAAGTGATCGCCAGGGTGAGCGGCATGACCTGGGAGCAGTTCGTGCAGCAGCGGATCCTTGCCCGCGTCGGGATGGCCGCCAGCACGGTGCGGCACTCGGATGCCGCCGGCACGGATGACGTCGCCACCACGCATGCCGAAATCAACGGCACCCTCCGCGTGATCGCGCCGATGATCAGCGACAACACCAATCCCGCCGGCGGGATCAACGCCGGCGCGCGCGACATCGCCAAGTGGCTGCTGGTGCAACTCGACAGCGGCAAGCTCGCCAACGGCGAGCGGCTGATCAGCGCCCGCACCGCGCGCGAGATCTGGACCGGTGTGACGCCGATGGGCACCGGTCCGGCGGCTCCCGAACTGGCACCACTCGCCAAACAGTTCAACCTCTACGCGCTGGGCTTCCAGACGAACGACTTCCGTGGCCGGAAGGTGGTGTGGCACACCGGCGGACTCCCCGGCTACGTCTCGTTCGTGGCGTTCATCCCCGAGGCGCGGGTCGGCGTGGCCGTGCTCACGAACAGCGAGTCATTGACCTTCCTCGCCGCCGGCTGGTCGCTGCTCGACTACGCCCTCGGCACCACCCCGCCGTGGGACTTCATCGGCGGCTACTCCACGCTCGCCACTCGGCAACAGACGATGATGGCGCAGCAGCGAAAGACGACCGGCGCCGCGCGCGATTCGACCAAGGGACCCTCGCTCGGCCTCGCGAACTATGCGCGCACCTATGAGGATGCGTGGTATGGTGACGTGGTGGTGAGCTATACCAATGGCAAGCTGCGGATTGCGATGAGCCACACGCCCCAGCTCCAGGGCGAGCTGGTGCACTGGCAGCACGACACCTTTCTGGCGCGATGGGATGATCGCGAGATGCGCGCCGACGCCTATGTCACCTTCCAATTAAATCCTGATGGCACCATCGATCAGGTCAAGATGGTGGCCGCCGATCCGGAGACCGACTTCTCCTTCGACTTCCACGACCTGCTGCTGAAGCCGAAGGCGCGCCGGTAGTTACTGCGGTGCCACGCTGAAGCGCACCGTGGCCGGGACGTAGTTGTCGCTGTTGGGCGTGCCAGTCGACGGGAAGGTGACCGTGACCAGGCGCGCCCTTGGCGCATCCGGCACCAGACGCACCCCGACGGCGCTCGCCTCGGCGCTCATCACCCGCAGGGGTGCGTTGGCATCGGGCACCGGGGTCAGCAGCCGAAAGGTGTAACTCTGTCCCGCGAGCCCCTCGAAGGCGACCTGATAGTCGCCGTTCACGATCCGCTCGCTCAGCACCCGCGGCGCGGCCGACCGGGCACCAATGGTCGGCGGCATCACCGGCGGGACGATCGCCCAGCCCCCGCTGTAGCCAACCGTGAGCGTGAGTTGACGGTCGAGCGCGCCGCGCACCGACGCATGCAGGTCGCCCGCCGTCGACTGCACCGCCGCCGCCGTGGTGACACGAGCACCCAGCGGCAATGCCGGCGCGAACTCGATCTCGAGCGGCGTCGCGTCAGCGGTCTCGCGGGTGGCGATGAGCGTGAACTCCGTCGCACTCCTCCGGATGGTGAGGCGCACTCGCCCGCTCCCCACCGGCACATGTTCGACGGTCACGCTGTCCCAGTCGGGCGGGAGATGCGGGGCCACGACCAGTCGCCTCGCCGGGGCATCGACGTCGAGCCCGAGCAACCCACGAATCAGTGGCGTCAGCACCATCGACGTGGCGAAGAACTGCTGCGGAACCGCCGTATCGAGCGGCTTGTAGAATCGACCGGAAAACACCTCGGGGTTCCGACCCAGGGCCTCGTCGAAGCCGGTCCGCACGACCGACTGCAGCGCGAAGTAACCTGCCGTCGCGTTGTGGTAGCGATACTCGGCCAGCGCGACGAAGCCGGTGACGAACGGCCAGACGGCGCCGTTGTTGTAGTGGAGCGGGTCGAAGAGCGGGCTGGCCGAGTTGAGCGGCCGGGCACCCCAATCGGTCAGGATCGTCGACGACGCGAGACGCGCGGCCATCTCGGCGCCGCGTTCCGGAGCGAAGACGTCGAACGCCATCGCCGTCGCGGCCCACGCCGTCAGGCTCGGATTCACCGTGCCGTCCTGCAGCAGCGCAAAGGCGTACTGTCGCTGTGCTGGCAGCCAGAGCTTGGCCTCCATCGTCGCGATTGCCCTGGCCCGCACCGCCCGCGCCTCGGTCGCGAGGGCCGGTTCACCATTCGCCTCGGCCATTCTGGCGAAGCGGTCGAGCGCGGAGACCCACACGCCGCTGAGGTAGACGTCGGAAAGGATGCCGATCTGCAGGTCGCCCACCTCGAGCGCCCCGGCACCGGCGGAGGGATTCTCCATCAGCCCGTCGCCATTCTTGTCGGTGGCCAGCGACCACTGATACGCGCGCTTGAGGTTGGGCCACAGCTCCTTCACGAGCGCCATGTCATTGGTCTGGCGCCAGTACTCGCCGGTCGCGAGGATCCAGAACGGCGTGGTATCGCCATGATAGAAGGCGTAGGGATAGGCGAACCAGTCGACGCGTCCGGCACCCTGGGAGATTTCGTGGGTGATCTTCCCGTCGGCGCGTTGATACTTCGCGAAGAAGCGGAGCGCGCCGTCGCGCACCAGCGCTCCCTGCCCCGACCCGGTCATCGCCAGCGAGTTGATCGCCGCGTCACCGCCGAAGAACCAGCCAAAGCCGGGACGATCGGTCGCACCGCCCGAGAGTCCATAGCCCGCCACGAGACCGCAGCCGAGGTCGGGATTGCAGACGTACGATTCGTCGAGGTTGATCTTGGCATACTCGACGGCGCGATCGAGCTCGGGACTCGGCGAATGCAGTGCCAGCTGCGTCGTGCGCAGCGAGTCGGCATGGGCCACGCGCTGTCGCCACGCACGTTCGGCGGCACCCGGCTGCACCAGGGCCCGATAGAGCGCGAGCGCCGAATCGCGGGGCATGGCCCCACCGGCCAGCACGATCGGGATGTAGGCCACGCGCAGGTTGACACTCTTCCCCGGCGGCTCGCCGAGGCGGGGCGCGGTGTAGCGCTCGCCGGCGCCACCGACGCCGATCACCAGCTGGGGCGGCGCGGCCGAGAGCATGTGCGCCGGCACGTCCGACGCCTCGGTGACGGCCGGGGAGCCGAGGAAGGCGTTGATCGACTGCTTCCCCTCGGAGAAGAGAAAGGCGCGGGCCTGCTGCTCCCAGATCAGGTACTGGCCGCCGAGTCCGGCCGGCCAGGCGTAGTGGATGTCGGGGGCAAACCGCGCGATGATCTCGAGCGGCCGGATGGCATCGACCTCGAGCAGGATCACCACCGCCGGCTGGTCGAGCGGCACGAAGATGTGCTCGCGCACGGTGAACTGTTCGTGGCTGTACTCGATCGTCACCCCTTCGGGGCGCTCGATCACCGAGCGCGCGACGCTCCGTCCGGCGATCGGCTCGGTGTACTTGGGCACCCGGAACGAGAGCTCGAAATCATGGAGCCACTTGATGGGCCACGACCAGAGCTCGAGGCGCCCGTCTTCCGTGCCCATCGCGATGGCGCGCCGCCCGACCGCCGAGAGGTACGCGCCGGGTCGCGCGGGACCGGTCAGCGCCAACGGTGAGCTGCCCAAGGTGAAGCCAGGGATCGCGCGCGCGGCATCCTCGAAGACCTTGGCGGTCACGGCGGCCGGCGTACCGGGCGCACGCGGCGGCGGCGTCTGCGCGGCGGCAGGGAGGGCGGCGCAGCCGAGCAAGGCCGCGGCGAGAGCCACAGTACGGGAACCGCTCGCGATGGGGTGCATCGGGAAAGAGTGCATGCCGCGTGGGCCGCACCGCAAGGGCGATCGAATCCGTGATACGGCCAGACGACAACTGGCGCGGTGGCGCCTGCGGTCGTATCGTCCTGCAACCCGCCAGGCGCCGGGTGACTCCCTCGATGTCGATTCCCGAACCCCGCGACGGCCTCCCGTGACCGTAGGTAGCCCCTTTCCCTTTCTGCTCGCCGGCGAGCTGCGACATGGCGACGCGACCTGGACGATCCGGAGCCCCCACGACGGGGCGGTCGTCGGGCGCGCGGCGGTGGCAACACGCGCCGATGTCGAAGCGGCGCTCGACGCAGCAGTCCGCACCGCGCCCGAGGCAGCGGCGATGCCGTCGCACGCCAGGGCGGCGGTGCTGGAACGGATCGCCGACGCGCTGCAACTGCGGCGGGAGGAGGTCGCCCGACTGCTCGCGTCCGAGGCGGGGAAGCCGGTCACCGCTGCCCGGCTGGAGCTGGACCGCGCCATCTTCGTCTTCCGACAGGGTGCCGAGGAGGCGACCCGCATCGGTGGTGAGGTGATCCCGACCGACCTGATGCCGCACGGTGAACATCGCCTCGCCATCACCCGGCGCTTTCCCCTCGCGCCCATCAGTGCGATCACCCCGTTCAACTTTCCGGTGCTGCTCGCGGCCCACAAGCTGGCGCCGATGATCGCCTGCGGCGCGACCATGGTGCTCAAGCCGCCGCCGCAGGACCCGCTCTCGACGCTGCTGCTCGCCGAGATCATCGCCGGCGCCGGCTACCCGGCGGGGGCGCTCTCGGTCCTCCCCTCCACCAACGAGGATGCCGCCCCGCTCCTCGACGACCCGCGCATCCGGCTGATCTCCTTTACCGGCTCGGCGCGAGTCGGCTGGATGATTCGCGCCCGCGCGCCGATGACCCGGGTGGTGCTGGAACTGGGAGGCAACGCGGCGGTGATCGTCGAACGCGACGCCGACATTGCCCACGCCGTGCGTCGATGCGTGGTGGGCGGCTACAGCTACGCCGGCCAGTCGTGCATCTCGACGCAGCGGATCCTGGTGCATGGCGATGTGTACGACGCCTTTGTCTCGGCCTTCACCGACGCGGTGGCTGCATTGCGGTGCGGCGATCCCCTCGACGAGGCGACGGATGTCGGCCCGATGATCGACGAGGCCAGTGCGGTCCGTGCCGAAGCATGGGTGGCGGACGCGGTCGCAGCGGGGGCACGCTTGGCCGTGGGTGGCACCCGGACCGGCGCGTTGATGCGCCCGACCGTCCTGCTCGACACGACCAGTGCGATGCAGGTCAACTGCGCCGAAATCTTCGCGCCGGTCACCACCGTCCGCCGCTTCGAGGACTTTGATGCGGCGCTCGACATCGCCAACGATTCGCCCTATGGCCTGCAGGCCGGCCTCTTCACCAACGACATCCACCGGATCCTGCGCGCCTTTGAACGACTCGAGGTCGGCGGCGTGGTGGTCAACGACATCTCCGGCTTTCGCGTCGACCACCTCCCCTACGGTGGCGTCAAGCAATCGGGCACCGGTCGCGAAGGCGTGCGCTACGCGATCGAGGAGATGACGGAGAAGCGACTGCTGATTCTGGGATGATGGATGATGGATGATGGATGATGGATGATGGATGATGGATGATGGATGATGGATGATGGATGATGGATGATGGATGATGGACTGTCACATGCTGTTCGCCGTTCGCTGATCGCCGTTCGCCTTTCACCTCCCGAGCCCCCGATGCGACTCCGAGCCCTCTTCCTCGTTTCACTGTTTTCGGCCGGCGCTGCCGCGCCGCTCGTTGCGCAGACCGACGCGCAGATTGCGCGCCTCAACCTCTTCCGGGCCAAGCGTGCGCCGCATGAGGCGGGATTCCGGGTCTTCATCGTCCCCGACATGGAGGGGATGGGGAGCACGGTGGATTCCCGCGAAGTGCTGGCCGGCAACGAGACGCCCGCCTACGCCGGCCGCTCGAGCCCGGACTACTGGGATCGCTTCCGCTCGCTGCTGACCAAGGAAGTGAACGCCACCATCGCCGGGGCACGGGCCGCGGGCGGTCGCTCCTTCGTGGTCAACGAGGGCCATGGCGGCAACCTCTTCGCCAACATCATCCCCTTCGACCTCGACAGCGGCGCGATGCTGGTGCGCGGCTTCCCGAAGCCGCTGGTGATGATCACCGGCCTCGATTCGACGTTCGGCACGATCATGTTCACCGGCGCGCACGGCGCCCCGGGGAGCGGTGGCGTGATGGCGCACAACTTCGCGTTCGACGCGTTCACCATCAACGGCACCAGGCTCAACGAAGTGGGCATCAACGCCTTGATCGCCGGCGAGATGGGCGTCTCGGTGTCGCTGGTGAGCGGCGACGACGCCCTGATCGACGAGACGCGCCAGATCCTCGGCAAGGAGTTCGTCGGGATCGTCACCAAGCGGGCGATCGGCCATTCGGCAGCCATCACCTATTCGCCGACCAAGGTCCGGGCGATGCTCAAGGCCGGTGCCGCCGAGGCGGTGCGCAAAGAGCGGGCGGGAGGGATCAAGCCGTTCACGATGTCGAAGCCGTATACGGTCGACTTCACGCTCCGCACCTCGTACCCCGACAGCGTGGTGGCCGGGGTGAAGGCGCTGCGCGAATTCAAGCTGGAGCAGCTGGGGCCGCGCAGCTTCCGACTGGTGACCAACAGCGCGCGGGAGATGGGCTATCTCCTCGACGCCATCGAAGGGGTGGTGCTCCGGTGAGCCGCCGACGCCTCCTCGCGGCCGTCCTGCTCGCGCCGATCGCCGCCGGGGCTCAGGCCGCGCGCCCCGTCGCCGCCCCACGCGACACTTCGCCGCCGTCGGCGCACCACGGCGTGCTCGAGTACCAGGAAGCCCGCCGCAAGCTCGAGCTCGACATGCAGCGCGGCGGCTTCACGGTCTACATCATCGGCGACATGGAAGGGCTCGCCGCCGTGGTGCGCAACGCCACCGAGATGCGCCCCGAGTACCGCGGCGGCACCGCGCAGCACGAGCGCTTCCGCGAGGAATTGACGGACGAGATCAACGCGGTGATCGCCGGAGCCCGCGCCGGCGGCGCCACGCAGTTCATCGTCAACGACGGCCACGGCGGGACGCTGTTCCGCAATGTCCTGGTCGACAAGCTCGACCCCGAGGCGATCCTGATCCGCGGCTATCCCAAGCCGATCGTGATGTCGACCGGGATCAACCCGATGGTCGATGCCGTGATGATGGTCGGCGCGCATGCGAACGCCGGATCGCCGGGGGTGATCTCCCATTCGTTCGCGCTCGACTCCTTCCTGGTGAACGGCAAGGTGCTGAATGAGTCGGGGATCGCCGCGTTCATCGGCGGCGAGATGGGGGTGCCGTTCGTCCTCACCGCCGGCGACGACGTCCTCGCCGAGGAGACGAAGGCGATGCTCGGGCCGATCGAGACGGTGATCGTCAAGACCGCGGTCTCGGGCTCGGCGGCGATCAACCAGTCGCCCGCGCGTGTCCACCAGATGTTGCGGGTCGCGGCCGAGCGTGCCGTGCGACGCACCCGTGCGGGCCAGTTGAAGCCTCTCGTGTTCGAGAAGCCCTACCGTGTCCACCTCTGCCTTCGCCGGCAGTACGCCAATGACGAGTGGGTCCGCACCACCGTGGGCAAGTTCGATGGCATGGTGGCCGATGGTGGCCCCGGCTGCTTCACGATCGTGACGCCCTCGGCGGAGCGGATCGGCACGCTGCTCAACGAGATCGAGTGGACGGTGCTGAAGCCCTGAGCTCGTCGGCGACCTGCAGCGCACGACACAGGTATCTTGCGACACTGTGATCACGCTGCTGCAGGCGAGTCCGTTGCTCCTCCTATTTGCGGTCGCCGCGATCGGTTTTCCGCTGGGGCGACTGCGCGTCGGCCAGAGCCGCCTGGGTATCGCGGCAGTCCTCTTCGTCGGGCTGGCGTTCGGCGCCGTCGACCCGGCACTGAAGCTGCCCGAGATCGTCTATCAGCTCGGGCTGGTGCTCTTCGTCTACACGGTCGGGCTCGGCAGCGGCCCCGCCTTCTTCGACGCACTGCGTCGCCGCGGGCTCCGCGACAACGTCTTCGTCGTGTCGATGCTCCTCGTCGGGGCCGCCCTTGCCGTTCTCCTCCATCGTCTGCTCGGCCTCGGCGCGGCGCAGACCGCCGGCCTCTTCACCGGGGCGCTGACCAACACCCCCGCCCTGGCCGGCGTCCTCGAGTTGCTCAGTCACTCGGCGCCCGTCACCCTTGATTCCGGAGTGCTCGACGACCCCGTCGTCGGCTATTCGATCGCCTATCCCGTCGGTGTCCTCGGCGTGATGACCGCGATCTCCGTGGCTCAGCGGCTCTGGAACGTCGACTACCCGCGCGAAGCGGTGGAGCTGCGCGACCTGGGGGCCACCACGGTGCCGCTCCTCAATCGCACCATCCGTGTCGTCCGGCCCGAGGGGACGCGGGTGGCCATCGCCGAGTTGATGACTCGTCGGGACTGGCACCTCCGCTTCGTGCGGGTACTGTGCGGCCACGAGGTCACCCTGGTGGGTGTGGCCACCACCCTCGGCGACGGCGACATGGTGAGTGTGATTGGTTCGCTCGGGGATGTCGACCGTGTGACGGCACATCTCGGGTTCGCCGTGGAAGCGCCACTCGAGTTCGATCGTCGGCTGCTCGACAACCGTCGCGTCTTTGTCTCCAACCCGCTAGTCCTCGCCCGCCGGTTGGGAGATCTCGACCTGGAGCAGCGCTTCGGCGCGGTGGTGACTCGGGTTCGGCGCGGCGACCTCGACTTTCTCGCCAGCGACGACATCCTGCTCCAGCCTGGCGATCGCGTCCGTTTTGTCGCGCCACGGGAGCGGGTTGCCGACGTGAGCGCCTTCTTCGGCGATTCGTATCGCCACCTGAGCGAGATCGACATCCTCACCTTCTCGCTCGGCATCGTCCTCGGACTCCTGCTCGGGATGCTGCCGGTGCCTCTCCCGGGTGGCGGCCACTTCCGGCTCGGGCTCGCCGGCGGGCCGCTCTTGGTGGCGCTGGTGCTGAGCAAGGTCGATCGCAGCGGTCCCTTGCTCTGGAATCTTCCGTACAGTGCCAACCTGACCCTGCGCCAGCTCGGGCTCGTGCTCTTTCTGGCCGGGGTCGGAACCCGCGCCGGCGATGCGTTCCTGTCCACGTTGCTCAGTCGCGGCGGCGTGCTGCTGCTTGCCTCCGGCGCAGTCGTCACGTGCACGACGGCGTTGTTGACGCTGTGGGTGGGGCATCGACTGCTCAAGATGCCGATGTCGCTGCTCATCGGAACACTCGGTGGACTGCAGACCTCGCCGGCAGTGCTCAGTTTTGCGACTGAACAGACCGGAAATGACATTCCGCACATCGGCTACGCAACTGTCTATCCGGTCGCGATGATCACGAAGATTGTGCTGGCCCAATTGCTGGTCGCATTGCTCCGCTGACGAGTCGTGGGACGAGGGGGTCGCCCCTGGGTCCATGACGTGATATAGTTTCATTGCGTCATGCGACCAGCTGCCTCGTGGAGCCGTCATGCCCCCCAAGCCGTACCTCCGCCCCAGTCACTCCGATGACAACCCTGCCATCGCGGCGATCATTCGCACCGTGATGACGTCGTACGGCGCGGTCGGCCCCGGCTTCTCGATCGAAGATGCCGAGGTCGACGAGATGCACCAGACGTACGACACTCCGCAGTCGCTGTTGCTGGTGGTGGACGATGGGGCGGGGCGCGTCATCGGCTGCGGCGGCATCGCGCCGCTCGCCGAGGCCGAGGCCGACACCTGTGAGCTCAAGAAGATGTATTTCCTCCCCGAGGCGCGCGGGCTCGGCCTCGGGCGGGAACTGATGACGACACTCGAGGAGGCAGCGCGGAATCGCGGCTACCGCGTGGTCTACCTCGAAACGCTCGGGAGCATGGTCGAGGCGGCAAAATTGTACCAGCGGATGCAGTACACGCCGCTGGCAGGGCCGATGGGCAACACCGGCCATACGCGATGCGGAAGCTTCTATGCCAAGACGCTCTGAGTCCGGGAACGCGAGCTAGGGCTTTCTCGTTCCCGTCCCGCCGAGCGAGTCGTCCTCGTAGCGTTCCTCGAACGACACCGGCTTCCCGTTGACTCGCTTGAAGGTGTAGACCATGTCGGGTCGCAGCACGTCGTAGATCTGTCCCTTCCCGTCATACAGCCCCGGTACGAAGACGTCCGGCGCCACGCGGATCATCGCGAAGGTCCCCATCCACTCGACGTTCGGCTCATAGCGCCCCTTGAGGGTGCCGTTCTCGTACGTGAAGGTGACCGACGTCGGCGGCCGCCTGCCGCCGTTCTTCGACGCGAACTCCCAGCGCCCGAGGTACGGCGCGGCCTCCGCCTGCGGCATCGTGAACGTCATCGTCGGCTTCACCCCGACCGTCATGCTTGCGCGCGTCGTCCCCCACTGCATCGCGAGCGTGCCGCCGCTGATGCTGAGCTCGGGCATTGACCAGGTCAGCACGTCCATGAACGGCGCTTGGTCGACATGGATCGGCAGCCGCACCTGCTTCGGCGTCGAATCGGGCGGCTCCGTGTGGAAGCGCTTGAAGTCGGGATCGAGCACCAGCGTCCAGTCGCCCTGTTCCTTGAGCACCATCCACACCGAGTACTTCCCCTTCGGGACCGCGCGCTGGTTGATGGTGATGTCCCGGGTCGTCTCGAGCGTCGTCGCCCAGTTCGCCCCAGGCGTCCACACCTCGCCCCAGTGCGCGAGCATGGAGCCGAAGATCGGGCTGCGCTCGCGTGCGCGCGGCCGGGAATAGGTCACGGTCAGCGTGGTGCCGTCGATCACCTGCGACATGCTGCCCAGCTCGCTGGCGCGGATCTGGGCGGCGGCAGGGCTGGCGGCCAGCGCGGCGAGCGCGAGGAAGAGGAAGGAGCGTCTGGTGGCACGCATCACAGGCAGTCCTGGGTAGGGGGGTGGGCGAACGACCTGGAAGAGTGGCTAGCCGCCGAACTGCGCATCCACGGCAACGCGAATCTCGGCGAGGGTCTTTCCTTCCTTGTGGAGTCTGGCAGCGAGCCGCCCCTCACCCTGGCAGATCGGGCAGAGCCGGGCCATCGCATCGCCTTCGTAGCAGGAGAGGAGCGAGTAGAAACCGGGTTGTCCGGCGCAGCCGCAGTTGCAGCGGATCCCGTCCATGATCTCCGGCCGCTCGCGCACCGAGTCGAAGAGCGGGATCAGGTGCGGGGTGTCCGTGAGCTGCTCGGCGGTCAGCACCTTGGCCCCGGTGATCTTCGGGCGCGGCGTCGGGTGCGGCCCCGACCGGTGCCCCGCGGCGTACGCGGTCGCGGGAAGTAGCAGTCCGGCAAGCGTCATGGCGCCGCGCTGGGCAAATTCTCGGCGAGAGAGCATCACTGGCTCCTGCAACGGGCGGGAAGGACCACCGAGGAAGGATGCACCTGGACCCGGTGTAACGACAGGGGGGACCCGCGCCACCGCTCATTCCTCAGCCATCTATCGATCATCGAATATCGATCATCGACGACGACCCACACCCGCTGGGAGGTACTCCATCTTACGCTCCGACGATCTAGTCACGAATTCATCCCTCTGACGAATGGGGCCGACTGGTCGCTTCCAATACTCTTGAGACCGATTGAGCGTGCCACTCGCACGACGCCTCAATCGTCGTGTGTCGCGTTCAAGGCCTCCGCGCACGTAGTCCGTCTCTGGGTCTTATATACAGGATGTGCTCCATGACACTGCGTTCGCTCCTTCTCGGCGGCCTCGTGCTTGCCGGCGCGGCGTCGCTGCCCGCACGCGCGTCGGCGCAATCTCCCGGCTGCACCTATACCTTCTCGCTCGGCCTCGGTGGCTCGATCAGCGGGTGTTGGGCAGCCACGATCTCGGAGCTCGGTGAGGATGCCGGCTTCGTGAGCGATCAGTACTTCTGGGCTGGGAACTTCACCGGGACCAGTGGCGTGAACAACGACCCCACGACCGCCGGCACGTTCATGTTCAACAATGACTGCGGCAGCGCCGGCAACGGCGCGTTCGCGTTCTGCAACGGTGCCTATGCCAAGCCGATCGTCCCGATGGCGAGCGCCCTCGGCGAATTGGTGCTCGGGCTCCGCGTACCGGACAACACCAACGGCGCCGGGTACAACTGGATCTACTCGGGCAGCAATACACGCAACGGCAATCCGCTGCCCACCGGGTATCAACAGGTCCTGTTGCAGCTGACGCTCGCCGGGATCGACCAGTCCGGGCAGTTCCTCTTCGGCTGGGAAGACATGAATTCGGGCTGTACCCACCGCCTGACGCCGAACGGCAACCGGTACCGCATGGAAGACCTGGGCGACGGCACCATGCTCGACAGCGCCCTCGGCAATTGTGACGTCTTCCTGCCGGGCGGCAACGGCGACTCGGACTTCAACGATTCGTGGATGCAGTTCGACATCACCGGCGTCGGCATCCCGGGCGATACCGACACGGTGCCGGAGCCGGTTTCGATGACGCTCATGGCAACCGGTATGGTTGGCCTGGGCGCCACGGCGCGCCGTCGCAAGAAGTAGGATTGCAGGGCAGTCACATGCAGTGAAGTTCGTTCTTTCGTCACACACGCCACGAAGCCCGCCGATCGATTCCCGATCGGCGGGCTTTGTGGCATGCCGAACTCAGGCACCTAGTGGCAGCTCCGTACCACGACCAGCGCATTGGCCACGGCGCGCTCGCCTTCCTTGTCCGACGGGTGGTTGCCGAGGACGGCGCCACCCATCCCGTTCCGCAGCGCCATCGCCGTGGACCCGCCGCCATCGAGGTTGATCGCGTCGGTGGCGCCGAGCGCTCGCATCAACCCCGCAAGCTCCCGCAACGTCATTCCCATGCTATACCCCGGCTGCCGCCCATCGACAGTCACCAGCAGGAGGCGTCGCCCTCCGGCGGCGAGCCCGACCAGGGTCCGCGGATGGCGTACCGGTCCGAAGTTCGCGCCGCCGGCTGTCTCGAGTCCAGCCACTGCAACGCTGTCGCGCACGAGAACCGGAAAGCCGCCAACCGCTTCCCGAGGCGCAAAAGGTATCAGCGATACCTGCACCGTCATGGCTCGGGTGGCCACTCGCTCCAACAACTGCCGCGTCGCCGGCGGTGCCAACCGCCCGAGCACGAGCACGCCTCCATCCGCGGGAATCGCCGTGGCGCGCCCGCTGCTGTCGACCCGCTGGGCACGATGCAGCGGCCCCGGACCGACCAGGACGCGCAGCGTTCCGCTCGCAGTGTCGACCGGACTTCCCCAGTTCGCATCGTACCAGGCGAGGCCATTCGGCGACGGGCGGTTCCAAGTGGTGATGGACATGGTATCGGACCCTGCCACTACCTGCCCGGTGGTGGTGAGCAGCCCGAACCACGGCATCCCGGTCGACGTCAGGGCAACGACCGGCCTCGCCGAGGGGCCGGCGATCACCCGACCACCCTGGATCGCCGCGGCCTGCGGGACACCCGGTGGGGTGAAGAGAAAGAAATCGGCGTTGACCGCGGCGATCGCATCGGGTCCGCGCTGCACGAGCAGTTCCGAGGTTCGCGCGCGGCCGACCGCCGCACCGCCCGCCTTCACTGCGGCAAGCGACCAGCAGGCCCGCTGATCAATGTCGAGAATCTGGATCGACCACGGCGCGGAATCCACCGCGATGCGATGGAGGACGACCCCGCGGGCCAGCGTGTCGACAATCTGGCGATCGCCAAACGGCGGGAGGCTCGGCAACGCCCCCGCCAGTGGGATCGGCCCGCCGGAGACGGCACAGCCGCCCAGGCCAAGCAGCAGGCCGATCCACCGCGCTCCCATCACGCCCGCAGGTGGTCCGGCCGCCACGTGGTCACCATCCGCTTGATCGCCTTCTTGTCGGTGATCCCCTGGGTCAGCACGGTACGCGTCAGCTCCGGGAGCTCGGCGTCGGAGGCGAACCGCAGGGCCACCAGCTGCGCCACCGACAGCTCGCCGATCCGCCCCTGCAGGTCGGCGGGCAGCAGTCGCTGCATGCGCAACTGCTCCTCGAGCCGGATCACCCGGTTCTGCACCGTCAGCGCCATCGTGCGGGCGGCGACCGCCAACACGATCAGCGCGAACGCGACCACCGCCGCCAGGACGGTTGGCCACGTGCGGACCTCACTCGCCACCCGGATCGTGTAGATGAAGTACACCAGCAACACCGGCACGGCGAAGAAGTGAAACGGCGGGAAATAGCGGGCATGATTGGAGAAGGACTGCGACATGCGAAGACTCCCGGACGGGCACGAAAGGGATGATGGATGATGGATGATGGATGACGGATTGGGAAGATAGTCTCCAATTCCGACAGCATTCACCCAACCCCCACTATCCATCATCCATCATCCATCATCCATCATCCAGCATCCCCTCTCGCTTCTCGCTTCCCCCCTCTGGCGCAATCCGCCAAAACCACCGATTATCGATGCTTCCTCCTCCATACCCCGACCTTGAGCCCCTCATGGCGTCTCTCGAGTTCCTCGCGAAGGAATTGATCGGCTTTTTCGGCCTGCAGACCTGGCTCGACATGGCGGCGGCGCACGACTACAGCCGCCTCCTGACCTGGCCCGGCTTCCGCAGCGCGATCGGCCCGATCATCCCGTTCCTGCTGGTGATCGAGATTGTGCGGGCGCTGATGGAGAAGAGCTTCAAGGTCCGCGAATACAAGCTGATCTTCTTCACCTACCTGCTGAACCGGGTGCTTGGCTCGTTCCTCTCGATTGCCGCCGTCACCTTCTTCATCGGCCTCTTCCAACCGCTCGCGCCGTTCCAGAGCTCGGTGACCTGGTACTGGCTCATCTACGGCTATATCGTCTGGGAGCTGGCGCACTTTGTCTACCACTTCCTGGCGCACAAGGTCCGGCTCTTCTGGTGCCTGCATTCGACGCACCACGCCCCCGAGACGATGAACCTCTTCGTCTCGCACGCGCACTTCTTCCTCGAAGCGCCCTACGCCGACACCATCCGCACCTCGATCTGCATCCTGCTCGGCGTGAGCCCGCCGCTGCTCTTCCTGATCATGTTCATCGACGGCACCTGGGGCACCTGGATCCATGCCGGCGAGCACGTCCTCAAGGATGGTCGCATGGGCGTGCTCAATCGGTGGATCCTCACCCCCTCGCACCACCGAGTGCACCACGCGCGCAATCCGCTCTACATCGACACCAACTACTGCAACCTCCTGAACGTCTGGGACCGCGCCTTCGGCACGCTTCAGCCGGAGGAGACCACCGTCGCGCCGGAATACGGCATCACCCGCCCGATGAAGGCGGGGAGCTTCTGGGACTTCTATTTCGGCGAACTCGTGGCGCTCGGCCGCGACGTCGCCGCGGCTCCGAGTTTCAAGCACAAGCTGGCCTATCTGATCATGCCACCCGGGTGGAGTCACACCGGAGCGCACAAGACGGCGAGCATGGTGCGCGCGGCGTACCTGGCAGGGGAGCTGCAGGCGCCAGTGGGTCAGCAAGTAGATTTCGGGACAACCTCACCTGGATGATTCAATGACAGGCTCAGCGTCTCCGCAAGGCGTCACCACCGTCTTCACCACGGTGGACACCAACGCGATGATCATGGCAAAGCTGATGCTCGAAATCGAAGGGATCCCGATCATCGCCTCGGGCGAGGGATTGCAGGACCTCTTCGGCATGGGGCGCTCGGTCGGCGCCTTCAACCCCGTCGTCGGACCGATGCGCATCCAGGTGGCCGCGGAAGAGGCCGACCGCGCGCGCGAGGTGCTCGCCGAGATGGCCGCGGCCACGCCGGAGCCGGACGAGGTCACCCCCGACGTCGTCGCCCCGCGGCCGTCGTGGCGACGCCCCCTCGGCGCCCTGACCCTGACGCTGTTCGCGATCGCCTTCGGGGGCATCGTCGCCTTCCGCACCATCGGCACGTCCTTTGACGCCGACGGAAGGGTGCAAGAAGCCGAACCCCTGCTGCTGATCGCGACCATCGCGTTCTTCGCGGCCGTCACCATCGGCGTCGCGTACTTCATCTCCGTTCAGCGAGACGATCAGCGCCGCTAGCTCGCCCTTCGCTGTTCGCTCCTCGAACCTGTAACCCCACCCGACCACCTATGGCATTTGGCCCCTCTCCCGACACGCCCTATCCGCTCGCGGGCGTGACCCGCACCGGCTTCCTCAAGACGTTCATCACCCGGCCGACCATCATCGTCGGCGACTACACGTATTACGACGACCCCGAAGGTCCGGAGCAGTTTGAGCAGAACGTGCTCTACCACTTCGACTTCATCGGCGACAAGCTGATCATTGGCCGCTATTGCTGCATCGCCGCCGGCGTCCGTTTCATCATGAACGGCGGCAACCATGCAACCACCTGGCTCACGTCGTACCCGTTCCCGATCTTCGGCAATGGCTGGGAACTGACGGAGCCGCCGCAGTGGCCCTACAAGGGGGACACGACGGTCGGCAACGACGTCTGGATCGGCAACGGTGCGACCATCATGCCGGGCGTGACGATCGGAGACGGTGCGATCATCGCCACTGGCGCCGTGGTCACCAAGGACGTGGCACCGTACGCCATCGTCGGCGGCAACCCCGCGGCACTGCTCCGCTATCGCTTCGACGACGCGACGATCGCGCGGCTGCTGGCGTTGCGCTGGTGGGAATGGGATGCGGCCCGCGTGACGCGCTGCGTGGCGCAACTCTGTGCAGGTGATCTCGACGCACTGGAACGTCAGGCAGGAGCCGCATGAAGTCCCTCCCGCAGTCGCTCCTCGCGCAGATCGCCGCAACGAGTGCGGGCGATCCGTGGTACGGCAGCTCGCGTACCGCGCTGCTCGACGGCCTGACCGCGAAGGACGCCCACGCGCACCCGATTCCGGGGAGTCATTCGATCTGGGAAGTGGTGCTGCACATGACATCATGGACGCGCGAGGTGGAGCGCCGCCTCGGGGGCCACGCCCCAGCCGAACCGGAGGACGGCGACTGGCCTGCGGTCGGCCGACCCACCGCTGCACGCTGGCGGGAGGCGTGTGATGCGCTCGCCGAAGCAAACGCCGCACTCCTCGAGGCAGTCGCCCGACTCCCCGCCGCGCAGTGGGACGCGCCGGTCGGTGGGCTCCGTGACCCCGCCCTCGGCACCGGGACCACCATCGGCGGCATGCTGATCGGGTTGGCGCAGCACGACGCCTACCACAACGGGCAGCTCGCGGTCCTGCGACAGGCGCTCGGCTGACCGAGCGCTCCCGCAGGACCGATACGCCTACGCGATCCCGGCGTCGGGTGGGTCAATATCCAGTGCGGCCGCCAGGTCGGTCAGGTGTTCCTGCTCCTGACGCAGGATCTCGCGAATCTCTTCCGCCACGGCAAACTCCCCCAGCGCCTCGCACTGCAGCACGCGGCGCCGGTAGTGCGCAATGGTCACGCGCTCGTTCTCCAGGTCGAAGCGGAGCAACGCCTTGGCCTCTTTCGAGGTCTTGACCGGCAGCGGCGTCACGGTGGGCGTACCACCGAGGTAGTCGATCTGCTTGGCGATGGTGATTGCGTGGGCCAACTCTTCCGCCGCGTGCACTTCCAGTTCCCGGGCGATGTGCATGTTGGCGGCCCCCTTGATCACCTGAGAGTAGGTGATGTAGGCGATGATCGCCTGGTACTCGCGCGCCAGGTCCGTGTTCAATCCGTCGATGAGATTCTTTCGGGTGGGTGTCGCGACTGAGGCGCGGCCGATCGGGGTGGTGCGCTTCCGTGTGGCCATGATGGGCTCCTTGCGTGTGTCTGGACGCGACAGCGCGTTCAGTCCAACAGGTGCTTCGGCACGTTGCCGCCATTGTACGCGATCCGTTCCAGCACCGTCTTGTGCAGCCACATGTTCATCTGCGCCGAGTCCTCGCGGAGCTGCAGCGGACACCCCATCTCGTTGGCGAGTTCCTTCCGCGCAGCCAGACTGCTGTCCATGTCGAGGAGCTTGAGGAGATCGACGATCGACGTCTCCCAATTCAACTTCTGGGGATTGGCCGCCGCGCGTCGAGCGAGCTCGGCCACCACATCGACGACGGGGATCGGCGTTGGCGCCACTGGCGCCGGCGGCGCGGGCGGCATCGATCCGCCGATCGGACCCGTCCCGGCGGTCGTGACCGGCGGGGGCGGTGGCGTATGATCCTTGCCGATGCCGAGCTTCTCGAGGATGTTGCTGAAGAGTCCCATGACGTGCTCCGGGTACGTGTAGAGGTCGGTCGGCACCGCCGACACCTCCCTGACGATCCCCATCTCCCCGCTGACACACGACCGAAGGACGCGCCACCATGATCGCCGGCACCATTTCACGACTCAGCGCCGCCTTCCTCGCCTTCTGCGGACTCGCGCTTCTCTTCGCGGCCGACGACATCCTGCCGCGACACCTCCCCGGGGTATCCCCCCGGCGAGTTCTGGTTCGGGCAGCTGCTCGCCGCCGCGTGCCTCGCCATGGCGACGCTCAACTGGTTCAGCCGGGGCGCCCTGCTTGGCGGCATCTATGGTCGCCCGGTCGTGGTGGCCAATGCCACCGGCTATTTGATCGCAGCGATCACGCTCCTCAAACCGATGCTGGCCGGCGCGTTCCGACCGGCGGGATGGTTGCTGGTCATCCCGGTCACCGCACTCGCGGTGGCCTACGGTTGGCTGATGTTGCGGGGGCCGTTCGAGCGGGATGTGGCAACGATGAAGGGGGCAGCCTCATGACGTGCACCTCGTGCCAAATGGCCATCGCCCTACTCCTGATGGCGACGGCTCCGGTCGTCGGTCAGGAACCAGTGTTCATGGTCAAGAAGTGTGATGAACCGAAAGTTTCAATTGGGACGCTCCCCGCGGCGGGTGGCACGGTCTACTACCGGCTCGGTCCAGATGGCAAGCCGGATACGGCGTCTGTCGGGGTCACTCAGGTGACGGGGCTGTCCGTTGCCGGCTTCCGCAGCGTGGTCGTGCGGCAGTTGCACAGTTGTCGGTTCGAGGTGTCCAAATCGCGACCCGAGTTGCCTGTCGGCGTCGTGCAGTCTTTCACCACGAAGGGTTCGACGATCTCCTTCGGATCGGCGACAGGAATGAGCCAGCTCCCCACCGTGCTCGATCCCGCAGCCCCACCGCTGCCCCCGGACTCCTTTCCGCTGCAGCCTGATGATGCGCGGCTCGAGGAGCGGCCCCGGCGCATCTCTTGCCCAAACCCGCTTCCCGCGCGCCCATTGCCGCGCGCTGAAATGGAGCAATGGTTCCGTGACAATATGGGCACCATCATGGCGGAAGTCCGGGTCAATGCGGACGGTAAGCCCGATCGACGGGTGCGGGTGATCAGCTCCGACAACTCGTCAGCCACGCGATCGCTGGTGAATCTGTTGCTCAACTGCAAGTTCGTGCCGGGGCGGTACTTCGGCGTGCCAGTACCCGGACTCACCATGGAGCGGATGGGAATCGTCGGCGGTCCGCCATCGCCGTAGCGGGCGGGACGGACGGGCCGATCGGCTGCCGCTGCCTGGTGGCGACACCGCTGGCCTGAACGCTTGTCGTGTGTTACGAACGTATTACATTGCGTCACATGAAAGACTCCCACCTCACGCTCCGCCTTCCAGAGGCGCTGGGCGACGCGCTCGAAGCCCGGGCCGCGGAGGACCGCGTCCCCAAGTCGCAGGTCGTCCGCGAGGCCGTGGTCCGCTACCTCGCGCCGGAGCGCGTGGGCCGCGCCGAGCCGCGGCAGGTCACCGCGCGCGAACTGGCCGCGCGATGGCAGACGCTTCCCCACCTCACGCCCGAGGATGCGGCGGCCTTTGCCGACGACATCGCGCGCACCGGCGACGCGATGCCGCTCCCGGAGTCACCGTGGGCGTGATCCTCGACTCGTCGGTGCTGATCGCGGCGGAGCGGGGCCACTTCCGATTGGAGGCACTGCTCGAGTCCATGGGCGACACGCCCGTCGCGATCGCCGCCATCACCGCGAGCGAATTGCTTCATGGCGTCCATCGCGCAGGCTCACGCGGCATTCGGATGCGACGCGCTGCCTTCGTCGAGGCACTGCTCGTGGAGTTGCCAGTGCTCCCCTTCGGCCTTGGCGAAGCGCGGATGCACGCCGAACTCTGGGCCGAGCTCGCCAGGGGCGGCACGACGATCGGCGCGCACGACCTCCTCATCGCCGCCACGGCGATCGCTGGCGGCGACGCGCTGGTCACGCTGAATCAGCGTGAGTACGCGCGCGTCCCCGGACTCCGGTTGCAGTCGATCAGCGAATTCGTCGAACGCACCGAGCCTGATCGCGCGAACTAGATCCCCGAGCATCCGTTCGAGCGATTGCCCCCTTCACGCTGCGCCGTAGCTTCCGAGGACGCTGCCGCATCGCGATGCCGCGCCCTGCGGCGTCACATGGCGGCGTCCAATCAGAGGGGGCTGGGCCATGTCCACCAACACGATTCTCCTGATCATCCTGCTCTTCTTGATCTTCGGTGGTGGCTGGGGCTGGTCGCGCCGCGGACGGTAGGCAGCCGGTTCGGCCCCTTACCAATGCCTGACCATCGCTGACGCGCGCCCTCATCGGCGCGCGTTAGCATTGTGGCATGCCCCTCCGCTCCCCGCTCCGCGCCATCCTCCTCGGCGGTCTCATCGTCGGCGCACTCGACGGCCTCGACGCCGTCATCTTTTTCGGACTGCGTGGTGTCAGCACCATCCGGATCTTCCAGGCGATCGCCGCCGGCCTCCTCGGTCGCGAGGCCTTCCAGGGCGGTCTCCCCACGGCAGCCCTCGGCGTCGTGCTCCACTACACCATCGCCACCACGGTCGTCGCCATCGCCTACCTGCTGGCGCGTCGCATCCCCGCCCTCACGACGCGACCGATCCTCGTCGGTGCCTGCTACGGCATCGGCGTCTGGCTGGTGATGAGCTATCTCGTCGTCCCGCTGTCGGCGGCGAACACCGCCGCGCGAACGGCACCCGTGGTGATCAACGGAATCATGATTCACATCGTGGGGGTTGGGATTCCGGCCTGGCTCGTTGCCCGGAAGGCCCCCCGCACGGCACACCGGGTGACGCTATAGCGCGTCGACTCGCTTGACCAGCGTCTTCGGCGCCACCAGCCGCCACGAATCGCGCAGCAACTCCGCGACCTCCTTCCAGTCCGGCTTCCGATCCAGCCAGACCCCGACCCACCCCGCCTTGCCGACGTACGGCGGCACAAAGAAGCGCTCCGGTTCCGCGCTCACCATCATCTGCTGATTGCCAGGTGCCGCCTTGAGCCAGACGGCGGCGCGCCCCGCGCCATGATGGTTGTTCGGCGCCGCGTACATCGCGAAGAGCTTGTTCTTCACACGAAACGTCGGCTCTCCCCACGCCTCGACCTCGTGCGCCTCGGGGAGCTTCAACGCCAGCGTTCTCAACCTGGCCAGCGACATCACTCTCCTCACCGTTCACAGTCCACCATCCATCATCCATCATCCATCATCGCTGTTCGCTGCTCGCCGTTCGCTGCTACCCCAACACTTCTCTTATCACTCGCCCCGACACATCCGTCAACCGCTGATTCCTCCCCTGGAACGGGAAGATCAGCCGTTCGTGGTCGAAGCCGAGCGCGTGGAGGATGGTGGCCTGCAGGTCGTGCACGTCGGTTCGGCCACTCACCCCCTGGTAGCCGATTTCGTCCGTCTCGCCGTGGCTCACGCCGCCCTTCACCCCGCCGCCCGCCATCCACATCGTGAAGGCGCCGGGGTTGTGGTCGCGGCCCACGAACGGATTGTCGGTGCCGGTGCGGTTCTCGCGCATCGGGGTGCGGCCGAACTCGCCGCCCCACACAATCAGCGTCTCCTCGAGCAGCCCGCGCTGCTTGAGGTCGTTGATCAACGCCGCGATCGCGCGGTCCGTTTCCTGGCAGCGCTTGATGAAGCCGGCGTTGAGCGCCTCCGACTCGCCCGCGCCGTGCGAATCCCAGCCCCAGTGAAAGAGCTGGATGAAACGCACGCCGCGCTCGCTGAGCCGCCGAGCCAGCAGGCAATTGTTGGCGAACGACGTCTCGCCGGGCACGCTGCCGTACATCTGGTGGATCGACTCCGGCTCCTTGCTGATATCCATCGCGTCGGGCACCGAGAGCTGCATCCGGAACGCCATCTCGTACTGCGAAATCCGGGTGAGGATCTCCGGATCGCCTGCCTCGGCATGATGCTGCTTGTTGATGTCCTGGATCGCCTCGAGCTCGGCATGGCGCAGGTCGCGCGGCATCCCGTGCGGATCGGAGAGATAGAGCACCGGATCGCCGGCCGATCGGCACTGCACCCCCTGATAGACCGACGGGAGGAAGCCGCTGCCATAGACCGACGCGCCGGCATCGGGCGCCGCACCACCCGAGAGCAGCACCACGAACGACGGCAGGTTCTCGTTCTCGGTGCCGAGGCCGTAGGTCACCCATGACCCGATGCTCGGCCGGCCGAGCCGCGGACCGCCGGTGTGCACCAGCAACTGCGCCGGCGCGTGATTGAACTGATCGGTGTGCATCGCCTTGAGGAAGGCGATCTCGTCGGCCACGCCGGCGAGGTGTGGCAGGCGGTCGGAGATCCATGCCCCCGATTGCCCGTGCTGCGTGAAGGCGGCCTGCGGACCGAGCATCCGCGGGATCCCCTTGATGAAGGCGAAGCGCTGGCCTTCCAGCAGCGACTCGGGGCAGAGCTCGCCGTCGAGCCGCGCCAGCACCGGTTTGTAGTCGAACAGCTCGAGCTGCGACGGCGCGCCGGCCATGTGCAGGAAGATCACGCGCTTGGCGGTGGGCGGAAAATGCGGCGCGCGCGCGGCGACCGGATCGTCAATGGTCAAGCCGGCCAGCGGGTCGCGATTCGTGCGCGGCGGCGTGCAGCCGAGCAACGAGGCCAGCGCTGCCGCACCGAGGCCGGTCGCCCCCGCCTCGAGGAAGTGGCGACGGGTGATCTCCAGCAAGGCGCGCTGGTGCGCTTCGTTCGGTGTCGTCATCGCGCGCTCCTCATTCCTTCGTCACGAAGGCATCGAGGTTCATGATCCCGTTGGCCACCACCGTCAACGCCGCGAGCGCGGTGCCGGCGGTCGGTACCCCGGTGGCCAGGGCGCGGTCTTCGGGATGCGCCTCGTAGTGCTTGGCCGCCGTGGCGTACAGTGTGCGCAGCGACGCCATGACCTTCTGGTTCGGTGCCCGTTGCAATGCCAACTGGTAGCCATACCGCAGCGCGGCATCGAGCCGATCCGGATTCGGCAGCGTATCGGCAAGCGGCAGCATCCGCCGCGCGAGCGCCTGCGCCGCCTCGGTATAGACCGGGTCGTTCAGCAGCACCAATGCCTGCAGCGGCGTGTTGGTGCGGGTGCGGCGCGCCACCGACACCTCGTGGCTCGGCGTCCCGAAGGTCACCATCGACGGGTACGGCGCGGTCCGCTTCCAGAGCGTGTAGACGCCGCGCCGATGGCCGTTCTCGCCGGTGTCGGCGACCCACTTCTCGCCGCTGTACGGCCGGTGCCACACCCCTTCCGGTTGCGGCGGCATCACGCTCGGCCCGTGCATCCTCGCACTGAGGAGTCCCGCGCTCGCCAGCGCCTGGTCGCGCAGTTGCTCGGCCGTCAACCGGAAGCGTGGGCCGCGCGCCAGCAACCGGTTGGCCGGGTCGCGCTCCTGCAATAGCGGCGTGGTGACGGATGCCTGCCGATACGTGGCCGAGAGCACCATCTCCTTCAGCAGCGCCTTCACGCTCCAATGCAGGTCGGTACGGAAGCGGACCGCGAGCCAGTCGAGCAGCTCTGGATGCGACGGCGGCATCCCCTGCGTGCCGAAGTCCTCGACCGTCTCGACGATCCCGGTCCCAAAGAGCTGCTCCCAGAAACGGTTGACGGTGACGCGCGCCGTCAGCGGATTCTCCGGCGCGACCAGCGCGCGCGCCAAACCAAGGCGGTTGGCGGCATCGGCCGGAAGGACGGGTGCAATCGCCGCAGGAAGGCCCGGTGAGACCACCTTGGTCTGCACCAGGAAGTTGCCACGGTCGAAGACCCGCGTGGTCCGGTGGCGCGTCGACGGCAGCTCCTGCATCACCGGGATGTAGGTGGGTGCGAGCGAATCGATTGCCCGGCGCAGCGTGTCCCGCTTCGCGCGGCGCGACGCATACGCGCTGTCTTCGGCAACCTGCGTGTAGGCGTAGCGCAGCAGCGCCCGCTGGCCCGTGTCTCGGCTCGCCTCGGGGATCTTGACGATGCGGCGCACCTCGTTGAGCCAGGTGCCATTGACCTTGCCGGCCACCGCGGGAATCGTCAGTTCCTTTTCCCAGGCGCGCCGCGCCGCTTCCTGCGCCGGGAGCATCGCAACGCTGTCGATCTCATTGCGCAGCCGCTCGATGCCGCTGGCCAGTTCGCGACCGCGCGCCGCCTTCTCGGGCGCGAAGATCGGCCACTGCGGATACTCGTCCGGCTGGTCCCAGTCGGCGCTGTTGTTGAGGATCGCGAGTGCACGGTAATACTCGTCATGGCGGATCGGATCGTACGGATGGCCATGGCATTGCGTGCAACCGATCGACGTCCCCTGCCACACCGTCCAGGTGGTGTTGACGCGGTCGATCACCGAGGCAAGCCGGTACTCCTCGTCGTCGGTGCCGCCCTCGTCGTTGGTCATCGTGTTGCGATGGAAGGCCGTCGCGATCCGCTGCGCCTCGGTCGGCGCCGGCAGCAGGTCACCTGCCAACTGATCGATCGTGAACTGGTCGAACGGCAGGTCGCGGTTGAAGGCGTCGATCACCCAGTCGCGGTACGGCCACATCGGCCGGGCACGATCGGCCTCGAAGCCTCGTGAATCGGCGTAGCGCGCCAGGTCGAGCCACATCGCCGCCCACCGCTCGCCGAAGCGCGGAGAGGCCAGCAACGTGTCGACGAGTTGCGCGTAGCCACGCGCCCCGCCCGCACACGACGCGGCCACTTGCTGCAGCGTCGGCGGCAACCCGATCAGGTCGAGGGAGACGCGCCGAGCGAGCGTGGCGCAATCAGCCGGCGGCGAGGGCCGCAGCTGTTCCTGGTCGAGCCGCGCCAGCACCCAGCGATCAATCCCATTCCGTGCCCAACTCGAATCCGACACCGTCGGCAACGGCTTCGCCTCGGGCGCCACATACGCCCAGTGCGGCGCCCACTCGGCGCCCTGCGCCACCCAGCGGCGCAAGGTGCTGATCTCCTGGGCGGTGAGCGCGTCACGTCCCTTCGGCATCCGGTCGTGCGGATCGGCCGCGGTGATCCGCGCGATCATCTCGCTCGCTCCGGGCTTGCCCGGTACCAACGCACGCTTCCCCGACTTGGCCGGCTTCATCGCGTCATCGCGGAAGAGCAGCGACAGCTCCCCCTGCTGGCGCACGCCGCCGTGGCAGCCGACGCAATTCTTGCTGAGGATCGGGCGGACGTCGCGATTGAAGTCGACCTTGGCACCAACCCCTGCCAGCCGGCTGCGCGTGGTCACCAGCGCCACGATCACCAGCGTCACCCCCGCCACCCACGCCCGTGATCGTCGCATTGGCATCCCCTACTGCTTCTTCGTGGTGTCGGTGGCGAACGAATCGGGCGGCATCACCGGCGCGGCGAGCGTGACCACAACCCGTGGCAGGATCTGCTGCAACCGGGCCACGCCGCCAGCGGTGACCCGCGTTCCCCAGAGGTGAACCGCCCGAAGCCGCGGCAACCGCTCCAGTGCGCGCAGTCCCGCATCACCGACGTCGGTGTCCACGAGGTTGAGGGACTCGAGGTATTGCAACGACGCGAGGCGCACCACGCCGGCGTCGCTCACCCGCGTGCCCGTCAGCTTGAGTCGCGTCAGGTGCGGCATCGCCGCGATCAGCATGGTGACCGAGTCATTCACTGGAGCGCGCGAGAGGTCGACCGACGCCACTTGCTGCAACAGCGGCCGCAACCGCGCCAGTTGCGCCGCCGAGGCGCTGGTCGCCGCCACGCTCAGGTAGCTCCCCTTCCGTGCCAGCGGCACCACGGACATCCCGGCCGCACGTGCCGCGGCGATCGCCGCTGTGTCCGCTGGCGGCACCGTCAACGCGAAGATCCCGGTCGGCAGGTCTTCGAGCCCATACGCCGCCAACGTCCGGCGCACGCCGCTCGGCCGCTCGATCATCGAGAGCTTGATGTCCGTCGACGCCCCCTGCGCGATCCACCACCGCAACAGCTCCGCTTCCGCGATCGACAACGGCCGGTCCGGCGGCATCGCGTCCGTGTGCCCGGGTGGCAGCGACACCCGCACCATCAGTTCGCTCTCCTCGGCGCGGCCCGCCACCACCACCTTCCCCTGCCGTCCCCCCGCGAAGAGCCCCTTCGACGTCGTCAGCACCAGGCCGCCCTTGTGGCGCATCGGGTTGTGACACGACCCGCAACGCGAGGTGAGAATCGGCTGGATCAGGGTGGCATAGACGCGCGTCGTGTCGGGGTTGCCGATCGTGATCGTCGTCAGCGCCTCTTCGGCCGGAAGGCCGAGCACGGCCCGCACCCCTTCGGGGAGGTAGCGCGTGAGGTAGCCCTCGCCGCGAGTGAGCGTGCCGCCGAGGTGGCCGCCGATGGTGATCGCCAGCAGCAACACCCCCACGGCAATCGGATAGCTGCGGTGGGCGCGCGCTTCGCCTGCTTCCGCCTTTTCACGCAGCCACCACGTGGCGCTGGCGAGGACGGGAATCCCCAGCCCGAGCCAGCGGTGCCATTGCAGTACATCGGGGTCGTAGCTCCCCCAATCGGAGAGCAGCAGCCCGACGATGTCGGCGAGGATGGCGCTCCATGCCCCAAGCAGCAGCGCGAGCGGCACCAGTGGCCGCCATGCACTCCGCTCCGGGTTGCGGCCGAGCAGTTCCGCTGCCACGGCCAGCAGCAACATCCCGATCGGGAGGTGCACCAGCAGCGGGTGGAAGCGGCCGGCCAGCGGCCAGAGCGAGGAATCGTGATCGCCCCCGACCACGGCGATGATGCCGAGGAGGAGGAGGCCGATCAGCAGGGCGCGGAGGGTCTTGGTCACCAGCGTGGCGTCAGATCTTCGTCAGCTTGGTCACTCGACCATCGTTGATCCACTCGACGACGTAGATGTTGCCGACTTTGTCGACCCAGAGCGAATGCGGCGAGATGAAGCGCCCCTGCCGCCGCTTCTCGTGCGGCACGTTGGGGTAGCCCTTGAGATCAGGATATTTCGTCCCGAAGTCGCCCTCGCCGCCGAACGGCTGGCCATCGAGAAAGTCACCGAGGTCGGCGACCTTCTTGTTCTCCTTGTCGAAGATCGAGACGCGCGCGTAGAGGTCGGGGACGTAGAGCAGGTCGCCACGATGGAACGAGGTGCAGGGGAAGCGGAGGTCGGTCTTGGTGATCACTTCGCCGAGGTACTTCCCTTCGAGCGTGAAGTTGACGATGCGGATGTTGCCCCTGTCGGAGACCTGCAGCCGCGGCGTGCCGGAACGCGTGTCGATCGAGATGCCGTGCGGCTGACGGAGATTCTCGGGTGCAGTACCACGGCCGCCGAACGAATCGAGGTACTTCCCGTCCTTGGCGTCGTAGATGTGGATCCACGACTGGCCGTAGCCGTCCGCCACGTAGAGCATCCCGTTCGGCCCGACCACCGACTCGGTTGGCGAGTAGCCGCGATCCTGCGAATAGACGCCGGCGAGGTACGGCCGCCCGGCCTGCCAGACGACGTCGCCATCGAGCGTCGTCTTCACGACCTGGGCGAGCCCGGTGTTGGCGAGGTAGAGGTACTCGGTGCCGGCTTCCTCCGAGATCCTGAGCCCGTGCGCCCCCTTGGCGTAGGCCTGACCCCACGAGGAGAGGTAGTTCCCCTGCGCGTCGACCACGACAATCGCGTCGCGGCTCTGGTTGGCGATGTAGAAGCGCCCCTGTTTGTCCTCGACGATCCCGTGCGTGTAGCCGAAGCCCTTCCCCTTCGGGAGCTTGGCCCAGGCATGATCCATCGTGTAGCGATAGTCGCCAACACCCAGAATTGGCAGCTCCTCGGGATCGCGCGCACGGAGCGGGAGCGGCAGAGCGGCGAAGGCGGCGGCGCTGGCCGCCGACGCGAGAAAGTCACGACGTGACGGATGCGGCTCGGAGCGAGCTGGCATGACGAGACTCCAGTGGGGAGTGGAGCACGGGCGTGTTGGTGGGGACGCTGGAATATCGGGCGCGGCGAGTGATGGGGCAACCTGTACGTGGCGTTCTTCCCCGCCCCCGCAGGGCGGAGGAGCCTCCGAACTCACTGCATTCGGTACCCCTGCCTGTCATCCCGAGCGCAGCGAGGGACCTGCGTGATTCCGAATGAGCCATGCCTCCGTGCCCATGCCCGGACGTGCCCTGCCTGGGGGCTCCGGTCTCGCGTGTTCCAAGCGTCTTCGCCGCGGCGCCCCCTATACCGCATGCCGGGGGCGCCGCGGCTCGACGACACGGAACCCGCTCACCCGGACCCCCAGCGCCGGGCCCGCATCACGATGGGAGTGCACGTCATGGGCGCCCGGGGGCGGGGTCGCGGGCGCGAGGGCCTCCCGGAGCGCGCAAGCCAAATGCGGGGCGCAGCCCGTGGGCTGCGTCCCATCCGTTTGGCGGCGGCGACCCCATGATGGCACCACACCAGCGGAGCCGCCGCCCGGCGCGCGGCTGAGGACCGACGCGCCCGCGAGCCCCGCGACGGGCGCCCTGGCATGGCACGGAGGCCCGGCCCATCCGCAATCACGCAGGTCCCTCGCTCCGCTCGGGATGACAACGCGTGAAAGGTCCTTCGACTCCGCCGGCTGCGCGGGCTCCGCTCAGGATGACAGCCCGGGAGGCGCCCGAGCGCGATCACCGCCGTGCTGAGATGACGCCCCCCGGCCCCACCCGCACCACCCAATTCTCTCCCTGCCGCACCATGCCCTGCCGATTCCACGTGACGGGCGCATCGCCGAACGGATTCGCGAGCGTCAACAATCCACCACCGGCGGGTGCGATGATCCGCACCGAATCGACGGCGCCGTTGCTGCGCCACGCGCTCACCCGCCACCCGCCATCG
Organism: Gemmatimonadota bacterium; assembly: GCA_016720805.1. Taxonomy (NCBI): domain Bacteria; kingdom Pseudomonadati; phylum Gemmatimonadota; species Gemmatimonadota bacterium. The sequence goes on along the minus strand of JADKJZ010000002.1, from coordinate 60,237 downwards.
GCACGCAGCTGACGGAATGACGCGTCCTGCCAGGCTGTAGGTGTCGCCGGGAAGAGCGTCACCGTGGTACCGTCGCTCCGAAGCAGCATCTCGTGCACCGCCTGCATCATCAGGAAGTTTCCTTCCAGCGTGAACGGCCGGTAGGCCATCGACGAGAGGCCGCGCCCCGACTGGTCGCCGTTGGCATGGAAGCCGTTCCGCAGCGTGAACGCCAGGTAGTCGCTCAGGTAGTGCAGCGCCTCGTCACCACGATTGGTCCGCGCGAGGATCGCCGCGAACCAGCTGAACGAGTAGCCGGTCCACTGCGACGTGCCGTACTTCGCGATCGTGTCCACCGTGTGGCGCACGATCATCGAATCGGGGCCGCGTGCGTCGAGCAGGCCGAGCGGATGGATCGACATCGCGTGCGAGAAGTGACGGTGCGAGGCGGTGTACTCCTCGCCGGCCGAGAACGGCAGCGACCCGGTCGTCCCCTTCGGCACCATCGGTCCGAGTCGCGCGAGCACTGCATTCCACTTCGCCGCGTCGGCCGTGAGGCTCTGCGCCGCGGCCATCTCGGCGAGCGCACCAAAGGTCCAGCGCAGCAGCGCCTGGTCGTAGCTCGAGTTCGGCTTGAGGAAGGCGCGGATCGAGTTGTCGTGGATCTCCGGGCTCGACGAGAGCGGCAGCCGCAGCAGCCCGTCCTTGCCCGGCACCAGCAGCTCGCTGAGTGCGGTGCCGATCTCCTTGACGAACGGATACGCGCGCCGCCGCAGGAAGAGCCGGTCGCGGGTGCTGCGCCACTGCAGATAGTAGGACTGCGCCACCCACGCGCCGTTGGTCGGCGAGAGCGAATACATCCCCCAACCGCCCATCGGCTTGCCTGCGAGCGTCATCACGCCGGGGATCACGGCGCCGTGCACGCCGTAGAAGTCGTGCGCGAACTTCCGAAACTCCGGCAGCCGCGAGTCGAGATAGTCGAGCCAGCCGAGCATCGCGTCGTCCATCCCGGCGGTGTGCGCGGCCAGATACGTCATCTGCGTGTTGAGGTCGTTGTGGAGGTCGCCCTTCCACGGCGGCAGGCCACCCTCGTCGGCGGTCCAGACCCCTTGCAGCGGAATCGGCGGCGCACCACGGCGCCCGGCCGCGCCGTAGAAGTACTGCACCAGGTCATAGTGCTGCTGCAGTGCGGCGTCCGGGATGGTCACGCCGCTGATCCCCCAGTGCCGCTTCCACCACGCGCGGTGGATCGTCACCGCCGTGTGCCAACCCTCGCGCAGCGCGAGTTCGGCGCGCGCCGCCCCGATCGCCACCGGGTCGGCCCCTTCGGTGCTCGTGGCGATCGTCACCGCGAGCAGTGTCACATCGCCCAACTCCTTCTGGCGAACGACCCCCGCATACGAAAAGCCGAGCGCGCCCTGTTGCAGGTACGAATCGGCGGTGACGGTGGCCGGGGCGTAGCCGAGCTTGGCGACACCGGCCGACGGCTCGAAGCGGACGGTGACGCGGCCGGGAATCCGAAGCAACAACACCTTCCGGTGCGCGAGCGCCACCGCCTCGACCGAATCGGTGCCGTAGCGAGCAATCGCCTCACCGGCCGCCATGTTGAGCGCGAACTCGCGAACCGGTTCCCTCGAGGCGCGCTCGATCACCAGCCGGCCGCCGGGGAGCTTCGTCGGATACGGGATCCGATCGTATGGCTCGTCGAAGAGTTCGTGGAAGCGCTTCATGTTCCCGGCCTGCACCAGCTTCTGCATGGCGGGCCAGGTCCATTCGGGGTCCTTGAAGATCTCGGGGAGCCGCTCGTCCCAGAGGTCGCCCCGGTCGAGCGAGAGCTTGAGGGTGCTTGCCTCGCCCCAGAGCAGGCCGCCGAGGAGGCCATTCCCGATCGGGACCGCCTCGTCCCAGCGGGTGATTGGCGCGGCAAGCCGCAGCGTCGACCGGGGGTCCTGTGCGGCCAGCGGCGGGAGCGCCGTCAGCAGCACGATGGGCATCATGTAGTGTACGAATCGCTTCATCTGGTGCGATACTCCTTGACCCGGTCTCGATCCTGAGGCACCCTTCGACAGACGGAGGATACCCCGAGTGTCACAGAGCGCAACATCTCCAGCCGCGGCCCGAACCGCCGACGCGCCGCGTCGGGGGCTGTTGCGTGCGCTGGTGTCGCGCTTCGTGCTGATGCTGCTCTGCTACAACGTCGGCATCGCCGGCTACCTCTGGTACCTGGCCGGCCGCCAGGAGCGCGAGGTCCTCGCCCTCTACCGCACCTCGGCCGTCGTCCGGACCGCTTCCGACAGCGCCGCAGCCGACCTGCGTCGTTACCAGGCAGTGCGCCGCCCACTCGTCGATCGCCTCCTTCCCGATGGCCATCACGGCACGCTGATCCTCCACGACCTCGGCGGACCCGCCGGTGTCGCATGGACGCAGACCTCGACGATCGGCATCCTCGCGGGATCGCTCTCGCGACCGATGGCGCCGCGCGGTGCGCTCGCCGGAGAGTCAGTCGAGATCCACGAGCGCGCGCACCTGCTCCGCGCCTATCACGCCGATGCCGTCGGACGGCTGCTGCGCGCCACGCCACTGCCGCTGCACGACGAGTACGCCGCGACCAATCGCGACGAACACTTCGCCGAGATGGCGGCGCAGGCGTATGAGCTGGTGCTGCAGCGCAGCACGCCGAGATGGCGGGTGGCGCCGGCCGTCGAGCGACTGCGTGCCGTGGAGCAGCGCGTCCCGGGGACGGCGGGCTTCGTCGTCTACATGCTGCGCCGGGTTCGCAATCGCGATCAACCGGAACGCGCGGCACTGCGCGCCGAAGCGACGCGACTCGTGGGCGAGAACGCGCCGCTCTGGGAGCCGATCTACGCGGCGCTCGAGGCGCAGCAGCGCCCCGACGGCACCATGGCGCCATGGCCCGCGGTCACGCCGCGCCACCGCCTGGCGCAGGCGGTCGCCTCACTTGAGGACGAGGGCCGCCGCAGCACGCGCCTCATGGCGCTCGCACTCACGCCGGGCGAGTGGCTGCTGGGATTGATTGCCGAGTAGAAGGCGCACGCCCGACCGCGGCATGACCTCCTTCTACTACTCGGCGACGGTCCGCGTCGCCGAAGAAGAGAGCAGCGAGCGACTCTCCTCGTCGGCGTGGTTCCGGAACGCACTCCCCGAGGTGCAGCGGCAGTGGCGCGCGGGCACGCTGGTTTCACCCGGCAGACCGGAGCCCGAGTGATGGCACAGTGGATCACCTTCCTGATCTTTGGCGGCTTCGGCGTGATGCTCCTGTACGTCGGGATCACGCAATTCATCCAGCAGCGACGAAACCTGGCCGATGCCCGACCGATCGAGGCCACCGTGATCCATTCGCAGGTGGTGAGCAGTACCACCGCGGACACTGACGGCCGAGTGGGCTTCAGCAACAGCACCACGTCGCATTCCCCTGAAGTGCGCTTTCGCTACCAGGTGCTCGGCACCGAGTACGAGAGCGACCGATTGTATCCCAACGTTATCGGGCGCGGCTATGCGTCGGTGGAGAGTGCCGCAGAAGTGCTCGCGCCATTCCCGCTGCACGCCAACGTCCGCGCCTACGTCGACCCGTCGCATCCCGAGCAGGCGTTCCTGATTCGAGAGCGTGGGAACGGGCCGGTGGTGTTCATCGTGCTGGGCGTGGTGCTGCCGCCGCTGGCGTGGTTCGTGGGGAAGTACGTGTAAGCAGCGGCCACACGCGCCGCTCCATCACTTCGCCACAAACCCAGCCAACGCCCACAGCTCCGCCGACCGGTACACCCGCCCTCCGATGACGACCCGCTCCACCTTCCGGATCTCCTCGATCCGCTCCGCGGGATTGCCGTCGACAATGATCAGGTCCGCGCGCTTCCCCACCTCCACCGTGCCGCTCTCGCGTTCCTTCCCCATCGCGCGCGCCGACACGATCGTCGCGGCCTGGATCGCCTCCATTGGCGTGAAGCCGCCGCGCACCGCGAGCTCCATGTCGCGGTAGATGCTGAAGCCCGGCACCGTGAGATCGGTGCCGAGGACGATCGGCACGCCGGCATCGCGCAGCCCCTTCACGATGTTCGCCGACCGGATCTGCGAGGCCGTCGCGGCCACGGCGCGCGCGCTATCGATGCCGGTGCTCTGCAGCGGTACCCGCAACTCCAGCGGCACCCGGAGCACCCCCGGCTCGACCAGCTCGTAATGGCCCCGCCAGTGCCCACTCTCCTCGCCGCGCGAGAGGCTCGGATCGAGGACGGTGCGGTGCGCGAGGAGGAACTGGATCCCGGCCTTGGCCGAGTCCGAGGCGAGGTTCACCGGCTCGCGTCCCACGCGCAGCAGCGACTGGAACGACATGTGGTTGATCTGGTCGGCCCCGGCCTCGACGAACTGCCGCGCCGTCATCCCGCGCGGCACGTGCCCCGTCACCGTGATGCCGAGCCGGTGCGCCTCCGCCGTCACGACCGGCACGAGCGCCGGCGGGAGCGAGCCGTAGATCTTGATCTGCTCGAAGCCGGCCGCATGGTACTTCTGCACCACCGCGCGCGCCTCGGCCTCGGTGTTCGCGACGATGACGCCGAGCGGCTCCGGTCCGCCATCAACGACCCCGGCGGCGAGAATCGTCGGCGAGAGGATCCGGCCCGCGCGCTGCGCCGCGCGCAGTTCGGTGATCAGCTCCCATTCGTTGGCCGCGTCCCGCACCGTGGTCACGCCCGCGGCCAGGCTCGCGAGCGGCCACTCGACCTGTTCGTAGTGCACGTGCATGTCCCAGAGCCCGGGCAGCACGGTCTTGCCAGTGCCGTCGATGATCGCCGCGCCACGCGGAATCGTGACCTGCGCCGCCGGCCCGACCGCCGCGATCCGCCCGTTCACGACCAACACGGTGCCGTTCGCGATCGGCGCCGCCCCCGTCGCGTCGACGATCCGCGCACCCCGGATCGCGAAGGTGCCGGTGTGAGTCGGCGCGACCTTCGGCGTGAGCGCCTCGATCGCTCCCATCCCGTCGGCCACAGCGCCCGCCACGAAGCGCGGCATCGCGGCCTCGTAGCCGGTGCGGATGTACTCCGACCGATCGAGCTCCGCGTTCCCGCCGATTGCCGCAATCACGCGCTGGGCGGCATCCACCCAGACGGACTGCCGCCCCCAGATGAGCCCGGTCAGCCGGTAGCGATCGAGCACGACCCGCCGGCCCTCCGACGTCACGGTGTCGACGCCGGTCTTCGCGAACGTGGCCTCGCCGGCGGGGAGCAGTGGAATGCGCGCGGGCCGGCCGAGGCGCTGCCAATGCCGGAAGAGCGCTTGGGCGACGGCCGTCGGCGGATAGTGCCCGGTCGGGAAGGCGCCGGCGGGCGTCACGCCACTCGTGGGCGTCGACTCCGATCGTGCCGTGAAGCGTGGGCCATCGAAGGCGACTTCGATGTCGGCCTGGGTCCACGTCGACGTGGGACCCTTCATTCGGAAGGCGATCGGTTGCCCGGCGCGCGTCGTCCGAAGCTCCGTCGCCAGTTCGCCTGAGCCGCCGAGGTACTTGAACGACCAGGTGGCCCGATGCACCACCACGTCGCCCTCGCGGACGATGCTGTAGCGCTCCGTCCCCACGCGCTGCTGGATGTTGTAGATCGTGAACTCCCCCTGCTCGGTCGTGTCGGGGAGCGCCTGACCGTGCAGCGTGGCGCGTGAGGCGCTGGGCACGGCGAGCAGCGTCGCGATGACGATGATCCGAACAGCGGGCATGACGATGTCTCCGGGAGGGGGCGCCGTGCGATGCATCGGGTGATCGGCCGGCCCTTGAAGGTACGCCGAGGTACGCAGTGCTGTTTCACGGGGGGCAACTGGCCCCCGTTTATGCTTCGGGCATGAACAAACTCCCCCTGCTGACCGCCCTCGCGGCCCTCGTGCCGTGCACTCCACTCACCGCCCAATCCCGCCCCGCCGTCCTCGACACCATCGTCGTGTCGTCGCGCGTCCGCACGGCCGATCCGGCGCGCGTCGTCTCCGTCATCAGCCGCGACGACATCGCGCGCTCGCCGGCCCGCAACGTCGCCGAGTTGCTCAGCGTGCAGATGGGCGTCGACGTCTACGGCCGCTCGGCCGCACAGGCCGACATCTCGCTCCGCGGCAGCACCGCGGATCAGACGCTCGTCCTCGTCGACGGCATCCGGATGAGCGACGTGCAGACCTCGCACTACGCACTCGACCTCGCCGTCCCGCTTGGCAGCATCGAGCGGATCGAGATCCTCCACGGCAGCGCCTCCACGCTCTACGGCGCCGACGCCGTCGGCGGCGTGATCAACATCATCACCCGCCGCGGCGCCGGGGCGAGCTCGGCACGCGCCAGCGCCGGCACCTTCGGCACCTTCGGCGGCGGCGCCATCAACGGCGCCCGTCTCGGCTCGGCGACCCTCACCACCAGCGCCGACTACGACCAGAGCGACGGCTATCGCCTCGGCACCGACTACCGGATCGGTCAGGGGCGCATCGCGCTCAGCGCGCCGTCGGCAAACGGCCGCCTCGACGCCAACCTCGGCATCGGCATCCGCGACTTCGGCGCCAACACCTTCTACGCGCCGTACAACTCCACCGAGGCCACCAGCACGATCACCGGCGACCTGCGCTGGGCCGCCGCCGTCGGCCGCTGGGCACTGGCCACGACCATCGGCACCCGTCGCCACACCGACCGCTTCACGCTGATCAAGGAGAACCCCTCAGTCTACGAGAACCGCCACACCAACTGGCAGTCCTCGGCGGAAGTGGTCGGGCGCACCTCCGTCGGCAACGCAGCACTGGCCATCGGCATCGAAGGGATGCGCGCCTCGCTCCGGAGTGCCCGACTCGGCGACCGCGCCGAGACGCGCACCGCGGCGTTCGGCGAGATGGGCATCGATGCCGGTCGCGCCGCGACCATCACGCTCGGCGTGCGTGGCGATCACTCCTCGACCTTCGGCGACTTCGTCTCGCCATCAGTCGCACTGGCACTCCCGTTGAACGGACGCGCCACGCTGCACGGCAGCGCGGGCCGCGGCTTCCGCGCGCCGTCCTGGACCGACCGCTACTACGTCGATCCGGCCAACCAGGGCACCGCCGACCTCGTCCCCGAACGTTTCTGGAGTGGTGAGGCCGGCGTCCGGCTGCACGGCGAGGGGACGCTGGCGCTCGACGTGACGGGCTTTGCGCGGAATGCGAGCAACACGATCGACTGGGTCAAGGCGGCCAACGCGCCGGCGGGCACCAAGTGGGTGGCGACCAATGTCGGCGACGCCGAGTATCGCGGTGTCGAGGCGACGCTCACGCTGCCGTTGACCAGCCGGTGGTCGGGGTCGCTCAGCGGCGCCACGCTCTCCTTCGATGGATCGTCCGGCGCGGGATTGATCGGGAAATACGCGCTGCGGCCAATCACCCGGCGCGCCACGGCACAACTCAGCTACGCGCCGACGGCGTCGATCCGCGCCACCGCCGCGCTGGTCGGTGCGCGCCGGGCCACCGAGGATGGCTACATCACGGGCAACGCACGACTCGAATGGCGGCGGTCGCAGTTCGGCATCACGCTCGACGCGACCAACCTTGCAGGGGCGGAATGGATCGATGCGTCGGGGAAGATCGTCGCGGGGCGAGCGCTCTACGTTGGGGTGAACTGGCGGGGCGGGCGGTAGGCGGCACCACGCTGGGCACGGCGAGCCTTATCGCCCTCGCCGCGCCCCCTCCAACCGCGCCAGCAAGCCGCGCACGCCGGCGTCGTTCATGAACTCGTCGAGCAGTCGCGCCATCGGCCGCTGCCAGTTGGGGTGCTCTGACGACCGCGTGCCGGGGAGGTTGATTCCCTCGCGCTCGAGCCAGCAGTCTTCCAACCACGCCACCACCAGTGGACTCTGCGACCGGCCGAGCCACTCCAGCAGCGCGCCGAGCATCGCCGCGGGATCGTCGACCGATACCCCGAGCAGCTCGGCGACGCGCGCCGTCGCCAACGCCCGCTCGGCTCGCACCACCGCCTCGGCCTCGGGGGCAAGCAGCCCGGCACGCAGTCGATCGTCGATATCGACCCCGGCCAGCCAGCCGGCGATCGTCGGGGTGTCATGCGTCCCGACCAGCGCGACGTCGTCGGCCGTTGGTCCCTCGATCGGATTCGGCGACATCGCCGCGAACTGCGCCAGATACATCCCCCAGATCCGGTGCCGCGGCAACGCCTCGGCGATGTCAGGCGGCACCGTGCCGAGATTCTCGCCGACGACCTCGCAGCGATGACGATGGGATTCCAAGGTCAGCACCGCGAAGAGCTCCTCGGCCGGATAGGCGACGTACGTGCCCTGATCGAGGCGCATGCCCTGCGGGATCCAGTAGAGCCGCGTCCACGCCATCACATGGTCCACGCGCAGCACGCCGGCCAACTCCATCTGGTGCCGGATCGAGGCGGCCAGATACCCATGCCCCTCGCGCCGCGACGCCTCGGGATGCAGCGGCGCGAAGCCCCAGTCCTGGCCGCTCGGGAAGCCTGGATCGGGGGGAGCGCCCACCGACACGCCGGCGGCGAACAGCGCCTGGCGCGACCACGCATCGTACCCATCGGGGTGCACGCCGACCGCGAGGTCGAGGCCGAGTCGGAAATCGGCGGCGTCGAGCCGCTCGCGCAGGCCACCGAGTTGCGCACGAAGCATCGCCTGCGCCACCAGGTGGAAGCGCATCTCCTCGACGTCAATGTCGGCCGCCGTGAGCTGTCCCGAGCGCGCCGCGTCGGGCCAGTCGCGCCAATTGCGGCCATGCTGCTGCTGGGCGCCGCGGAAGGCGGCGTAACGCAGCAACTCCGGATCATTCGCGAGTAGCGCCTCGGGCACCTTCTCATCGGCAAGTGCCGCACGCACCTCGGCGTCGGCACGCGTCACGTCGAGCTGCGCCGAACGTGGTGTGGGCTGATTGCGTACGCCGAGATCGAGCATCAGCTCCGACCAGTAGAGCCGACTCACGGCCGAATAGGGACTCGGCTCGGGGTCGTCGCGATTGAAGGTCGGCAGGAGCGGCAGCACCGTGACCACATCGCCACCCTGCGCGCCAATCCAGCGGCAGAGCGCCTCGAGGTCGCGGAGGTCGCCCACCGATCGACTCCGCGACGACCGGAGCGCGGCGAGCTGGATCCCCACGCCCCAGCTCTGATGGCTGCCCGGGCGCCGATATGCCTCCACCGGTGCGGCGATCACGGTGCATTCCTCGACCCGGCCATTCCGCTCGACCTGCAGGCGATGGTAGCCGAACGGGAGCCGATCGATCACGCGGCGCGTGTGCGGCACGCCCGATTCAAGTGTCACGACGGCGTCGCCTGGCACCGGATGCGCGGGCCACTCGCCATTCCACGCCACCAGCACTGGCGGCAGCAAGGCGCTGGCCGCGCGCGCCTCGGCCATGCGCAACGCGTGCGCGGCGTCCTCCGCCCGCGTGAGCTCGGCGCCCAGGGCGGCACAGATCCGCACCAGCGTCTCGGGACCGACATCCACGCGCCGGCCCAGTCCGTCGTGATAGGCGGTTTGCACGCCGAAGTGGCGGGCGAGGGCGTGCAACGACTCGAGGAAATCCATGCGCAGAGCTTAGGAGGATCGAGACCGTTCCGCCAGCCGACCTTGCGCTTGCGCGATTTGGAACGGAGCTTGTTCGCATCCCTCGACGGACAATTGCCTCGTGACCCAGCTCCAGCTTGGCGGCATCGACTACGCCATCCTGCTCGTCTACTTCGCCTTCGTGCTCGGCATCGGCTGGGTGCTCCGGCGACAGATCAAGAGCAGCGAGGACTTCTTCATCTCGGGCCGGTCGATCCCCACCTGGATCGCCGGACTCGCCTTCCTGAGCGCCAACCTCGGCGCGCAGGAAGTGATCGGCATGGCGGCGTCGGGCGCCAAGTACGGGATGATGACCTCGCACTTCTACTGGGTCGGCGCCATTCCCGCGATGGTCTTCGTCGGCATCTTCATGATGCCGTTCTACTACGGCTCGAAGGCGCGCTCCGTCCCGGAGTACCTGCGCCTCCGCTTCGACGAGAAGACCCGCGGCCTCAACGCCTTCACCTTTGCCGCGATGACGATCTTCTCCTCCGGCATCTCGATGTACGCCCTTGCCAAGCTGCTCGAGCTGGTGCTCGGCTGGGACTTCAACACCAGCGTGATTCTCTCCGCCGCGATCGTCCTCGCCTACATCTTCCTCGGTGGCCTCACCTCGGCGATCTACAACGAGGTGCTGCAGTTCTTCCTGATCGTCCTCGGCTTCCTCCCGCTGGTGCTCCTCGGCTTGAAGGATGTCGGCGGCTGGAGCGGCCTCACCGCCAAGCTGGCTCCGGTCGCGACAAAGGCTGGCTACGAGGCGGGTGCATGGAGCAGTGCCTGGCGCCACCTCGGCTCCCCCGGCGACAATCCGATGGGCGTCGAGTGGTTCGGGATGATGATGGGCCTCGGCTTCGTCCTCTCCTTCGGCTACTGGTGCACCGACTTCCTCGTGGTGCAACGGGCGATGGCCGCCGAGTCGATGACGGCGGCGCGCCGCACGCCGCTGATCGCCGCACTGCCCAAGATGATCTTCCCGATGCTGGTGATCGTGCCGGGGATGATCGCCATTGCGCTGCACGACAGCAGCGGCGGCTTCCTCCCGATCGGCGCCGACGGCCTCCCCAACTACAACCTCGCGATCCCGGTGATGCTGGCGCACTACCTGCCATCGGGGCTGCTCGGCCTCGGGCTCACGGCGCTGATGGCGTCGTTCATGTCGGGGATGGCGGGCAACGTCACCGCGTTCAACGCGGTGTGGACCTACGACATCTATCAGGCCTACATCCGCCCGGGGCAGTCCGACAAGCACTACCTGCGGGTCGGCCACACCGCCACGGTCGTCGGGATCCTGCTCAGCGTGGGCGCGGCCTACGCGACGACGCGCTTCAACAACATCATGGACATGCTGCAACTGGTGTTCGCCTTTGTGAACGCCCCGCTCTTCGCGACCTTCCTCCTCGGGATGTTCTGGCGGCGCGCCACCGGACACGGTGCCTTCTTCGGCCTGTTGCTCGGGACATTCGCCGCGGCGGTCCACCACGGGCTCACGCTGCCGATGGGTGGAACCCCCGGGCTCAAGGGCGGCTTCCTTGGCCCCGTGTTGCAGACCTACCCGAGCGAGATGGCGCAGAACTTCTGGACGGCCATTGTCGCCTGGAGTGCCTGCTTCGTGGCCACCATCGTGATCTCGCTCGCGACGCGCGCCAACAAGAGCGACGAGGAACTCGCCGGCCTCGTCTATGCCCTGACGCCGAAGCAGGCCGACGGCAACCTCCCCTGGTACCAGCGCCCGGCGACGCTCGGCGTCGTGGTCCTCGGGCTCACGCTCGTCCTCAACATCCTCTTCTGGTGAGCGCCCCGATGAACCTCGACCTCCGCCTCCCGATCGGCTGGATGTTTACTGCCATCGGCGCCATGCTGGTGGCGTACGGCCTGATCTCCGACCAGGCCATCTACGCCAAGTCGCTGGGGATCAACGTCAATCTCTGGTGGGGAGTGGTGTTGCTGCTGTTTGGTGGGATGATGCTCTGGCTGGCGAAGCGCCGGGGACGCGCGGCGTCGTGATCGCGCGCCCCGGCGGACAGTGAACGCTACTCGAACACTTCCACCACGACGGCAGTGCCATAGCACAGCACTTCCGTCACGCCCGGGAGAATTTCATTGGCGTCGTAGCGGATGCCGATCACCGCATTACCCCCGGAGAGGTGTGCCTGCAGCAGCATCGTGTCGAACGCCTGCTGCCGGGCCCGCTCGGCGAGTGACGTGAAAGCGGAGATGTTCCCCCCGAAGATCGTCTGAAGCTTGCCACCCAGCGTGCCGATGACCGAGCGGCTCCGGACCACGACCCCGCGGACCACGCCGAGCGAGTGGACGACCTGATACCCCGGCAGGTCGAAGCCGGTGGTGGTCATTTCGTGCGGGACACTGCTGGCCTGGGTCAGGTCATCCATGGGGCGGCTCGGGCTGAGGGAGAACGAGCCTGAAAGAAACACGCCGGGGTCCCTGAATGGGACCCCGGCGCATCGTGTTCGACCTACGAACGAGCTTACCCCTGAGCAGCCTTGCGACGGCGAGCGGCCGCCATCCCGGCGAGGCCGGTCGCCAGCAGCGTCATGGTGGCCGGCTCGGGGACGACGTCGTCACCGCCCGTGCTCTGGCCGGATCCCGCACCGTCGACGCCGTAGGAGAAATCACTCGGCACGTACTGCATCTGGGCCAACGTCCCCTCGAAGTTGGATCCGAAGAACGTCGAATTGAAGAACGATATGCCATCGATGGTGACGTTGCTTCCGGCCGTACCCGATGTGGTGGCCACGAACGCCCGGTCGCTGCCGTTGTTGCCCGTGCCGACCACCGACATGCCGAACCAATACGTCCCGGGATTCAGGAAGATCGACAGCCCCGAGATCGTCGCCGTGTATTCGGTGAGGCCGAAGCCAGAATTGCCGGTTGCCACCTGCGTCGCCGCCAGACCGGTGCCGGACGAGATAACCGTCCCGCCGTTGCCGACGCTCACACCGGTGCGAATCTCGTAGTCGGCGGTGCTCCAGGCAAAATTGGCGAGGAAGTTCCCGAAGACGCTGTTGATCGTCCATCCGGCGCCGGTGACGACAAAGTTGTCGTAGACCATCGACTGCGAGACCGTGGTGTTCCGCTCGCTCGACAAGGCGTTTACGCCGTTGAAGTCGCCGTTGTACCAGAGCTGGGCCTGAGCCGACGTCGGCAGGGACATCCCGACCACCGCGACCGCAGCCACCCGCATCACCAATTGATTGAACTTCATCGTCGCCTCACCCCAGGGGTGATTGAGGAGAACCACACCCTTGCCGTGAACTGTGGGACCAACACCACATACCGTTGTGGCGATGCCACGAAATCCAGCCGCAAGTTGTTCTTTGACATCCATTTACCAGTGTTGGGGATGTCATTGAGCAAGGAGGGTGCCGTTACGGCTTCCAGGTCCCCTTCGCCACGTCCGGCAGGAACGCATCCAGCCCGCGCGGCGGGAAGGCGACCGTCTTCTCCGTCTGCGCACTCATATAGGCCGTCATCAGGATCTGCATCACCTCGAGACCGTCGTCCCAGGTCAGCAGTGGTGCCACCCGCCCGAGGAAAACGTCGACGAAGTGCCGGTTCTCGTTGACGTAGCCATAGGCCGCCGCCTCGTCCGGCACCACCGGCATCAACCCCATCTCGGCGTTCTGCTTCTCGACCAGGTCCTCGCCCGCCTTCCCGACCACCTCGCGCGAGAAGAAGCAGTTGAGCTCGCTGTTGAGCGTGTTCCAGCTCATCGAGTATTCGGGGCCGAGCAGTTCGCCGCTGAGTCGGAGCCCAGCACCGACGAAGCTCCACGAGGTGCTCGCCTCGCCAATCACGGTCAGCCCCTCGGGCGTCTCGTACGTGATGGTGACGCTCGCGAAGTCCTCGCTCGGCCGCTTGAGGTAGTCGACGTCCTTCCCAAAGCGTGCCTTGAGTTGCTTGGCATAGGTCGGCCGGCTCCACTTGAGCGACGCGATCCGCCCGTTCACACTCACCGGGCGCAGCGTGTCACGCGGCTTCCCCGGTTGCGTCAGCAGGAAGCGCACGACCTCGACCGAGTGGCACATCATGTCGTTGAGGACGCCGCCGCCCTGCTTCTCGCCCTGCCAGAACCAGGCGTTGTGCGGCCCCGAATGCTCCTCGGCCGCGCGCGCCAGATAGGGACGGCCCGTCGTGCTCGCGCCGCGCGCCCAGATCAGGTCGCGGCCGCGGACGATTCCCGGCGAGAAGAGCTGATTCTCGAGGTAGCCATGCTGCAGCTTCGCCTTCTTCACCATCGCCAGCACCTGCTTGGCTTCGGCGACGCCGCGCGCCAGCGGCTTCTCGCACGCGATGCCGATCAGCTCACCCTTGCCGCTCATCACCGCGTCGCAGATCTCCTGCACGTTCTCGATCCGCGCCTGATTCGGGCCGCAGAGCCAGATCGCGTGGATCTCCGGGTCGGCGACCATCTCGGTGATGCTCTTGTAGGCCTTCGCCGGCCCGACATGCAGATCGTTCGCCAGCTTCGCCGCCGATGCCGCGTTCTTCTGATTCGGGCTCCAGATGCCGCGCACGTCGGCGTCACGGACGCCCTGCCAGGCCTGGATGTGGAAGCGAGTGTTGAAGCCCGAGCCGATGAAGCCGACGCCGAGGCGCTTGGGGATACGCATATGCTCTCTGCAATGAATGGATGATGGATGATGGATGATGGACCATGGATGACGGATGATGGATTCGCACACCTCCATCATCCATCATCTATCATCCATCATCCCGCTGTCCTGCGGTACGCCTCCGCCGTGCACCCCGTCCACTCCGCCACCGGGGTGTTCCCCATGTAGCCGAGGTCCGTGACGCCGATTTCCGACGTCCAGTAGCCGGAGGCGGAGAAGTCGCGGAAGGAGTTGAACCAGTTCACGCCGTGGCTGTACTCCGCCTTGGCGCGCGCCGGATAGGCGATTTCGTCGAGCATCGCGCGCCGCTCGGCGTCGCTGGCGGTGATGAAATCCTTGCCGGTGCGGCGACGCATCTCGTGGTCGAGCCACGCCAGGCCGCCGCGATGCGCGACGCGCATCCCCGCCTCAATCTCGAGGAAGGTGTCCATGAACTCGGGCACGCCGGCCTCGGTGGCCGAGCCGCCGCGCGCATCCTTCGGGAAGAGATAGTCCACCAGCACCTTCACCGTCTCGTACTCATGCACCGTGTAGATCTTCGGCGCGAAGCCGTCGGGGGCCATGCGGGCCGCGGCGACGGTGCGGGTGATGTCGCTGGCCTGCGCCGGCGTCGGCAGCAGGAAGACGCCGCCGGTCGCCGCGAAGGCCGCGAGCAGGTCGCGACGCGAGAGTTCCTGGCTCACAGCTTCCCCTCCTTCCGCTGCTGCGCGATGTAGCGCGAGGTGCGCATCGAGAGCGCGAGGATGGTCCACGTCGGATTCTTGTCGGCCTGCGAGACGAACGGCCCGCCGTCGGCAACGAAGAGATTCTTGCAATCCCACGCCTGACAGTTGGCGTTGACCACCGAGGTCGACGGGTTGTCGCCCATCCGCACGCAGCCGAGCTCGTGAATGATCGCGCCGCCCGTGGCGATGCCGTACCCCTGCTCCTTCGTCGGCATCGTGCTGCGCACCTCGGCGCCCATCTCCTTGAGCAGCGTGCGGAAGGTCTCCTGCATGTGCTTGACCTGCAGCAGCTCGTGGTCGCTCCATTCCCAATGGAAGCGCAACACGGGAATGCCCCACTGGTCGACCGTCTTCGGGTCGAGCTCGCAGAAGGACTTCTCGTTCGGAATCATCTCGCCGCGGCCCGAGAAGCCGATCGAGGCGCCCCAGTGCTTGCGATACTCATCCTTGAGTGCCGTGCCGTACCCGCCACCATTGGCGTAGTTCTGGATGCCGCCCATGAAGCCGTAGCCCGGCATCCCCATGCCACCCCAGATCTCGATGTGGTAGCCGCGCGGGAAGTCGAGCTTCTTGTTGTCGAGCCACCATGGCATGTAAAGGTGCGCGCCGCCGACGCCGTCGCAGTTGTGGCGCGGCATGTCCATCAGCGACGGCACGAAGCCGCCGACGTCCGTCCCGGTGGTGTCGGTGAGATACTTGCCGACCATGCCACTCGAATTGCCGATCCCCTGCGGGAACTTCGCCGACTTCGAGTTCAGCATGATGCGCGCGGTCTCGCACGCCGACGCCGCGAGCACCACCACCTTCGCCTCGACCTTCTCCTCCATCCCCGAGAGCTTGTCGATGAAGATCACGCCATCGGCGAGCCCGTCACGATTGACCGACACCTCGCGCACCATCGCGTCGGTGCGGATGGTGAGCAGGCCGCTCTGCATCGCCGGGAAGAGGAGCACGTTCGGCGAAGTGAAGTTCGAGTTGGTGGCGCAGCCGCGATTGCACTGGCCGCAGTAGTGGCAGGCCGGGCGACCATTCTTCGGCTTGGTCAGGATCGAGAGCCGCGACGGAATGCAGGTGACCTTGTGCTTGTCGGCCGCGCGCTTGACGACCGTCTCCCAGCAGCGCGGCTTCGGTGCCGGCAGGAAGTTGCCGTCGGGATGGTTTCGCAGCCCTTCCTTCGAGCCGAAGATGCCGACCAGGTCGTCGACTTCATCGTAGTACGGCTTGATGTCGTTGTAGGAGATTGGCCAGTTGTCGCCGAGGCCGTCCTTGTCCTTCCCCTTGAAGTCGTCGGGACCGAACCGAAGCGAGATGCGGCCCCAGTGATTGGTCCGGCCGCCGAGCATCCGGCCGCGCCACCAGTTGAAGCGCGTCCCCGGTGCCGTCGTGAACGGCTCGCCCGGGATGTTCCAGCCGCCGATGCAGGCGTCGTGTTCACCGAAGGGACGATCCGGCGTGCTGGCACCACGCCGCGGGGTCTCCCACGGCTGGGTGAGCATGCTCGAGTCCTTGGTGTTGTCCCACATCCCGCCGGCCTCGAGCAGGAGCACCTTGGCACCGGCCTTGGTCAGCTCGTGGGCGGCCATGCCGCCACCGGCGCCAGAGCCGACGATCACCGCATCGTAGACGACGCGTCGCGTAAGGAAAGTCATGGAGGACCGCGTGTTGGGGAAGCAGAGGCGCTGCCGGGAGGCAACGGAGGAAATTACGCCGATCGAGGGTGCATGTCATCTTGGAGTGTGAGGTCCGGGACGCTTTGCCGGATGCGTGGTAAGCACCTAGGTGTCCCGCCAACCGGACCGACCGCAGAGATGATGAAGTTGTATCGATTACTACTCCGTCATTTTACCCGGTACTGTACCAACGAGATCAGCTCATCCGCATCCTTCGTGGTTCCCCACAGCACACTCCCCGATGCCGCTTCGAGCGTGAAGTTCGCCATCACGAGCTTGCCGAGGATCTTGCCATTGGTTCCGATGCGCCAGGTCGTCCGCGGCTGGCCACGGGGCGCGGACATCGTGAGCCACGCCTCCCCGTTTGCACTCACGATCACCCCGGCAATCGGGTCGTAGAACTCCGGGAATGGCGGTAGCTCGGCCCCGGGCGCCGACTTCTGCATCAAGGCACGACTCCTGTCCCTGGCGGCACTCGGGATCGGCCGCGGCGTGAACGGAAGTGTGACGGTGTACGCCTTCACCCCTGAGCGAGGCGTGCTGGTGACGGTGATCGCCGGCTTGCCGCCGAACGCGACGTCTGCGATGACGAGCTGCCGTCCATCAGGGCGGAGGGCCGTGGACGACACGGTGCAGAGCCCGATCCGCGAGACGCCATTCCCTTGGATCACGGCGCAGTTCGGCGCGGCCTGGCGACGCGCCACCTCGCGCATCGCGAGCTGCCCCGCCCCGGTGATCATGAAGTGGCGCTCGGCCAGCTCGATCATCCCCAGCATCCCCGTCCCCTCGGCCGACGCCGCAACGAGCAGCGAGTCCGGAGTGACGACGGCCACGAGCGACGGTGACATGAAACCCCGAAGCGCCGGCTTCCCGGCCAACCCCTCGAGAGGCTGGCTGGGGCCGAAGGCACCCGTCGGCTCGATGAACGTGATCCGTTGCAATTGCGCATCGTAGGCCCAGAACTTTCCCCCGGCGAGACCGAGCCCCTGGATGAACTGGAACTCGTTCGGTCCCGCCCCGCGTCGGCCGAGGACCTTCGGCTCGGGAGCCGCCGTCACCAGCAGCAGCCGCACATCGGACGGCTGCGACACCAGCACCGAGCCGTCGGCGCCGATCACCATCGAGCCGACGTAGGTGAAGTCGCCGGTGACGGTGCGCGTGAGGGTGGCCGTTAGCGTCGGCGCCTGAGCCGCCAGCGGCAGGACGGTCAACAGCGGTAAGAGTCCGACGAGCAGCCTGGACGTGAGAGCGAATCGGTTCATGGACGATCCGATGTTGAGAGGGGGAGATCGCGAAGCGAGGGGTCGTCGTGAATCAGGGTGGGCCGGTGCTGGCCCCTTCGCGATCACGCAGCTCCCTTGACTGCGTTCAGGGCAGGCTCCTCGGGCTGCTCGGGATGACCTACGACCTACGACTTACGACTTATGACCTACGACCTACCAATCAGCCCCCCCACACCGCGCGACCCGATAC
Organism: Gemmatimonadota bacterium; assembly: GCA_016720805.1. Lineage (NCBI taxonomy): Bacteria > Pseudomonadati > Gemmatimonadota > Gemmatimonadota bacterium. The sequence goes on along the minus strand of JADKJZ010000002.1, from coordinate 42,190 downwards.
ACCGCCTCCAGGTCGTGCAACTCCCAGTCGTACAGCATGAATCGATGCGGCCCCAGCATCCCGGTCGCCTCCTTCGCCTTGGCCAGACGGCGCGTCTCCTCGACGGTGAGCCCGTAGCGGATCGTCAACGGGACGCCCTTCACCTTGGGCTGGTTGAGCACCGGCCGCACCTGCGGGTCGTAGGCGCGCAGGGTGTCCCGCTTGTCGAGGACCATGACGAGCGGCATCTCGGACGGGACCCGTTCCACACTGTCGAGCACCATCAGCGCGAACTCGAATGACGGATTCGAGTCCGGCCCTCGGCCCGCCACCGGGATCCGCCCCTCCATGCCGACCACACGGCTCCGCCCCACCTGCCACGACGTCGCGCGCAGGTGGGTCACGATCAACGAGGCATCGCGTTCGGGAATGTAGAGAAAGCGCACCCGCGGCTTGTTCATCTTGCGCATCTTGCCGATGGCGCTGTCGGCGGCCGGACAGGTGCGCATTCCCGGCTCGGACCACTGTGCCCGCAACGGCGCGGCGAACAGCACCGTGATCAGCGCGCACACCAAACCGCGGCCTGACGGCCGCGGCTGGGGGTTATCTGCACGGCGCACCGCGGCCTGACGGCCGCGGCGAAGGCACCTAACGACCAACGACCAACGACTAACGGCTCACCCCCGCCAACCGCCGCATCTCCGCCGCCATCGTCTTCACCCGCGCCTTGTCCGTCGCGCCGGCCACATCCTTGTCGACCTGGGCCGCCAACGTCGTCAGCGCCGTCCGCCGCGCCGCGCCACTCTTCGCCTCGGCCGCGTCGAGCGCCGTGGCGATCGCCGTCGTGCGGGCTGCCGCGAGGCCGTTGCCGCGCACCAGCTGGTCGAGGTAGCTGCGCACCACCGGGAAGGCCGCCGGCCAGACCAGCTTCGGCTGGCTCTGCGGATTGAACTCATCCATCACGATCAGCTTCGCAGCGGCGAGCTCGTTGGCGCTCAACTGCGCGCTCGGCAGCAGTTCGAGGATGTCGAGGCCGCGCGCCAGTTCGGACGAGTAGACCAGGCCGTTGTAGTAGTAGGCGCCCCACGAGCCGCCGATGATCCCGCCGCCACGACGGGCCGGCACGCTGTCCGTCACCACCGGCGGGGCATCGATCGCGCCGCGATCGAAGAACGCCAGCTCGACCGGATGATCCGAATCGGTGAAGTCCATCACGCTCACGCCACCCTGATACCACCCCTGCACCATGATGTCGCGGCCCGGCACCGGCACCAGCGCGCCGTTGTGCGAGACGCAGTTCTCCTGCGCCGTCTGCCCGGTCGGGATCTTGAAGTAGGCATGCTGCGTCAGCTTCCGATCCTTGCCGATCGAGAGCACCGTGTTGCCGCCCATCTCGAGCATCGACGTCGCCTGGCACATCGGCCCGGTGCCGCCGCCCCACTCATCGGTGAAGACCAGCTTGCTGCCGTCGTTCGAGAAGACCGCCGTGTGCCAGAGCGAGAAGTTCGTGTCGGACACCGCGTCGAGCCGCACCGGATGCTCCGGATCGGAGACGTCGACCAGGAGGCCATGGCTGCCGCACGCGCCGGCCAGCAGGCCGAACGCCGGGTAGGCGGAGACGTCATGGCAATTCCGGGGACCGGTCGCCGGCCGTCCACCACCGGCCTGACCGCCGCCACGGCGCGGCGCGGCGTCGAGTCCCGTGAAGATCCGCGCGCCGGTCACCACCTCGGCGGCCTCCGGATTCTTGAGCGGCACCTTGATCACGTCGAGGCGGTAGAGCGAGTTGTTCACGTCCGCCGGGTCGGTCCCTTCGGCGCAGCCCGTCATTTCCTTCCGGACGCCGCCGCTGCCCGACACGTAGATGTAGATGATTCCCTTGTTCTTCGGGTCCGGGATCACCGTGTGGGTATGCGACCCCTTGCAGGTCTGCACGTTCTTCACGAGACGCGGCGACTTCGGATCGGAGACGTCGTAGATCCGGACGCCGGCCATGTGATCTTCCGGCTTCTGCACGCCGCCCTTGGCGCAGTCGTTCCGGTTGCCGCCGCCTTCCGCCGAGATGAAGAGGAGGTGGCCGATGATCGAAGGATCGCCCTGCGAGGTGATGCACGGCACCACCGAGACCATCGTCGGCGCGCTCGGATTGCTCACGTCCCAGATCGAGAAACCGGCGAAGTTGCCCTGGTAGACCAGCTTGCCGCGGAAGGCGAGATCTGAGTTGATGAAGGTCAGTCCGCGCGCCGTGTCGAGGACCGCCGGCTTCGGGACCGTGCTCACCAGGCGCATCCCCTGCGCCGCGATGGCGGCATCGCGCATGCCGGGCTTGAGCCCGTCGCGCGGATCGCCGCCCTTCGGGTACGACTGGGCCGACAAGGTCGACGCCGTGGCGAACAGCACGGCGGCGGCGGCAAAGAGGCGGAACGAACCGGTCATCGAGTCTCTCCCTTCAGGGTGGTCAGCATCTGGCGCATCAAGGCAATTTCCGCGGTCTGGACCTGGTGGACATCATTCGCGAAGACGTTCACGTCAATATCCTGCGCCGCCCCCTTCGTCTTGAAGAGGTCGTCCACCATCGAGAGCGCACCCTCGTGGTGCTGGATCATCAGCTCAAGGAAGCGACGATCGAACATCGTCCCCTTGATCGTCGCCAACTCCTTCAACTCCTCGACCGTCAGCATCCCCGGCATCATGATCGTGTGATACGCCGCGGTGTCGGGGGCGGTCTGCTTGTGGTCGACGAGCCACCCCTGCATCAGGCGGATCTCCGACTCCTGCGACTGGTCGATCTTCTTGGCAAAGCGGATGAGGGTGCTGTTGCGGCTCCGCGTCTCGGCCAGCTTCGACATGTGGATCGCCTGGCCATGGTGCGCGATCATCCCCTGCATGAACTGCACATCGGCGGCGGTGTGCAGCGAGCCGGGCGGAATCGGCTTGAGCTCGGGCATCCCCTGGTGACCCATGGCGTGCATCGAATGGTCCTGCGCAGCGGCGGGAGCGGACACGCCGAGGGTCAGGGCGAGGAGGAGCATCGGAAAACGGGTGGTGTTGGGCATTCTCAGAAGTTGCCTTACGGGGAGGGAGGGCGCAAGGCGGCTGTGGATGATGGAACCTCTCCGACTTTCGACTTACGACCTACGACCTTCGAGATAGCGCTCCGTGACCCTTAGCCGGGCATACTGCCAGCGCCAGAGGACATCCCTCGAACTCTTTGCTGCGTTCGGGGAGGTCTCACTTGACCCGATGTCGGACGATCGTGGGCACATCATCCTCATCTAGTTCGACCCCCCAGAAGGTGTCAGCAACCGCACTCATGATGCGGACATTGGCGGGGACGGTTACTCTGCCCTGGGGACGGCCGTTTGGACCGAGCACCAACCATTGATGTGCGGTCGTCGGTTGATGCTCCTCGAGCCAGACACTACCATCTCCACCGGCGATCACACGTCGCACTGGCGGGTAGTATCGAGGGGCAATCACCTGCGAACGATAGCGCGCGTCATTGCGGAGCGGCCGTAAGGAGGCCTCCACTGTGTCCCGCGGGATCGATACGCCGCGTGACTTGATGACGTGCGTGAAAACTGTGTCGCCCGAATTGCTGATGAAGTGCACCCGCACCGGCGAGAGCGTTTCTCCCTCGAACTGTACCACAACGACACCACGACCATCTCCTCGAACTGCGAGTAGTGGCGCGGCACAGAAGGGCACTGCCGCAACTGCGTTTTGCGCGACCACGGCGCACGCTGGGGACGCCCCCGTACGCGCGAGGAGTTGGGGCGATGAATCGGAGGCAAGTCGGATTGCCGCCTTGCCACCAAATCCCATGGATCCAAGGGACGGGGACACACCTGCCGAGGGTTCCCGGTCCGCCACAACAATCAAGGTGTCTCCGACGCCAATACCGAAGGGCGTGGGTCGAATGTAGGGGAGCTTCGCATGTCGCAGGGTGGTCGCGGCTGGAGCGCGCATCGTTCCGAGGAGGGTGCCATCCGGCTTCATCCACGAAATGCGAAATGCAAGCGGATCGGAGACCCAGAAGGTCTCTCCCCTCGCGCCGATAGCAGCGATGGAGGAGTACTCTCCCGTGCGACCGACAACCTACGCGACGAAGGGCGCGCGGAAGTGCCTGGGGTAGTTGCGGCAAGGAACGACGGAGATTGCGCAACCAGTTGACTGGGTTGTGCCGTAGCACTGGTTGATGCACGCCCTTTGCTCGGTGGTGCCGCACGATTCGACGCATCCGGGACAGCCGTCACCCGGGCACTGCAAACTATTCAAATCGCAACAGCGCGACGTGCCCGATTGCCGGAGAATGTCCAGCGTTAGTCAACTGAGCTCCCACACGCCAACGAGTTGGCGTGGCAGGACTGGGTTCGCTCTATGCTCTTTACTGCATGTCGCCACTAACACAAGGACAACACCCCACCGCATTCTTGTCTCCGGAGTGGCGGTTCGCAGAGGTGCTCCGACCTCTCGTCGAATCATGTTCTCCCGCCTGACCACACATGAAATGCTGGCCCAGCGGGGTACAGCATCACTGCAGGCAAATCCTCCACGCGGGTTCCAACCAGGCCCAATGTGACCCTAGGATTCATGAGCAAGTTGCTCGCGCTACAGCTCACCGCTCGAGAGCGACAGCACCTTCGCAACTCCACCGCTCCCCGTGCGCTTCGCAACCACGGCGATCTGCCCCCGTGCAGCAAGAAGCTGCCAGCCACCTTCGAATACGAATCGTGCCACCGGTGCAAAATGTCGATCAAGCACGATCACCTGTTCCTGTGAATCAAGTGGATTGCGATATCGCTGCAACCAGATCCGTTCTTGATCGTCCATCACCATCCGAGACCATCGCGGCAGGAAGTCATGGGTCCAGTGTTGCTTCCAGCCGATGATTCTTGCCTTTCGCTGATCGCCCGCGCCTTCGAGCACCCCAAGCTCATCAAGGTGCCGAACCATCGTCGAATCATCAACGACCCTCTGCGCGAGTGTGTCACGCACCGAAACAACTTGTTCCCCTTTGGTACCCCCGCAGTACAGGTCCGCGCCACCAGTCCAGGTGTAGCACCACCGTTGACCACCGGCCGCCGTCAACCCGTAGCGAGTGAACGGCGGTGTGACGACCGAGTAGCTTCGATCCATGCCGGGTTGATTCGGCGCCTCCTTCAAATGCATCTCGCCAAGTGGCACGTCTTTGGCGAGCGATTCGACCACACTATTCGATGAGTCGACAAGCAGCAGGTCACCGCGAATTATTAAGTTCCCAGCAGCTTCTGGAACGCCCCGTCGACCGATCGCCAATAGGCGCCCGTCGTCAAAGAGCCTGCTCGGCCAGAACTCGAGCGCATCTCGAAGCTTCGGCGACGGCCTGGCTTCGGCGACGACACGCCCTTCGGGATCGAGCGTTGCCAACCGCCGCAGGATTCCGTCCCATATCCGGAGCGAGTCGCCGCGGAAGCGGGCGATCCATTGAATCTGGCGGTACTCACCCGGCCCCTCACCCGTCACACCGAGGTGAGCGACGTTCCCTCGCGCAGCTGAGTACCGTACAAAGGGTGGGCGGTAGGACGCGAGGAAAATTGATCCATCACTCATGATGACTGCAGAATGTGCGAGCTGAAAGCCGAGCGTGGAGTCGTCCCGAAAGCCGCCGCCGACTAGATAACGTAGCAACTCGGGGCGCCACTCCGGAAACATCTCGTTCGCGGGGATCACTGCCGCGGCAACGGTAGGTTCCATCTGAAAGCGGCGGGACAATTGCACCGATTCCTCGATATCGGGATCTGGTGCCGCGGCCGCCTTGCACCCCACCAGCATTAAAATGAGCAGTGCTGAAAGACTCTTGTCTAGCGCCCGCGTCGTCCGTTGTGACTGAACGGTCATTGCGGCACTGAGTCGAGAAGGCGGCAGCCGGAGATTCGCTTATAGTCAGCTGGCTTCCGAGGCCCCTCTGCTGTGTAATGCCCTGCGCTATCCACGAGTAGAAATCTTGGCCAGGCCGTGATTCCGAGTCGTTTCAATTCCCGAATTGAAGCCACTCCAAGCGCATCGTTCGAGGAAAGCTCGTGGCGAGACAGGAACGCGCGGGCGCCCGTGTCTGACGCGGATACGCTGACCCAGATCACCGGGATGTTTCCTGTGTTCGTGGTCACTCGCTGTGTGCGTTGCCAGAATGGTGCGATGCGGTCGCACACCGGACACGTAGAGTGATAGAACACAACAACTTGGCAGGAGGCAGTAGCGATGTTACGTAGCGTCGTTGCAGTCAGGTTGCCTTCCGTAGAGATGATTCGGGCATCGATGAGCTGGTCACCTGTTGTGGGCGCGGCAATCGCGCGCCGGTCGAAGAGAATCCAACTCGCTTGGAACAGGAGAATCACGGTAAGTCCGATCACGATTTTCCGCGCGATCCGTTGGTTCACGTAATCCTCCGATGGGCTGTCCGGGAGATACGGCAAAGTCGTCGGTCTCCCGGCAGCTCAGGGGGCCAGCTAGGGATTTGCGCAGGGAGTCGTCTCATTCGAGATGCAACCGCCAAAGATCGTGTGGCAGGTTGGAGTGGGGTCCGGAAACCCGCACCAGCAATGTGCCTGACCACCGACCATGCTGAGGTAACATGAACCATTCGGCGGCCATGGTTCTTCCCCCTCATCCGCCGTCAGGGTCCCTGCTGCGACGAGGTTCAGTGCAAGCAGGACCGTCGCGGCGCCCGCGGTAGCGAGTTTCCTCAAAATCGTCATACTCACCTCCCAGTGTTCGAGAAATCCTGACCGAGCAGGTAGGCGGCAACCTGCGTACCCACGCTCGTCACCCCAAGGTCGTCCGCGAATCGAGGCGTAACAACTAGGTCATTCCACAACGCGCCGTGCTGATTGGCGGGGCGATGCATTCCTCCCGAGGTGGAAACCAATCCGAAGCTGGATTGCCTGTTCGGCGAAATGGCGGCGCCGATGCGCGAGAGAAATCCCGGGGCAGCAGATAGCCTCCGACTCAATCCTGTGGATTTCCACAATGAACTTGAAGCCTCGGCGCACCGCGCCAGATCGCAATAGAGCAAATCGCGCGTGCCGCACGCGACGACACCACACCGAGCGGCGCACAAGGCTAGACTGCGAACTGCCCACCTTCCAACGGCAATCTCCCTGCCAGCATAGCTCGCGGTCAGGACTGCAAACACCCCAATCCCGGCGACGGACGCAATGATGCAACTTCAGCATGACTCGTGGTGGCCACGATTCCTTACCCGCGTTGGGCGATCGTCCAAATCGTGAGACGAGTCTCATGCCTCATCGTTGAACCATTCGACCTCCTCCAGGAGAAATCGTCGCCATTCCGAATACATCCTGGTCTCCCCTGCCTCCGCATTGCTAATTGGCGGGCCCGATGGCATAAAGGTGACAAAGCCGGTCATCACACCCGGATGTCCACAATCGGCATAGACTGATTCGACCTCACGAATCGGGACTTCGTATTCGCGGCGTTGTTCATAGACCCACGCTAAGACTAGAAATAGCCATACCCTGCGGGTGCGAGCGCTGGTGGCGCCTCTTAGCGGTCCACTCGAAACGTGACCACATGCTCCAGGCCGTCACCGTCCATCTCCACTGCCCAAAGCACCCCCGATTCAACAGCTACCAAACGAGCATTGCCGGGAAGGGTGACACGACGGGTGACCTTGCCAAGTGGATCTCTTGCCACCCAGCGGTGCTCCCGTCCGACCCTGGTCTCTTCAAGCCAGGCGGAGCCGTCATTGGCCACGATCGCTGCGACGACGGGAGCGTAGTAGGAGGGCGCCTTCATCCGCCTGAGAAATTCACCCGGGTCGATTCGGAGAAGTGCTGCCCGCGCTCGCAAGGCACTATCCGCGATCGATGGCGGGATTGCCAGCGGCTCAAATGAGATGAATGCCTCCGCCGGCGCCCGTCGACCCGCACCGACGATTCGCATCGAGTACCGCTTGTCTCGCCCTGCCTGCATTCCGAAGTCAACCACCAGGCTCAGGCTGCCATCCGGGGAGTATGCGGTGAGCGGTTCGGAACAGAAGGGAATGGTCGCCTTCCGCGTCTCTGTTATCTGCGTATGGCACACCGGCGTGGCATGCCGTGCGAGAAGCTCAAGGAACGCCCCCGTTGCAGAGACTCGGAAGATGTACGCCCCCTCGACAGGCAACTGCGGGTGCCACGATGGGAGGGTGCCTTCCCCTTGGAGTCTCCCCGTGAAGATCACGGACCCATCGGGCCGAAGCGCCATTGGCATCGTCTGCGCCCACCCACGAGTCCCGTCCTGCGGCACGGCAAGAATCGGATAGGGGACGATTCGTGAGACTCCCAAATTCGCCCCGATGATCGTGAATCTCCTGAGTACCGGATCCTCCACCCAGAAACCATCTCCGAATCGGCCCACCCCGCGGATGGCTTGGAACTCCCCCGGTCCACCGCCCTTGCGTCCGATCGAAGCGACCCGACGCCCTGCCCGGTCGAAGACCAGAACCCGGAAGTCCTGAGGCTGGGTGATCATGATCACGCCATCGCGTCCCACCACGAGACTCCCGATTTCCGTGAGCCCCTCGGCCGCGGCATCGATTCGGAGGGTTCGTTTCGTCGTCATTTGTTGCCCGTCGAGTCTTCCAACGGAAGACACGAGCATGAGCAGCGGGATGGCGCTCCGAAGGAACACGGTGTAACTACTGTTGCGCGGCATGGAAAACCCTGCTGCTAGGACGTGGGTATTGGAGCAGCACGCCGGCAACCAATCATGTCCGGCGTCGGCGCTCCTCTGCAAGCGTTTGGGTGTCAGAATCCGGCACCGCGAGTCGCCCGGTGTGCTACTAGGAAATATGCTACGTTGCGGACGTAGACCTCGCGGTCCAGCCGAATTGCCGGCCCGGAACAATTCGCCGGACTGTCCGGCTTCAAACCACGTCGTTTGCACAGACTTCCCACCGGACCGTTGTCCGGCGGGAAGCCGTCATCTGCACCTACTGACCAGCGGAAACACGACCCTAGTTCTTGGTCCCCTCACAGGTCACATGATTGCCCGAGCACTGAGTCCCGTAGACCGTATACCCCGGGCAGTTGGCGTTGGTGCAGACATAGTCGCTGCAGTCGGGGTTCACGTCGAATGTAGCGCAGAACAATCCTTCGGGTTCCTCCTCCGCCATCAGCTGTCCGCCAGCGACGAGAGAGGCAACGAGTGCAAGGACTGACGTGAGATTGGTACGCGACATTATTGTAGACTCCGGAAAAGGGGGCGAATGGTGTCCACGGTGAGAAAGCGTGATGGCATGGCTCACCTCCATGCAACGAGACGTGCTACTGTCGCCGCAGTCCGAGGCTATCCAGCAATCGCTCGAACCGCTCGCTCGTCGGAGTCGTCGGCAAGAGCAAGCCATTCACAATGATGACAGGCGTCCCCCGGGCGTCCAGTCGGTCGACCAGCGCCAGGTCACGTTGAAGGGTCTTGTCAAAACGGTCGCTCGCGAGGCATTCATTGAAGGCAACGGTATCGATGAGCCCGGCCCGGCGAGCAATGTCGGCGAATGAAATCAACCCGATCGAATCCTGATGGGCATACGCTGCCTCATAGAAGGATGGGAACCGCCCCTCTTTACCCGAGCACTCCGCTGCAATTGCGGCTCTGCGCGCGAAGCGATGGTACTCCAGTGGCCAGTGCTTGAACGTCAACGCGATCTGCGCTGGATACCGCCTCAAGAGTGGATCGAGGACCTTCTCTCCGAAGCTCTTGCAGGCCGGACACTCAAAATCACCAAACTCAACCACCTGGATGCGCGCGTTGGCTGGTCCAATCCTGAGGCCAGAGTCCACGAGTGTCTCCCACCCGTCCACCAATTTGAGTGGTTGCGCCCACGGATCTGCTTGGCTGCCGCGCGACGTACTGAACCTCCGTTCGACCAGTAGCGCAGTACTCGTCACGGCCGAGAGTACGGCGGCCCACATCAGTACGGTCGAAGCTCGTTCGGATGCTTTCACGAAGTGGCCTCAGGGAGGGAGTGCCGCGGGCACCGGCCGCTCATAAGGTCTAGAGACGGCGCAACCACAGTCTGCCCACCAAGAGGATATGGCTCGGCAGCTCGCACGTACACTGGGGCAAACCCTAGGGGAAGCGCCTCAAAGAATCGACATCGCGCCGCTGTTGGGCCGCTCCGCTGGTGATGCCCTTAAAAAGCTGGTGCGTCAAGCCAATGGAAGAGGAACAGGACTGTGAATTTCCACAGGAATCCTGTTCTGATCGCTTTCTTCGAGACAGGGACGGCGCGACGGCGAGTCACTATTCGCAATTCCCGTCGACACCTGGGTTAGTGCCAAGACTCCCTTCCCCATGCCGATTTCCCATCGAGTGCTCCCACCGGTAGGCGCGTTACCGCAGGCCCCTCACCCCGCCGCGCCAACTTGTCTGGCCGTAGCCCGACCCCGCGTAGCTCGCGTCAATCTCGCCCGCAGAATCGGCGATGGCAATCAGCTGCCCCGCCCCATCGGTCACCGCCTGCAGCCGCTACTGCGGCTGTGAGATACTCGGATTCCGGACGGCGAGAAATGGCCTTCTGGTGTCGGTGATTGCGGCAAAGAATCGCACCACCGACCATGGCTAGTACCGTTCACCTTCCACTGCTATCGGACCTCGCCGCGCAACTCAGGCGGCAGCGCAAGGAACGTCATCACGTCCTCCGCTGCCACGGAAGTGCCGGAGAATTCCTTCAGCATGCGCCTGAACGTGGCCCGATCGAACTCCACTTCAAGGAGCGCCAACACGTGAAGCCCCACAGCAGCCGCACGCATGTCGTACCGCACATCCCGCTGGAACCGCTTCAATGGCGACGGCGAAAGTCGCTTCGTCATCAACGGGAGCAACCGACTGTACAACCCGGGGTCGGTCCGCTTGACGAAGTCAGCTCTCATTCCTGAATGGATTCCCCAGAACAACCATTCGGGCCCAATATCGTAGGTTCGCCAAAGCCCCCCGACCCAGCAACTCGCCACAATCCGAGCTACCTCGGCTTGAAATAGTCCATGATCGCGCGGCATAGCGCCAAACAACCCGGATTCGGTCAGCGGCAAGAGCATGCCGGTCCACGGATTCTCCCGACGTCGTTCCGCTTCGGAGATGACCATGACCTCGGTCACCCCTGGTGAGCCATACTCTCGCTCCAAAGCACTGAAAACGGTGACGATCTGCTGAGCCACCGCGGACCGATCGTGAGACAACGCCGCAGCCATGGCGGAAAAGCCAACGTTGACACCATCAATCTCCAATGTCTGTGCAGGGACGGCGGTGACGGCGCCCCACACCCTGGCCGATGGTGCGGCGGGCGCAGGGAGCCCCAGAAACCGGACGCCCGTTACCAACTCATCGGTGATCCAACGAATCGTCGGGAGCGGTCGTTGGGGACTTGGGCCGCTCCCAACCAGGGTCGGAAGATCGTCCGGGACATAGATCGGCAAGCGCGCGGCCCCCAGCCGCATTTCAAGGCGGACAATCGAGCCATCCCACCGGGAACCATCTCGGAGCGAGAAGACGATGAGCGGCCCCTTCCATCGGCCGATACTCGCAGCAGAGGATTGAATCGCATCCAGCAGCAGCGGGCAATGCCCCGCTCCGAACACTAATTCTGGCGCATCGACCTCAGCATCACTTGCGATGGTGAAGGTGACGTCGAGGACAACGTCGCCGTCCTCGTCACCGGGCAAGGCCTCGACGTTGATCTCCTGGATCCACGGATCACTCTGCATCGAATACTTTTCCATATGGTCAAGGATCTGCAGGCGTACAGGGCCTATGGTCTAGGCCCTATTGTAGGCCCAGGAATTCTCGGTGCTAGCGGACTATTGACGCACGACTCGACAATGCAGGTTATTCCTCTGTAGGCTCGTTGCGTCGGAGGCACAAGGAACTCGATGGCTCCCACGATAATCGCCGCCGGCCCCACGAATCGAAGCGCTTTCCCACCTATTCCGGTGCCAGCAGCGGATGGGCCAATCATTTCCGCAATCTTCTCAATGCTCTTCGGCGCCGGACCACCGGTGTTCTGAATTCCCGAGACCCACTTTGCACCGCGCAGCACTGGAGAAAGCGCATCCTTACTCGTCCCGAGGACCTCAGGTGCGATTCCGGAGGGGACTTGTACACCTCGGTTCTCCAGCGCCTGGCCAGCGAACTCCACGAGCGCGCAAGCGAGGTATCCGAGCTTTCGAGCACGAGCCATGAGGCACGGGTCTAGCCCAAACGGATCCCGCCACGTCGCCGGGTTGTTGCCATTGTACTCGTACAGGTTGATCCCACCCGCCACGCCGATCGGATCTTCCTGCAGCCAGCGCCCCGTCCCCGGATCATACGCCCGGTTGCGGAATTGCTGCAGCTGTCCCCACTGTGCATCCGTCTCCCACCGCCGGGGCGAAAAGGTCTGTCCCCGTGTCATCACACCAGCCCCGCGCCAACTGGACTGTCCGTACCCCGACCCCGCGTAGCTTGCGTCAATCTCGCCCGCCGAATCGGCGATGGCAATCAGCTGCCCCGCCCCATCGGTCACCGCCTGCAGCCGCTTCTGCAGCTGCCAGGTGTTCGGGTTCCGGAAGATCAGCAACAGCGGTTCGTCGATGCCCGGCGCCTGCACGAAGAACCAGCCGTTGCTCGTCCGCACCACATTGGGTCCCACGAAGGTGGACTGGAATCCATTGCACGGCTGCGCGCTGCGCCCGGTCCCATCCCACCGGCAGGTGTTCCACGACGTATCCCTCGCCCCGAGATTCGAAATCTCTCCACGACCCACCAGGCGCCCGAGGTTGTCATACTGCCACTGCTGGCGGACGTCGGGCCCGGAGGGCGTAACCGAGTGCCGTTCCCACATGCCTCCGTCGGCAGCGTAGACGTAATCGCGGCTGGTGGCGTAGATTGCCCCGCGCAGGGAGTCCTTCTGGCTCACCAACCGGTTGCTCGCGCTGCCGATTGTGTATTGCTGGATCAGGGTGTTGTTCTTTGCCGCGGTCCGGTTGCCCGACTGGTCGTACCAGAGGGTGTCTGTCGTGACGTCCTGGCGCTGGATGACCATGGCGCCGAGCCGATTGAATCGGTTCGAGCTCCGATCCGGGAGCCACCCCTGACAGGTCATCCCTGCGGTGACACCAGGATCGTAGTTGGTGTCACAATAGGTGTACTGGCCAATGACCCGCCCGGTCACGTCGACACTGTCCTGCGCAAAGGTGGCCTTGAACCGATTGGTGACGACCCCCGACGCGTTGTCGGAGAGCACGCGCCGCACCGTCCCGGCCCGGTCGTAGTGCCACGTTGCCGTCATGCTGGCGTACGGGTAGATGATGCTCCGACGCCGACCGAGCGAGTCCCAGGTGAACTTCCAGATCTCGCTCCGCTGCGATCCATCGGTGACCCACCAGACGCGCATCGAATCGAGGTCGCCCGTGCGTCGCATCCAGTACATCAACGAGTCGCCGTTCTGCCACGCAATGCGCTGGAGCCTGCCGACCGAGTCATAGGTAAAGCGCATGGAGTCCGCCAACATCCCAGGCGGCGATCCAGGGATCATGCGCTCGGACTTGAGGGCCCCATTCTCAAAATACGTGCGTTGGACCGTTCCAATCCGACTGACGCTGGTCAGCATGTTGCTGATCGAGTCGTAGGTCGTCCGGATGGTGTCGGCAAGCGCCGTTCCGATCAGGGAGTTCAGCGTCTGGACCCGCTTCGGGACCAGCACGACGGAATCTCGGTCAAGGATGTCATAGGCCATCGTCACGAGACTATCGATCCGGTTCCGGTGCCCGACCACGAGACCTGCCGGGTCGTATCGAGCGGAATCCTTCGCACCCGCTTCGTCCAGATCGGCCACCATCAGTCGACGCAGGTCGTATCGGTAGTTCTTCTCGACACCCCGAGGGTCCCGCAGTTTGGTCAACAACCCATTGGTGTAGGTGGCGATCGTGGTGTCCACACTGTTCGGCGGATTCAAGGCATCGACGGTGAGGTCGGCGCAGATGAACTCCCCGGTATGGCACGTCCAGGCCGTCGCCCCGGCGGCATGGGGCCGAATCAGGTGCGTCTGCCGATCCATGGCATCCCAGAGAAAGCTCCTGACCTGCCCCAAGGCGGACGTATCGCTCGTAATCCGCCCGTCGCTGTCGCGCGCCTGACGGGAGATCGCCCCGCTGGGCGACTCGATCCGTCGGATGTTGCCGCTGGCGTCGTAGCCGAGGATTGTCGTCAGCGAGTCGACGATTTCGCCCGCGATCGACTCCTTCCAGATCCCGACCGCGCGCTCGGCGATCGTCCGGACCTGCCCCCGAACCGAGTCATCGGTGGCCGCGTAAGCAAAGGACGTGACGTGCCCACGCGGATCAGTGATCGTGCTGGTGAGCCCGAGGGAGGTATAGCTGTACATTGTCGAATCGCCGGCAGGCCCCTTCATCTTCGACGGGGAGTCGGGCGCGTTGCCATCAGCATACGCCCAGCTACTCCGGAGCGTCGGGAAGGCACGGCTCCCCCACGTGCTGTCGGTCAGCGTGAGGAGGTTCCCGCGCGCATTGTAGGTCATGATGGCGCGCCGACTGTTCGGATACTGGATGCTCGTGACGAGAGCTGGTACCACGCCGTCATCTCGGCCGTACCGCGTCGCCATGCCGAGGGCATCCCGGCTCTCGCTCGGGCTCCCCCACTTGGTCACATGAAAGACGGCGTCGTCCGCGATCCCGACCCGCGGCCCGAAGACCGTCGTCACCGCTTGCGCTGTGTCGCCGGCGCTAATCCCGCTGCCCCCGTTACCGGAGTAGCCCGCCGCCTGCCAGGGCGTGAACTTCGTCACCGCACTGTCCGCCCCACCCCCCTGCTTGGTGTAGTAGAGGCGCGCCTCCTCGACGAGACCATGCGACCCATACACGTACCGGGAGATCCCACCCCGATCGTCCTCAGTCGTTGAGGGGCGGTTGCTCCCGTCCCAGACAAACTGCTGGTAGGTCCCGTCGGGCCATCCCCAGTGGATCAGATTTCCCGACCCGTCGATGGTGGCATTGACCCCCTTGCCGGCGGACACGATGACACTGTCGAGGATGCTGCCGGACCACGCGAGGCGGATGGTGCGGCCGCCGCTCCCGGCCGGCGGGACTCTGACGCTGTCGAGCCGGGTCGCGCTCGCCCAATAGAAGGTCGTCACCTGATTGGCGCGGTTGATCGTGCGCACGTGCCGGCCGGTCGCGTCATAGACGACCTGGATCCCATGACGGAGCGTACGCGTGTATTCCCCGCTCGCGTAGACGATCGTGTCTCGATACTCCGCCGGCGGGGCCACCCACCGGGTCGAGGTGACTTGCCGGTAGAGGGCCGCCGACCCGTCGCCACCCACCCACATCAGGTGATTGGTGCCCGCCGGCTGACTGAAGACCAGGCGCTCGACGCCGAGCCACTCCCACCCGGTCCCCATCGGCCCATTGGCCCGGTTGACGACGAAGAGGTTGCCGGACACCGTGGTCGCCGCGGAGTCACTCCCTGCCACTGCCCAGACGGCGAGCTCGTAGGGGTAGATACCCGTCGGGCGACTTCCACTCGACCAACCGAGGCTGATTTGTTTGCTCGCCCCCGTCCATCCGGCATAGGTCACCGTGGTCCGAACGGTGTCCATCACCTTGAGGACGGCGCGGACGCGGTCCAAACTGGGACTCCCGCCGCCGACCACGACGTTGGCCGAGACGATTGGTCTGGGACTCGCCGTCGCGCTGTTGTACACCAAGGTCATGGAGCGACTGCGCTCCAGGGTCGTCAGACCTGGCGTGCCAAGGGAGAGCACCTGATGCCCACACGACCAGGCACCGATTCCTGACGTGGCCGTCAGGCAGCGCCCATAGTCGGCGAGAGAGTCTGCCTGGCGAGGTTGGGAGACCGTTGGGGCCGTGACTTGGAGGACGTGCACTGGAATCCAGCCGTAATCGGTTGCAACGCCAGACGCCGTGAGCGTCACCGTGCCAATACCGCTCCCCACCGAGGCGGTGATGGACACGGAGACCACGCCCGACTCATACTGGCTCAACGTGATCGACGGCTCGTCGATGCTGCACGCATCGAGCATCCCCGACGTGGTGCACTCGAGGCTGTAGGTCGTGGTCCCAGGGTAGGTACTGGAGACTGTGAAGTTGGCCAAGCGGCCACCGCCAGACGACAGGGTCAGGGTGTCGGTGCCTTTGGGGGTGACTTCAACCCAGGCGGGCGTGCGAAGCTGGGTGCGCTGCTGGGCCGCGGCGGTCGCTGGGAGCAGGGCGGTGATGAGGGCCAGCAGGTGGGGTCCGCGCAAGGTGATCAGGCACTTTGGAATCACGCGATGCTCCGAGTTGGCGGGATGTATGCAGTCTCGGACCGCTCCCCAGCCAACCGCACTACGGAATTCCCTAGGCGAGAATTACCCTGCCTCCGCATTCAGATAGTCCTCAAACCAGCGCATCAAGGCGAGCAGTGTCACACCGCCGAGCTTTTGCCGGAGGGTCCGGAGGTGGTACTCGATAGTTCGTTCATGCAGGTCCAGTGCTTCAGCAGCAGCCGCCATGGTCGCGCCATCTCGGAGGAGCAGCAGGATCTCTCGCTGTCGGTTGGTGGGACGGACCAACCGGTCGGCACCGGGGAGTCGCGTGGGAGATGCTGGGGCTCTTGAGGGCGCGATCCGATGCACACCTGGACTGCGGTAGGTCTTTCCGGACGCGACGGTTGCCATGGCAGTCTGAATCTCGGCAATTGAGGCTGACTTCACGAGGAAGCCACGCGCACCCGCGCTCAGGCTCGCCTCCATCAAAGCGAACTCGGAGTATCCCGTCAGGACGATGAAACGGACCTCCGGATAGTCCTCCACGAGGTCCGGCAACCACTCGAGCGCATTGTCCGACCCGACTGCCAGATCGAGAAAGACGATGTCCACAGGACCTCCCTTCGCGCCAGCTCGCCGCAGGGCGGCGCGCAGCACCGGCAGACTGGAGACGGTACTGATTTCGCGCGTCTGGTCCCGCAACGCGGTAGCGAGAGATTCCGCCACGCCCACGTGATCATCGACGATGATGACCTTTGGTTTCCCCGGGAGTGGCTTCTCCACATCGAGCATTATGGCTTCCCGGCCAAAGAAATGAGCACCCCCACCCTGGTGCCTGAATCTGGCGTTGAGTCAACCTGGAACCGCCCCCCAAGCAAACGAGCCCGCTCCGCCATCGACAAGAGACCAAGGCCGGCGCCCTTTCGTCCCTCCTCGGCCACGAAGCCGACCCCCTCATCGGTGATCACCAGCTCCACCAGGTCAGTCGTGCAAGTGAGGCAGATCTCGACTTCGCCGGCCTTCGAATGCTTGATCGCATTCCGGAGTGCTTCCTGCGCGATACGGAACAGTCCCAGCTGCGCCTGCTTCGGCACTAGATGGGACTCGCCGCGCACGTGCACGGTGATCGCGATGCCGGCACGTGACGCCATCTCGTCACCCAGCACCTGCAGCGCAACCTCAAGTCCGCGGAGATCAACCAGGGAAGGGTGAAGCTGCCGTGCGACATCGCGAAGTTCATCCGCGAGCTCGGCAAGCTCATCTCCGTAGTCGTTCGCATCTCCGTTCGAAAGTGCGCGTAATCCTCGGCTGACGGCATCCAGCCGACCAACCATGTCATCGTGCAGTTCGCGAGCGAGGGCTGCGCGCTCCCTGTCTTGTGCCTCAATCAGCCGTCCGGATAGGGACTGCCGAAGCCTCAACAGTCGTGACTGCTGCACCACGGCCGTTCCAATAATCGTCGCAAGCAGAATTGTGCCAACGAGGGTGAGTGTGACAACCAAGATCATTGGGTGTGCTCCCGTCCTCGTCGAGGCATTGGCAAGAGCCCACGGAGGATGAAACCCTGGCCCCCTACAGCGAGGCACAACCGCATTGCGTATAGAACGCGCACTGTCGCCCCGTCTGTGCTGCCCAGAGTCCGTGAAACCAGTGCAAGGAACGTTGTCGGCCCCCCGATGAGGAGCAGCCCGGCACCAATCAGGAAGGAGGCGTCACGCCATAGAGACACGCCTGCGTGCCCAGCGCGATAGACGATTGAGTGTGCACCGACCCCGACCAGCACCATCCCATGAATCGCACCAGCGTACGGAGAATACTCCGCCGGGGTCTCAGTGATTGCCAGGACCATAGCGATAACCCCGAGGTAGGCGAGCGCGGCCGCTCGCCATAGCGCCCTGGCGCGCCGTCCGGTGACGACCCCGGCCGCAATCCAGAGCGCGAGCACGCCACTCGGAGCAAACCACAAATGGGCGGCAAGTTGACTGTTGTGCTGCGTCGTTCGGAGAACATGTTCGACAATCCCCGCAATCGCGGCGACCCCGAACCAGAGTGCCGCAAAGCGTTCCGGCAAGCCGAGATGATGCCATCGCACAAGGCCCACGACGAGCCCGGCTACCTGCATCGCCAGATAGCAGAGCGCCAGCATCGTGAACCACATTGGTACAGTCATTCGTCGGGCGGGCAGTCCCCGTTCAGGGGGCTTGAGCAGTCACAGTAGGGTGGGCATGGGTAGGCCTGCTCCTCGACCCCGGTCCCCGCGGTCCCTGTCACGTCGCCAACGTCCCCGAGGATGTCCTTGCCATTCCCGTCTGTCGCCACCATCACGTACGTCCATTCACCACCAGACTGCATCGCGAGGTAGATGCGGATCCCTGCGACACCCGGCCTGCTCAGCAACCGGTCGAACGCGATACGATCAAAGCGCGCGGCCCGCATTGCGTCGGGGTGCGACTTCCGCCAGCGGGCAGTCAATGCGGCAGCGTCCAGAACGGAAATGGTGTGACGGTCATTCGTCATGGTCGTGGCGCTCCAGAGAGGCGATGAGAGGGTCAGGAATTAGAGAATAGACCCCCCCCCCGGAATCGGAAGCTGGCGGTGTGGTTTTCCATAGGAAACCTGTAGACCATTGCAGTCTGCTGACCGGAGCGATCACTCAAGCGGCCTGACCCTTCGCTACGCTCAGGGCAGGCATGCGCGGCTGTACTACACCGTACACCGGTCCCGCGCCTCCGTTAGCGCCACTTCCTTGTCGCCGCGCGGCGAGAACTCGTGCGCCAGCCACCCCTGGAAGCCCGTGTCCGCGATCGCCTGTGCAATGGTGCGGTAGTTGAGCTCCTGCGTGTCGCCGATCTCGTTCCGCCCCGGGTTCCCCGCCGTGTGGTAGTGCGCGAAGTACTTCCCGTTGGTGCGGATCGAGCGGATGATGTCGCCCTCGCTGATCTGCATGTGGTAAATGTCGTACAGCAGTCGCACGCGTGGCGAGTTGACCTTCTCGGCGACGGCAATCCCGTACGCCGAGGTGTCGCCCTGGAAGCCGCGGTGATCGACCCGCGAATTGAGCATCTCGAGGATCACCGTCACCCCGACCTTCTCCGCCAGCGGCGCGATCTTCGCCAGCCCCTCCGCGCACGCCGCGATCCCGTCCTCGCGGCTGATGCTGCCGGCGTTGCCGAACATCGCGATCACGTTCGGGATCCCCTCCTTCGCCGCGGCCGGCAGCACCGTCTCCAGCTCGCCGAGGATCAGCGCATGATTGGCCCGGTCATTCAACCCACGACTGATGAAGTCGCCGCGGGTGGTGGAGTTCGAGGTCGAGATCTTGAGCCCATGCTTCTTGACCGTCGCCCAATCCGCCGGGTTCACGAGATCGACCCCGCCGAAGCCGAGCTTCACCAGCATCTGGCAGAACTCATCGTAGGGCATCCCGCCATACGTCCACCGGGTGACCGACTGTTTCAGGCGGCCCACCCGCGGCGCCGACGGTGCGGCGTGGATGGCATTGGCGTGCGAGATGCCGGCGATCGTGGCCGCCGAAGCGGCAAGGAAGGTGCGGCGGGAAGTGGCCATCGGGCGGGGCTCCATGCATTCGGGATATCGGGGGCGCAGCATGCTGCGCCCGTACAGGAGGGGCATCGCATCGCATCGGCCGGCATCCCGGGATATCGGGGGATGCAGGCCAGCATCATCGCTGTAGGGGCGCAGCATGCTGCGCCCGTGCCAACATCATCGCGATGCCGGCATGCCCGCGCCGATCATCGCCATAATGGGCGCGGCAGGCCGCGCCCCTACGACCATCGCAACGCGCGCAAATATCCATACGACGCCCGCGCCGTCGCCAATTCATCCGCGGGCTGATCATGCTCGACCAGAAAGTGCTTCACCCCGGCACGCTTCCGCTCGCGGAAGATCCGGCGGTAATCGATCGTGCCCGCGCCAACATCCGCAAAGCCGCCACCCATCGCCATGTCCTTGATGTGAAGCGCCGGCACGCGCCCCGGGTTGCGGAGCAGCCACGCCACCGGATCCTGCCCCGCCTTGGTGACCCAATAACAATCGAGCTCGAGCTGCATCAGCTCGCGGTCGGTCTCGTCGAGGAAGCGCGCAAGGCCCGGCACGCCATCGACCAGCGCGAACTCGGCGGCATGATTGTGGAAGCCGAGGATGACGCCTTCATCCCGCGCCTTGGCACCCTGCCGATTGAAGACCTCGGCCAGCTCCGTGATCCCGGCCCGCGTCGTCCACTTGGGCGCAGGCAGTGACGGGCAGAAGAGATAGCGCGCGCCAAGAACGTGGCAGCGTTCGAGCGCCGCCGGGAAATTGGCGTCACTCAGGTCGGCCCACGGCAGGTGCAGCACCGGACAGTGGAGCCCCGACTGCTTGAGCATCTCCTCGATCTGCGGCGCCGTGCTGCCATACAGCTGGCTCAGCCCGATCTCGGTATAGCCAATTTCGGCGACGGCATCGAGCGTCTTCGCCGGCTGCTCCGTCATCCCCTTGGCGACGGTGATCGTCGCGAGGCCGATGTCGCCGAGCTTGTTCGTCGCGGGCAGGAGGCGGAACGCCGGAATCGCCGCGGCGGCCGCGAGGAAGTCGCGCCGTTCCATCTACAACTCGTTCCGCTTCAGGCGGCTCACGGCGTACGCCGCCGCACGCGCCGTCAGCGCCATGTAGGTGAGCGACGGGTTCACGCAGCTGGAGGAGACCATCGCGGCGCCGTCGGTCACGAAGACATTCTTGGCGTCCCACACCTGGTTCCAGGCGTTGAGCACCGACGTCTTCGGCGACCGGCCCATCCGCGCGGCACCCATCTCGTGGTTGGTCTGCCCCATCGGCGGCGGCGTGCCGCGGTTGATGCTGACGTTCTTCACGCCGGCGGCCTCGAGCATCTCGCCTGCCTGCTCCGCCATGTCCTTGTGCAGCCGGAGCTCGTTCTCGCCCCACTTCGCCGAGATCTTCAGCGTCGGGATGCCCCAGGCGTCCTTGAGTGTCGGATCGATCTGCATCCGATTCTCGGGGTTCGGGAGGCACTCCGCGAAGCCGCTCATGGAGAAGCCCCAGCCACCGATGGCGTGCTTGAGGCCGCGCTTGAAGTCGGCGCCGAAGCCCGGCGTCCCGGCCGCCGATGACCAGAGCGGACCGCGCCCACCCGCTCCGCCCTGATAGCCGTAGCCGCGAATGAAATCGGTCTGGTGGCTGCGCGCGTCGAGATTCCGGAAGCGCGGGATGTAGACACCGGTCGGGCGCCGACCGAAGGAGGTCTTGTCGTCGAGCCCCTCGACGCGCCCCGACGCACCAGCGCCCTTGATGTGGTCCATCAGGTTGCGGCCGAGCTGGTCCGACGCGTTGCCGAGGCCGGTCGGCTGCCCTGCGGTGGCACTGTTGAGGAGGATCCGCGCCGACTCCAGCGTCGAGGCGCAGAGGAAGATCACCTTCGCCTTCAACTCGATCGCCTCGTGCGTGTTGGCGTCGATGATCCGGACACCGGTCGCCTTCCCGGTCCGGTCGTCGTACGCCAGCGAGTGCACAATAGAGAAGGGGCGAATGGTGCAGCGCCCCGTCTTCATCGCCGCGGGCAGCGTGGCGTGCACCGAGTTGAAGTACGAGAAGGTCGAGCAGCCGCGTTCGCAGCTGTTGCAGTAGTGGCAGGCCGCGCGTCCATGGATCGGTTGCGTGAGCACCGCGGTGCGGCCGATCGTCATGATGCGGCGGCCGCCATACGCCTTCGTCAGTCCTGCCTTGACCTGTTCCTCGGCGCACGTCAGCTGCATCGGCGGGAGGAAATGCGAATCGGGGAGGTAGTCCAACCCGAGTGCCTCACCCGACACGCCGACGAACCGTTCCACGTACTCGTACCACGGCGCGAGGTCGGCGTGACGGAGCGGCCAGTCGATGCCGACGCCGTCGCGCAGATTCGCGGTGAAGTCGAGGTCGCTCATCCGAAACGTCATCCGGCCCCAGAGGATCGACCGACCACCGAGCATGCGCGAGCGGAGCCACGAGAAGTCGGTGCCGGGCGCGGTGTTGTACGGCAGCTCGCGATCGTCGACGAAGAACTGCTTCGTCGCCTCGGAGAAGCCGACCGACCTCCGCTGGATCTTGAACTTCTCGGCGGTCCCCTTTGGATCGCCGAGACCACGGTACGGGAACTCATATGCCGGCGTGTCCATCAGGTAATCGCGCTCAGGCGTGATCATCCGGCCGGCCTCCAGCACCAGGGTGCGGAGGCCGCGCTCGGCGAGCTCCTTCGCCGCCCAGCCGCCGGACATCCCGGAGCCGACGACGATCGCGTCCCAGGTCAGAAGCGGAGCTCCTTCAGGTAGCGAAACGACGTCGCGATGCTCTGCATCGGATCGGCGGGGTTGTCGTGCTCCACCAGGAAGTGCTTGATCCCGCCGAGCTTCTCCTGCGCGAAGATCGCCTTCCAGTCGATCGTCCCCTTGCCGACCTCGAGCATCTTCCGCTCCGGCGGCGGCCCGGCATCCTTCACGTGGACCAGCGGAAAGCGGCCCGGATGCTTGGCGAAGTAGTCGAGCGGCGACGCCCCGGCCTTGGTGGCCCAGTAGAGGTCCATCTCGAAGTCGACGTACTTCGGGTCGCACTCGGCGAGCAGGATATCGTAGATCCGCTTCCCCTCGATTTCCTGGAACTCGAAATCGTGGTTGTGGTAGGCGAAGCGCATCTTGTACTCCTTCGCGTCGCGGCCCGCCTTGTTGAACGCCTCGGCGGTGCGCTTGATCGCATCGACCGAGTTGCGGTCGTTGGTCCCGAGATAGGCGACGATCAGCCACTTGTGGCCGATCTCGACCGCGTCGGCCAGCGTCCGATGGAAGCCGGTCTTGATCGAGTCGAGCGAGACGTGGCACGCCGGCGACTTGAGGCCGTTCCGGTCGAGCAGCTGCCGGATGGCCCGCGGCGGGCGGCCGAAGTAGTCGTGGAACTCGACTTCCTTGTAGCCGATGTCAGCGACGGCCTTGAGCGTCCGCTCGACCGATGCCTTCATCTCGCCGCGGACGGTGTAGAGCTGCAGACCGATCTTGTCGATCTTCTCGGCGGCCATGAGTGGCTCACGCGACGGCAACATCGAGGCGACACCCGCAGCACCCAGGGCACCGACAAACGTGCGACGATCCATCACAACTCCTTGCGCTGCAGCGCGCGAACGGCGTAGTCGGCCGCGCGGGCCGTCAGTGCCATGTACGTGATCGAGGGATTCTGGCAGGCCGAGGAGGCCATGGACGCACCATCGGTGACGAAGACGTTCTTCGCCTCCCACACCTGGTTCCACTTGTTGAGCACCGAATTCTTGATGTCCTTCCCCATCCGCGCCGTCCCCATCTCGTGGATGGTCAGCCCCGGCGCCGTCATGTTGTCGTACGTCTTGACGTTCGTGCAGCCGGCCGCCTCGAGCATCTCGGCCGCCGCCACCTGCGCGTCCTTCATGATGGCGCGCTCGTTGTCGCGCCACTGCATGTCGATCCGGAGCACCGGAATGCCCCACTTGTCGACCACCTGCGGGTCGATGGTGACGCGGTTGTCCGGATTCGGCAGACACTCGCCGAAGCCACCAAGACTCATCCGCCAGCCGCCGTACTGCGGCACCTTGAGTGCGCGCTTGAAGTCTGCGCCGAAGCCTTCGGTCGTCACGCCGCGGCCCCAACCCTCGGAGGCGCGGTAGCCGCCGCCCTGGTAGGCGTAGCCACGGAGGAAGTCGGGATGTTGGTCGGTGACGTTGCGGAAGCGCGGGAGGTAGATGCCGTTGGGGCGGTTGCCGAAGGTCTTCTTGTCTTCGAAGCCGGCAACGTTGCCGCTCGCACCGGTCTGCATCGTGTGATCCATCAGGTTGCGGCCGAGGACGTCGCTGTTGCCGCCGAGGCCGTTCGGATGGGCGCGGCTCTTCGAGTTGAGCAGGATGCGCGTCGACTCGAGCGCCGAGGCGCAGACGAAGATGATCCGCGCCTGGAAGTCGAGCGCCTGCATCGTCTGGCCGTCGATCACCTGGACGCCGGTGACCTTCCCCTTGGCGTCATCCCAGGCCAGCGACCGCACCACCGAGAACGGCCGGATGCGGCAGCGGCCGGTGGCGAGCGCATCGACCAGCGTCGTCTGCACCGAGTTGAAGTACGCCGCCGTGGTGCAGCCGCGGTGACAGTCGCCGCAGTAGTGGCAGGCGGCGCGACCGTTGTGTGCCGCGCTCAGGTTGGCGACCCGGCCGACCGTGAGCACGCGCGACTTGCCGTACTTCTTGGCGATGCCGTCCCGCACGAACATCTCGGAACAGGTCATCTCCATCGGCGGGAGGAACGGCCCATCGGGGAGGTGCGCCAGGCCGAGCTTCTCGCCGGAGATGCCGGCATAACCCTCGACGTAGTCGTACCACGAGGCAATATCGCGATAGCGGATCGGCCAGTCGGTGCCGTGTCCGTCCTTGAGATTCGCCTCGAAATCGAGGTCGCTCCAGCGATAGCACTGGCGGCCCCACATGATCGACTTGCCGCCGAGCTGCCGGCCGCGGATCCAGTCGAACGGCTTCCCTTCCGGCGTGGTGTAGGGATTGTCGACGTCGTCGACGAAGAACTGCGCGGCGCCCTCGTCGCAGGCGTAGCACTTCTTCTGGATCGACTGCCGGGCGTTGAGCCGCTTGATGTCGCCGAGGTAGCGGTAGTCCATCTCGAACGCGGGGGCGTTCATCAGGTAGTCGCGCGCGGGGTCGAGGGTGCGGCCGGCCTCGAGCACCAGCACCGAGAGACCCTTCTCGCTCAGCTCCTTCGCCGCCCAGCCACCGGAGATGCCGCTGCCGATCACGATGGCGTCGTAGGTCTCGCGGCGCATCACTTCGCCTCGAGCGGCGCGCAGCCGTCGAAGCGGCCCGGATAGAAATTCACCTCGAGCTCGTCCTGGATCCCGATGCGCGAGGTGTAGTAGCCGTAGATGGTGAGGTACTTGAGGTCGCGCCAGAAGGAGGCGGCCGGCGCCGCCGAGGCGAGGGTGTCCTTCTCCACCGCGGCCAGCACCGTGTCCTGTTGCTCGGGCGTCAGATCGACGAAGAGCTTCTGCGCGAGGGTGCTGCTTCGGGTGTCGAGGTCGACCAGCCCGGTCAGGAAGCGCTTCTGCCGTGTCGTGTCGTAATGATCGGCGATGATCTTCTCGGCGAAGCGATGACAGTCGGCCTCGCGCGCACCCGGCGTCTCGGTGGTCGGGATGATCCGGTCCGCCGCCGAGGCCACCGTCTGCATCTGATGGGCGTCGAAGAAGCCAAGACCGGCACCATCGGCCCGGAGGCCGGCGTGGGCCGATTCACCGAGCGCAAAGAGGTCCTCGGCCGGGATCGCGGCGAGCGCAGAGACTCCGCCGAGGAGGCGGAGAAGGTCGCGACGGAGCATGGGATGGGATCCGGTGCTAGGGGATGAAGCAATTTGGGTGCATTCTCGGGGAATCGCTAGGAGCGATCGATCATCGATGATCGATCATCGATGATCGATACCCTGTCGCTCCCCGGCTCAAGGAGCTCTCTTCTCCCACCCCTGCACCAACGACCCCACCCCCGCCCCGATCAGCGCCCCGCCGGCGCCACCGATCGCGATGCCGTAGCCCCAGGCGCGGACATGGTCGCGGTGGCAGCCATCGGTCGAGTCGCACAGGCCCGAGACGATGATATGGAAGAAGGCGGTGGTGAGGGCGGCGCCGAGGACCCCGCCGATTAGCGCCCCCTTGGCGCCGCGTCCCTGGCGGACCCAGACGGTGTTGATGGTGTGGATCGGGATCGAGCTGCGGCCGTCGGCACCGTTCAGGACCAACCTGTCGGCGGTGAGCGAGTCGAGCTTGCCCGTCATCAGGGCGTTGCCGGCCTCGATGCGCAGCCTGCTGCCGAGCGTGATGGTGGGGAGGACGGTCGCCGGGGTCCGCTCGGGCGTCTGGGCCGCGAGCGGGGTGGCGGCCAGGAGGGCCGCGAGAAGTGCGATCTGGTGACGCATCGGTACGCTCAAACGAAAGGGTCGTGCGGCCTCAACGCCGCCCGGCCGACCCTGGTTCCCTCAATGCGGCGTCCGCATCCGGGGGTCCGGCAACTGCTCAATGCGGTCGGTCAGCACCCGCGAGATGAAATCCTGCGACTCACTGATCCGCTCCATCTGCTGGGCCATCTGGTCGACCTGATGCTCAAGACGTTCGACCCGCGATGCCTCTGCACCGCTGCTCCTCGGCATCGAGCCGGTTGGCTCTCCCTCAAACATTGCAGCGATCGGCAAACCCTGGCCGGCTGCAAACCCCCAGAGCCTGGCCTCGATCCGCTTCCGCGCCTGCACGGCACGGTACCACATGAACGAGGAGCCAGCAGTGGTCAACATCAACAGGATGAAGATTGCTTCGGGCCTCATGGGATCTGCTCCGCGGGGGGGGTGTCGCGCCGTACGGCGATGGGCCGGGTTTGGTGTCACTGTGAAACACCATAGCTGTCCCGCAGGAATTCGTGGAGCACCTGTGCCACCGCCTTCGGGTGGTCCAGCATCATCCAATGCGACACCGCCGCGATCGCCTTCCTTGGCGCCTGGGGTCGCAGCTCGTGCAGCGCGAACGACGCCGCGTTGGCGGGGGCGGTGACTAGTAGTAGTGACCCAGAATACCCATCGAGCGCGGCCAGTGGTTTGAAGCGTAGTAGTGAATGGTACATCGTCCGGATCATCGGTCGTGGCGCGGCCAGGATCGCCGCACGCACCCGCCGCTCCGTTTCCGCTGACGCCCCCTCGAGCGCCACGTCGAAGGCCCCCTCCACCGTATCGGTGTAGTGGGCCTCGTGGTCGAGTCCGGCCAGAAAGCCGGCCAGCGCCTCGGGTGGCACGTAGGAGAAGTCGCCCGCCGGATCGAGCAAGACCATTCCGGCGACCCGCCCCGGCATCTGCGCCGCTGTGGCCATCGCTACACTCGCCCCATAGGAGTGCCCGACCAGGACCACCCGCTCCAGTTCCAGCCCGTCGATCACCGCCGCCAGATCGCCGGCGCATCCCTCGATCGAGTAGTCGCCGTCGACCGGTTGGGCCGACCGACCATGCCCGCGCAGCTCCGGCACGATCAGCCGATGCGTGGGCCCAAGCGCCCGGATGGTGGATGACCAAAACCCGGCCTCCCCCGCCATGCCATGGACGAGGAGAACCGGGAGTGGACCTTGGCCATGTTCCTCGATGACCAGGGTGCCGGCGGGGCCGGGGAGGTGGCGCATGGATTGAATCTACGTTGGCGGGAGGATGATCGGGGACGATCATCGATCATCCCTCGATCCCCTTACCCCCAAACCGACTCCTCACCACCCTCACCCCATCCTCCCCAACCACCACCGTCCAGATCTGCGTGTACTCGCTCTCCGGCAGGTCGCCCACCTTGGGGCCGCCGAGCGCTTCGACCACGGCGCCGACCGTATTGCTGTGGCCGATCACCAGGACGGTGCCGCCGAGCTCGCGCGCCTTGGCGGCCACCGCGAGGGCGTGGCCCTTGATGCCGAGCTGCGGGGCGATCGGCATGACGAAGGGGGTCAAGCCGAAGCGCTTCGCCACCGGCGCGGCCGTCTCGGCGTTTCGCCGGTAGGGCGTCACGATGATCGCCGTCACCTTGGCGTCGGCCAGCGCGCTGTCGAGCGCGGCCGCACGCGCCACGCCGGCGGGGCTGAGGGCAGGATCATTGGCCGGCTCCGCCGACTTCTCCGCATGACGCACGACGATGATGGTCGTCGGACGGAGAGTGTCGGTGGGGGCGGCGAGGAACAGGGAGAAGAGGAGGGAGAGCATGCTGAATGATAGTCGCAGGTCGTAAGTCGTAGGTCGTAGGTCCTCCAAGGCTGTCATCCCGAGCGCAGCGAGGGACCTGCGTAGTGCCGACCGGGCCAGTGCCCGCTCATTCGGAAGACGCGGATCCCTCGCTGCGCTCGGGATGACTTATGACTTACGACCTACGACTCCGCGGCCTGACGGCCGCGGCTGAACTACTTCCAGCTCCCCCCCAGCGCCTTGTACAACGTCACCGCACTCACCAGGTATTCCCGCTCCGCGGCGCTCAGGGCCAGTTCCGCATTGAACAATCCGCGCTGCGCATCGAGCACCTCGAGGTACGAGGCGATCCCGGCGTCGTACCGCTTCTCGGCCAGTTCCTGCGCCCGACGCAGCGCCCGCGCCTGCACTTCCTGCGCGAGGACCTGATCCCGTGACGTCCGTACGCCGACCAGGGCATCGCTCACTTCGCGTTGGGCGGTGAGCACCGTCTTCTGGAAGCGGATCGTCGCCTGCTCACTCCGCGCCAAGGCCGCGGCACGCTCGTTGGTGACCCGCCCGCCGGTGAAGAGGGGAATCGAGATGCCGCCCTGAACGGTGTAGATCTCGCTCGAGCTCTTGAACATCTGGTTCGGCTCCGCGCCCTGGGTGCCGTACTGGCCCGTGAGCAGGAATCGTGGCAGCCGTGCTGCCCGCGCCGCGCCCGCCTTCGCCTCGGCAGCGTTGACCTCGAGCTGCGCCCGCAGAATGTCCGGCCGCTGCGCAATCAACTCCGACGAGATCGCGTCGGGCACCGTCACCGCGCGCGCCACCTCGCTCAGCGGACGGCCGCGGGCGATCGGCCCAGGCACCTGGCCGATCAACAGCGAGAGCAGATGCTCCTTCCGCGCCCGATCGCGGGTGAACTGCGCCACGCGCGCCGCTGGGGCGGCAACTTCCGCCTCGAACTGCCGCACGTCCAACTCCGAGATGACGCCCTCGGTCAGCCGCCGCTCGGCCAGTGCCATCGTCGCGCGGCGCGAGGTCAGCGTCCGCTCGGCGATGGCCAAGCTCCTGATCGATCTCGCGCAATTCGAGGTACGCCGTGGCCACGTCACTCACCAAGGTGAGCAACGTCGCCCGCTCCTCTTCCACCTTCGCGGCGGCATCGAACGAGGCGCCGCGCGCGTTGTTGCGGAGCCGGCCCCAGAAATCGAGCTCCCAGGTCAGGTCGGCCGTGGCACGGAAGGCGTCGAACGACTGCGTGCCGAAACTGCCGAACACCGTCTGCTGGGTGGCGGCGACGCCGTTGGCCGAGAGCTGCGGATAGCGCGCCGCACCCGTCACGCCGGCCTCGGCGCGGAATTCCCGAATGCGTGCCTGCGCCAGCTGGACGTCGGGGTTGTTGCGCACCGCTTCGCGGACCAGCGCCACCAGCGCGGAATCCTGCAGCAGGTCGAGCCACGCCAGGGCGCCACCGCTCTGTGTCGGCAGCAACATCGGCGTGTCGGTGGCCGAGCCACGCTTGGCGGCGAGCGAATCGAAGAAGGCGCGCGACGATGTCGAGGCACCGCCGGCCTGCAGCATCGTCGCCGGCTGCTGGGCCGACGCGGCCCCGGTGGTGACGGCCAGGAGCGCCGCCACCCGAAGCATGGTCCTGGTCACGCAACCTCCTGCGCGGACTTGGTGCCGCGTTCGCTCACCCGGCGAATCAGGCCGAAGAAGAGCGGAATGAAGAAGACACCGACCGTCGTCGCCGTGAGCATCCCGAAGAAGACGCCGGTGCCGAGCGACCGCCGCGATGCCGCACCGGCACCATGGGCAATCGCCAGCGGCAGCACGCCGAGGATGAAGGCGAACGAGGTCATCAGGATCGGGCGGAACCGCTCGCGCGCCGCTTCGGTCGCCGCCTCGCGGATCGACATCCCGCGGTTGCGGAGCGCCGTCGCGAACTCGACGATCAGGATGGCGTTCTTGGCGGCCAACCCGACCACCGTCACAAGCCCGACCTGGAAGTAGACGTCACTGGGCATGCCACGCAGCCAGACGCCGAGGAAGGCGCCGAAGATGCCGAAGGGAATGCCGAGGATGACGGCGAACGGAATCGCCCAGCTTTCGTACTGCGCCGCGAGCACGAGGAAGACCAGCACCAGGCCCAGGATGAAGACCATCCCGCTGTCGCCCTTGGACGACCGCTCCTGGAACGACTGGCCGCCATAGGCGCCACTGATCCCCTGGGCGGCGTACTTGTCGGCGATCAGCTTGTCGACGCCGTCGAGCATCTCGCCCGAGCTGCGCCCGGGCGCCGGCACCGCGGTGATCAGCGCAGCCGTGAGGCCGTTGAAGCGCCGCAGGATGCTTGGCCCGCCCTCGAACGAGGTGCGGATGAGCGACGAGAGCGGCACCATGTCGCCGTCGTCGGCGCGCACCTGCAGGCGGCCGATGTCCTCCGGCCGCTGCCGGAACGGCGCCTGTGCCTCGGCCTGCACGCGGTAGGTGCGGCCGTAGAGGTTGAAGTCATTGATATAGAGCGTCGACAAGGACGCCTGCATCGTCTGGAAGATGTCGGTCAGCGCGATGCCGCGCGCCTTCGCCGCCTCGCGGTCGACCGTCACCCGCAACTGCGGCACGTCGGCGCGGAACGAACTCTGCACGCCGCCGAGGACCGGCAGCTTGTTGGCGTCGCCGATGAACTCCTGGACCGACGCGGCGAACTGCGGGAACGACTGCCCCGCCCGCGCCTGCAGGTTCAGCTCGAGCCCTGAGGTGGTGCCAAGGCCCGGGATTTCCGGGAAGTTGAAGGCGAATGCCAACGCCTCGCGAATGGCCCAGAGCTGACCGTTGGTGCGGCCGACGATGGCGTCGATGCTCAAGTCGGGCGTCTGTCGCTCTTCCCACGGCTTCAGGTTGACGAAGATGATCGCCGAGTTGGTCTGCGCCGCGAAGGACAGTGCGTCGAGCCCGACCAGCGCGGCAGCATGCCGCACCCCCGGGTCCTTGAGCAGGAACGCCTCGACCTTGGCCACCACTTCCTCGGTCCGCTGCTTCGAGGCACCGTCGGGCAGCTGCACGCCGATCGCGAAGAAGCCCTTGTCTTCGGGCGGGATGAACGCCTTGGGGACATGCTGATACAGCACGCCGATCAGGACGATCAGGACCGCGAAGACCGCCAGCGTGGTCCGCGGCCGGGTGATGATGCCGCTCACGGCACTGGTGTACCGCGACGTCGCCTTCGAGAAGGTGCGATTGAACCAGGCGAAGAAGCGCGGGCCCTCGTCGTCATGGCTGCCGACCGCTTCCTTGAGCAGCATGGCGCAGAGCGCCGGCGTCAGCGTCAGCGCGACGATGCCCGAGAGCACCACCGACAGGACGATCGTCACGGCGAACTGCTTGTACATCTCGCCGGTGATGCCGCCGAGGAAGGCCACGGGGATGAAGACGGCGCAGAGCACCAGGACGATCGCCACCAGGGCGCCGCCGACCTGACCCATCGCCTTGTCGGCCGCCACCCTGGCCGAGACCTTCTCCTCGGCCATGATCCGTTCGACGTTCTCGATGACGACGATCGCGTCGTCGACGACGATGCCGATCGCCAGCACCAGGCCGAAGAGCGTGAGCACGTTGACCGAGAAGCCCAGCATCAGCAGGCCGACGAAGGTGCCGATCACGGAGACTGGCACCGCCAGCACCGGGATCAGCGTCGCGCGCCAGCTCTGCAGGAAGAGGAAGACCACCAGCGTCACCAGCAGCATCGCCTCGGCGAGGGTCTTCACGACCTCGACGATCGACTCCTGGATGAACGGCGTGGTGTCGTACGGCATCGTCCACTTCACGCCCGGCGGGAACGACTTCTGCAGCTCGTTCATCCGCGTCTCGAAGAGCTCGCGGACATCGAGCGCGTTGGCGCCGTTGCGCAGGTTGACGAGGATGAACGTCGTCGGCTTGCCGTCGAGTCGGGCGACCTGGTCATAGTTGCGCGAGGAGAGCGCCACCGTGGCGACGTCCTTGACGCGGACCAGGGAGCCGTTGTGGTCGGCCCGGAGGATCACGTCGCCGAATTCCTCCGGCGTCGTGAGCCGGCCCTGCGCCGTCACGGGGATGGTGAACTGGGTGCCGGTCGGCGCCGGCTCGCGGCCGAGGCGGCCGGCCGGATTCGTGGTGCTCTGCTCGCGCACCGCGCGCGAGACATCGCCGATGGTGAGGCCGAGCTGTGCCAGACGATCCGGATCGACCGAGATCGTCATCGAGAACTCGAGCTGCCCGAAGACGCGGGCATTGCCGACGCCGGGGATCCGCTTGACCTCGTCCTCGATGTTGAGCTTGGCGTAGTTCGTCAGATACGCCGCATCGAACTTGCCATCCTCCGAATAGAGCGCGGTCGCGAAGAGCAGATCGCTCTGTGCCTTCGACACCACGACGCCGTTGCGGCGCACCTCTTCCGGCAACTGCGGCTCGGCCAGCTTGACGGCGTTCTGCACGTCGACGGCCGCCAGGTCCTGCTGCCGCGAGATGTCGAAGTAGACCGTCAGGTTCATCACGCCGTCGGACGAATTGGCCG
The DNA here is from genome assembly GCA_016720805.1 of Gemmatimonadota bacterium. Lineage (NCBI taxonomy): Bacteria > Pseudomonadati > Gemmatimonadota > Gemmatimonadota bacterium. Next base: position 9,618 of record JADKJZ010000002.1, on the reverse strand, counting down.
ACTGGTAGTAGAGCAGCCCGTCGAGGCCCGAGAGCTGTTGCTCGATCGGCGCTGCGACGGCCAGGGCCACGTCCTCGGCGGTCGCGCCGGGGTAGACGGCCGTCACGCTCACCGCCGGCGGCGTGATCTGCGGATAGCGGTTGATCGGCAGCCGCTGCAGGGCAAAGAGCCCGAGCAGCGTGATCACGATCGAGATGACGGCCGCCATGACGGGCCGCCGCACGAAGTAGTACTTCAGCTCGGGTTCGGCCCCGTCGCTCGTGGGGGTGGCGTGACTCACTTGGGCGCGCCCGCCGGGGCCTTCGTCGTGTCCGCCGCGCCGATGATCGTCGGCTTCACGACCGCACCCGGCCCGGTCTTCTGGAGCCCGTCGACAATGACGCGGTCACCGGCGTTCAGTCCCTTCGTGATCACCCAGCGAGCGCCGGCCCAAGGACCGACTTCCACTTCGCGCACCTGGACGGTATCGCCAGCGCCCACCACGTAGACCACCCGCCGACCCATCTGCTGCTGCACCGCCCGCTGCGGCACGGTGAGCGCGCTATCCACCGTGAAGCCATCGAGCCGTACCCGGACGAACTGCCCCGGCAACAGCGACCGATCGTCGTTGGTGAACTTGGCACGGTATTCCTGCGTTCCCGTGCTCTGTTCCAGCACCGGATCGATGTAGTCGAGCACGCCGGTGCGGCCGAGGACCGAGCCATCGGGCAGCGTGACCGAGATCTTCAGCTTCGAGCCCGGCTTCAGCAATGCCGCGCCCTGCGCCGTCCCGCGCCACGCCATCACCTGCTGTGCCGACGGACGGAACGAGACGTAGACCGGCACCACCTGGTCGATCGTCGTCAGCAGGTCGCCGGCACCGGCCACCCGACCACCCAGCTCGATCAGTGCCTTGCCGACCCGGCCGCCGATCTCGGCGCGCACGGTGGCGTCGTCGAGGTTCTTGCGCGCCCGATCGTACTCGGCCTTGGCCTGGAGCAACTCGGTCTCGGCGTTGTCGAGATCGCGGCGCGCGACGGCGCGTTCGGCGACCAGCGGCGTCAACCGCGCGACCTGCTTCTCCGCATTCTTGAGCCGCGCGTCGGCACCGCGCTCGGCGGCGACGTAGACCGTGCGGTCGATCTCGTAGAGCACCTGGCCCGGCCTCACCTCGGCGCCCTCGGTGAACGGACGCGCGGTGATGATCCCCGACGCCGACGAACGCACCTCGACGCGACGATACGGCTGCACCGTGCCGACGAACTCGTACGGCTCCGCGACGGTGCCGACCCCGGCGACCTCGATGCCGACATCCTGCGGTGGCGGCGCTTGTTGCACCGGCGGCTTGCTGCATGCGCCAAGTGCGACCAAAAGACTCAAGATTCCTGCCTGCATGCGGCGCTGCCGCCCCGATCCCATCTGCTGCATCGGTGCCCCGAGTTGCTCTGAGGTTTACGCTACGGAAGTAGGAGCTGCCGGTCCCACGAGCCGGTCCACCGCCGCGTGGATGGCGTTCGCCGCCCCCACACGACAGGCGGATTCATTGGTGCACTCCGCGACGAAGTGCAGGTCCATCATCGCCCCGAGGAGGAGCGATCCTAAGAGTTGCGCAGTCACGCGCACATCCGCGACATCGAACTCGCCCGCCATCACGCCGGCGTTCAGCACCGCCTCAACCCGCCGGCGGTGACGCTGCGAGAGCTGCCGGAAGAGCTGCTGCGCCGACACCGGGAAGGTGTGCATCTCACGGATGACCGTGAGGGTCAGCCGTGCCATCTCGGGACGGTTGAGCCGCTCGAGCTTTTCGTCGACCAACTGGTGGAGGAGCCCGCGGAAGCCGGTCGGCCCGACCAGGAGAAGCGGGTCATCATCGCTGATGACCATCGCCTCCTCGGAGACCATCGCCTCAAAGAGCGCCGCCTTGGAGCCGAAGTAGTGGGAAACCGTCGCCGCCGAGATCCCGGCCTTCCGGGCCACCTGGGCCAGCGTCGCCTTGGCGTACCCCTCCTCGCCGAACACGACCAACGCCGCCGCCAGGATCTCCTGGCGGCGGTCGGCGGGACGGCGCTGCCAACGCGGGGCAGCCAACGGAAGGACGGGTGGCATAGGGCGGACAAGCTTATTGAGCGGACCGCCAATTGTCAACTCTAACACAAAGCTATACCGGTAAACAGTTTAGGTGTTGCTCTTGTCGCTTCGACAAAGATCGGGCAACGCCCCCCCCTCACCCTCACCGAAAACGCCTCGATCTCGAATCGATTGTTGAGATACGGATCCTTCCCCCTCCCCCACGCCACCGTCGACGCCATCGCATAGGCCAGCGGAAAGAGCGGCCCCCACCGTTCGGTCTGGGCCACATGGACGCGCTCATGGGCGCGCCATTGGTCGAGGGTGGCGTGGTCGACGGCCAGGATGACGTGGCCGAGGGTGATGGCGGCGGGGCGCATGCCGAAGCCGATCCGGGGGAGGAAGCGCGGGAGGAGCCCCCCGCAGGCCTCGAGGGTGTGGTCGCGGCGACGCAGCGGGGCCCGACACGCCACCGCGACCAGGATGCCGAACAGCGAGAGCGGGGAGGGCCAGAGGTGGCGGAGCATGACTACCGGGCCACCGCCTCCTCGTATCGCTGCAGGAACTGCTGCAGCGTCTGCTCGGCCAGCGGGTGATTGTGGCCATCGCCGAGCAGGGTCCAGCGCGTGGCGAGGCGGGCGGCAATCATGGCGGCGCCAGCACCGACCATCAGTGCGGGGATTATCGCCCGCGGACCACCGATGCGGCCGAGCACCGTAAACGCCATCAGCGTGGCGAAGCCGCCGATCACCGCCTGCCGAATGACGGCGTGCGTGCGATTCGAGACGACGACGTCTCCCTGCTCGTTCCAGGCGAGGCGATCACCGCTGCCGGGAATCGCCGCCGTCCACCAGTCGCCGCTCCGCGCGAATCGTCCGAGCACGCCGAACTCGCCGCGCTCCATGCGACGCGCGCCGATCACCTCGGGCGCGGTCGTCGCATAGAGCGCGAGCCGCTGGCCAGGCGAGAGCACTGCCTCCGTGCCTCGCGCCGCGGCGACCCGGGCGTGGTGTTCCACCACCGCCCAGGGATCAGGATGGGGTGCGCGTGCCGGCAGGTCGCTCACGGCCGCCGGGTCGGCGCGGCGTCGAGTACTGTGCCGCCGATCACACAGGTGGTGATCTGCGGACCCGAGCAGGCGCGGGCAATCCCGTCGGCCAGCGCCTTCGATCGCTCGAGCTCCAGCAACGCCGGATTGCTCGCGTACGCCTGTGCCTGCAGTCGCGTGGCCTCGGCCTGCGCCTGCGCGCGAATGACGGTGGCACGCGCGGCGACCGAGTCGATCGCGAAGCGCTTGAGGGTGGAGTCGAGTACCTGGGCCTGCGCGACGGCACCGATCCGTGCGTCCTCGATCGTCTTCGGAATCTTGATGTCACGCACGTAGGCGCGCTTGATCATCGCCAGGGTGCCGAGCTTGCGCTGGATGTGCGCGCGCACGGAATCGGAGAGTTCGGAGCGGCGATTCGAGAAGATGTCGGCGACGGTCCAGCCGGCCAGCGCCGTCCGATACCCTTCGCGGATCGCGTTGAGGATCTCGATTTCGGCGGCAGCCGGCGTCCGCTTCGCGATGAAGACGCCATTCACGGAGGCCGGGTCGTAGGCATACACGACGCCCACATCGCCGGTCACCGTGACGGGGTCGGCGGTCTGCGCCTCGATCTGCTCGGTGTTGCCCTGCGAGGGGAAGTTGACGTCGGTCAGCGGGAAGCAGGTCGCCTCGCTGAAGACGGTCATCGCCATCCCGGTGTTCATGTGGTCGGTCACCACCTTGCCGAAGCGCGTCTCGATGCAGTAGTCCGTCTGGTCGACCTTGGTGCAGCCAGTGAAGAAGACCAGCAGTGCCACGAGCACCACCATCACGGTACCGCCAATCATGCCGAAACGGGCCACCGACGCACTCCGGAAAAGGGGATGCCCAAAATCTACCCTTGGGCCGATCTCCCCGTGCGTAAGGGCGACGCATGCGTCGCCCCGATCCCGCACCCATCATGCCCCTGCGCGCCAGGAGCACGCAGGCGACGCCCGGACCGTCAGCCGCGCCTGAACATCCTCCACCCCACCACCACGACCACGGCGGCCACCACCACCACTGGCACCAGAATCGCCAGCAGCGCGATCCCGATCGCCCCCGCGGTTTCGCCTGCCGCGACAACCGGGTTGCCGAGCCCACCGGTGAGCGCGGTCGACTTGGCCCGGAGCAGCACCGTGGACCCCTGCACCACGCCGGCGACGGTGCCGCCACCGATGACGCCGATCCCCCAGCGCAGCGGGGGCGGGAGGTCGACCATCACCGCCACGGCGGCCAGGATCCCGGCGACGACGGCGGTCGGTGTCGCCAGCAGGTCGAGTGCATGGTCGAGCCAGGGGACGAAGTAGGCGCCGATCTCGAGGACAGCGGCAGTGCCCAGCGCGATCAACGCCGGCGTGGTGCCGAGCCAGGCAAAGTCGGAGGCGAGGGTGAGGTGACCGGTGTGGGCGGCGGCGCCGGCAATCAACAGCGGGGCAAAGACGCGAAAGCCGCAGGCGGCGGCGAGCGCGAGGCCGAGGAGGATGGGGAGGAGGGACTGAGTCATTAGTCGTTAGTCGTTAGTCGTTAGGGTGCAGACCTGTCATCCCGAGCGCAGCGAGGGACCTGCGTAGTGGCGAATGCACAAACGTTCTGCTCATTCACGACCACGCAGGTCCCTCGCTGCGCTCGGGATGACATCACTTCACGATACCCCACACCTCTAACGACTAATGACTAACGACTAATGACTAACGACTCACTCTTCGATCACCACCGCCGTCCCCGACGCCGAGACCATCAGCATCCCGCCACCGGTACCCATCTGGATGCTCTCGAAGTCGAGGTCGGCGCCGACCACGGCGTTGCCGCCGAGTTCCGCGGCGAACTCGCACATCTCGTGGATGGCGATCTCCTTCGCCTTGCGCAGCTCCTCTTCGTAGCCGGCGGCCCGGCCGCCGACGATGTCGCGAAAGCCGGCGAAGAGGTCCTTGAAGATATTGGCGCCCATGATCGCCTCACCCGAGACGAGCCCCAGCACGCGCACGGTCGGGTGGCCAGCAACTGCATCAGTCGTGGTGACAAGCATCGTCGACAGACTCCGAAGGTTCAGGTCAGGCGGACTTGTTGAGCTTGTTGTACAACCAGAGGACGATCATCGCGCCGATCACCGAGCCGACGAAGCCGACGCTGCGACCCATCCCGAGCATGCCGGAGAGGAAGGAGCCGACCCACGAACCGGCGATACCGAGCAGGATGGTGACGATGATCCCGCCGCCCTGCTTGCCAGGGTAGAGCATCTTGGCGACGAGGCCTGCGAGGAAGCCGATGATGATGGTGTACAGCATGGGGAAACTCCTTGCCGAACGAGCCGGCGGATTGAGGGGAACGCGGTTCCAGACGGAAAGCGGGGTGGGGCGGTTTCAGCCTGAACCGATTCACCCGGGACAATGTTGCTCCGGCGAAACGCTATTCGACCGCGTCGGTGTCCAGTTGGCCGGTCATCCGGCGCGAGAGGTGCGACCAGCTCATCCCCATGGCGAGGATCATCGACAGCACGACCAGCACGACGTGGGCAACGGCCTGCCCCTGCATCGACAGGACCTTCCACGACGCCAGGAGCCACACCACCCCGCCGCCGATCGCCGCGACGAGGAGGGCGCCGGCGGCGCCGAGGGAGCGCCGCGTCGCCTGCAGGTAGAGGACCCAGCCGGCGACGAGCACCATCCCGACGAGGAACTTCAGTGGAGCCTGGGCACTCGCGGCGCCGGCCGCGCCATCACCGAAGATCGGCAGGAAGACCCAGTGGGTGAACGAGGTTCCCGTCGGATTCCATGTCGCATAGACCAGCACCAATGCCATGACGAAGCGAACACCAATGCCGCCCCACGAAATTCCTTCGCTGTTGCTGGCCATCGCGGATTGCTCCTGTCGTGCGGGTTGTCGGACTCGCCCCTCTTACCGCGTGAAGCCCCAGACCTCGAGACGGACCAGGCCGGTCGCCGGATCCTCCCGGCGGACCACCAGTCGATCCGTCCCCACCGCAAAGAGCCCTCCCTTCGGCAGGGTGACCCGCCCCTGCAGTGCACCCGTCGGGTCGAAGATCGCCCAGGTGGTGGTGCTGTCGAGCGGTGACCCGCCGAGGTTGGCCCAGACGGCGCCGGTCGGATCGACCTGCATCTGACCCACCGCCGGAAAGCGCGTCGCGAACTTTGTCTCGTCCAGCTTCTTGATCTCGGCGTCGATGATCGCCGGCGGCGCCAGCGACTTGAGCCGCGTGAGCGCCTCGCTCAGGACCCGCTTGAACTCGGTCTTGTCGGCCTCGGTGACCGCTCGCGTCGGCAAGTCAAGGCGAATGATGTCGAGAAGGGCGCCACCGGTGCTGCGACGATGGAGCTCGAACTTGTCCGACGGCGTGAACCAGATCGCCTCGGGGCCGACCACGATCAGCGGCACCTTGCCGAAGCCGATCTGGCGCGGAATCGCCGTCGTCTGCCCGCCGGCGCTGAAGGTCGAGGAATACATCTCGATGCCCTGGACCATGAAGAGGGTATCGTATCGAGCGCCTCCGGCGATCAACGCAACGATTGGCAACGGGAGCTGATAGCTGTTCGGGTCGCCACCGGCGGGCGGCCTCGGATCCAGCCCGTCGCTCCGATGGATCGTCGTCCCGTCGTTCAGCACGCCGAGGATCGTCGGCGCAATCGGTAGCGCCCCGACGGTCGGGAAGTCGCGTTCACCGCGCGACGATCCATCGAGTCCGAAGAGGATCCCCTTGCGTCGCATCATGTCGAACGCGAGCAGCGTGTCGCTCCCGAGCTGCAGCAACGCCGTGACCAGGCGGTATTCGCCCGGCCCTTCGCCGGCGCGCCCGATGATGCCGCTCTTCTTGCCGTTGGTGTCGATGACCATCATCTGCGGCGGCTGGCCGGCCACCACCACAAGCCGTCCATCCGGCAGCAGACGGCCGACGGACGCCGACGACGCCCCCATGATCCCGGCCGAGAGATCGATCGTGGTGTCACCCTCTTCACCGCCAACGGACATCAACGGCTTGGCGGAGAGGGTGAACTGCTTCGCGGCATCCCACGACGACTTGGGATACTCCTTGATGGCGACGCCGGACGAATCGCGGACCTTCGCTTCGACGATGCCGCCGTCGGTGCCGGAGGCCTTGTCGCCGCCGCATGCGGCGAGGAGGATCAACGGGAGGAGCAGGGACCGGCGCATGACAACCTCGACTGCAGACGGGAAGCGATCCGTTCGGGGGCTGCTCGAAACGTAAGCGGTTTTACAGCCGCGCATGTCACCCCGAGGTGGCTCCTGAGGATGCCCTGGTATTGCCATCCTGAGCGCAGCGAGGGACCTTGCTCGTGACTGGGCCGTGCTGTTCCCCTGCCCCGCAGGGCGGCGGGGCCCCGAAGTCGCTCAAGCCGCTGCGGGCCTGACCTCCGTACCCGTGCAGAGGGCGCGCGGGTCGGGGCTCGCTGACGCTGCGGTCCGACGTCGCAGGCCGGCGGGGCGGTGGGCCCGACGTCACGGAACGGTCGTCCCCCGCGACGCGACTGGACGGTCCTCGCGTCAGCGACCCCGCCTCCGCGCGCCCCCCAGCGCCGGGCCCGCCCCGCCGAGCGATCGACCATCGATCATCGCCGTTCGCCGTTCCCCGTTCGCCATGCATATAGACGGCCGTTGCGGCCACGCGCCCCACTCCGGAGGCATCCTCCACCCTCCCCGCTGCACCCGGGCCCCGTGAACCTCTCGCTCTTGGTCGGCAGACCCAGCGCCGACCCCGACTTCGACCTCTCCCGCTGCCCATCCCTGCTCGACGCCGCGAGCACGCTTGAGCGGCTCCTGCGGAGTGAGCCGAGGGAGCGCTCGCTCTCTATTGTATTGGGACTCCCCGTGGCCCCGGGCGTCTCGATTCCCTTGGCATTCCGCTCCCTCATGGCCACGGCGAGGGCCGTCGGGACGGGTGAGCGGGAGATGATGGTCTGGGTCGACAGCGCCGAGATGCTGGACCACTTCACCCGGTACCTGCCGGAGGAGGCGGCGCCGAGGGCGGTGGTCACGCAGGGTCGGCTCGAGATCGAGTTCCGCACCGGCGACATCGTCGCGGTCGCCGCCGACGCGATCGTGAACCCGTCGAACCCCGGGCTCAAGCTCGGCGGCGGCGTCTCGGGCGCCATCCGGGCAGCCGCCCACCCGGGGCTGCAGGCGCATCTGGATGGCTCGGCGCGGGGTGGGCCGCTCGAGGACGGCACGGTGATCCAGACCGATGGCTTCGGGCTCCCCAAGACGCGCGCGATCTTCCACCTGGTGATTGCGCGCGGGACGCCCGGAGTCGTCACCTCCAGTGCTGCTGCCATCCTGCGCCACTGCGACGAACAAGGGCCTCGCCTCCGTGGCGTTCCCTGCGGTCGGCACCGGCAGCGTTGGGCTGCCGATCGAAGCCTTTGCCGATGCGCTGCGAGACGGCGTGACCGGGTACCTGCGTGACCACCCGGTCGGGTCGCTGAAGCGGTTGATCGTGGTGCTGTGGACCCGGAGCGAGTTCGATCAGGTGGTGGGGAGGTGGGCCAGCTGACCCGCCTCGCGCCAGGCGACCAGCCAACGGTGGCGGTGTTGGCAGACTCGCCACAGATTGGAAGGAGAGCCCCCGCTCGAGCAGCCCCCGGAGACCCATGGCCATGCAGCGACTGGTTCGTACAGGAGTGGCAAGCATTGTGGTGTTTGCCGCCGCCTGCGGGAGCACGCCGACCACCCCCGGCCCCACGGGTGACACGTCGCCCCCTGTGGTGAGCGTGACCGGGACGGGCGGCGAGCTGCGCGGCAGCTTCCAGCGCCTCGGCAAGCGACGGCCAGAGCAGCATCACCACCCACCGACTCTATCTGAATGGCACCCTGGTCCGGAGCGGATCCAGTGGCGCGACGCTCGCGGTGAGCGACACGACCTTGGCGCCCGGCAGCTACACCGTGCGCGGCGAGGCGACCAGCAGCGGGGGGACGGGGAGCAATTCCACGAGCTTCACCGTCACGACGCCGGCTGCCCCGTCCCTCACGATCGCGCCGGTGACGTTCCCCGAAGATGGCCAGGCGGCGAGCACGCTCTCAGTGCAGAACTGCACCAGTCCGGTGTATACACTCGGCGCCATCACCAACCCGAGTTACCAGCCCACGCTGGCCGGGAACACCCTGACGCACAAATTCGCACCGGACGCAAACGGCGTTGGAAGCGTACCAGTCAACGTGACGTGCGCAATCGGAAACGCTACGGCAAACGCGCAAGCAACTGCGACGCCAATGAGCGACTTCGAATTCCGCCTTGCGGAAATGCGAAGCGACAGCACGATTAAAACGCCTGCAACACTCAACTACCGCGTCGGAAGCGGAGCAGTACAAAGTCTACCTGCAGTAAACGGCGTCTTCAAAGGACAAGTAACACCAGGCAACGTTACGTGGCTTACCGTTGATAATGCAGATACGTTCAACAGCGATCGCCTTGAGAATGGAAATGGTACGTTGATCGGCATCAACTGGAAAGAAAACGACGGCGTAACACAAAA